>JAUSNJ010000183.1 GCA_030645355.1 Rhodoferax sp. | reverse complement strand
CCAAAGGCCTCGGCGTAGGTGCGGGCCGCCTCGGCATCGCCCTCGCCCTTGATTTTCTGGGCGTCGCGGTAGGCGTTCGCAATGGTGACCTCACGCTGGCGGTCAGCATCGGCGCGGATCTTTTCACCTTCAGCGGCACCGGTGGAGCGCAACTCATTGGCCACGCGCTTGCGCTCGGCTTCCATGCGGCGGTACACCGATTCCGTGATGGCCTCGACATAGTCGACCCGGGTAATGCGAACGTCTACAACGTCCACGCCCCAGGGCTTGGTACCCCGCACCTTGGCCAGCACTTCGGCCTTGACGTCGGCCATCAGATCTTCCCGCTTGAGGGACAACAATTCTTTCACCGTGCGCTTGTTGATCTCTTCCTGGAACGCATTGCGCACCACGCGATTGAGCTGGCTAGCACCGGCACCCTCGTTCAGGCCCACATTGCGGATGTATTCGGTAGGCTCGGAAATGCGCCAGCGAACATACCAGTCAATGACGACGCGTTGTTTTTCGGCGGTCAGCATGGGTTCTGAATCCGAGCTGTCCAAGGTCAAAAGTCGCTTGTCAATGTAGGAGACATTTTGAAACGGCGGGGGGAGCTTGAAGTTCAAACCCGGTTCCGTGATCACTTCCTTGATCTGTCCCAATGCATAGACCACACCAAACTGGCGCTGGTCGACCACAAACAACGTCGAACTCGCCAGTGCAATCAGCACCAACAGCGACGAAAAAATCAATCCAATCCGATTCATGGGAAGCTCCTAGCGGGATTCGCGTTCACGTGTGCGGGCCGCTTCACGGCTACGCGCGTCGTTCCCCGCCGCAACGGGTGGTATCACGTGGGCAGGGGCTGTTGTCGATGGCATGTTTGCAACGCCAGCATCGTTGACCGTCGCGCCCATCTGCATGATTTTGTCCAAGGGCAAGTACAAGAGATTCGACCCTTGTCGCGAGTCCACCACGACCTTGGTCACATTGCTGTAGATCTGCTGCATGGCATCCAGGTACATGCGGTCTCGTGTCACCTGGGGCGCCTTCTGGTACTCGGCAAACACCGACCGGAAGCGCTGCGCATCACCCTGGGCTTGCGCCACCACACGAGACTTGTAGGCCTCGGCCTCTTCCTTCAGGCGTGAGGCGGAACCCACCGCGCGGGGAATGACATCGTTGGCGTAAGCCTGTGCTTCGTTCTTGGCACGCTCACGCTCCTGTCCGGCCTTGAGCACGTCGTCAAAAGACGCCTGCACCTGCTCCGGGGGGCGCACGCCGCCTTGCTGCAGGTTGATACCCACCACTTCGACGCCAACCTTGTATCGGTCCAGAATAACCTGCATCATGGCCCTGACCCGCGGTGCGATCTGGTCGCGCTCTTCGGACAGTGCCGCGTCCATTTTCATTTTTCCAAGGACTTCCCGGACCGATGTCTCCGCAGCCTGCACGACGGCTTCCGCGGGATTCTTGCTTTCGAACAGGAAGGCCCTGGCGTCGTTGAGGCGGTACTGGACGGCAAATTTGATGTCCAGAATATTTTCGTCTTGCGTCAGCATGGCGGACTCGCGCAGTCCTGTCGCCTTCAGCACATTGTCACGCCCTACATCGACCGACCGTATTTGTGTCACAAACACGAGTTCATGGCGCTGAATGGGATAAGGCAAGCGCCAGTTGAAACCTGCGTTGACCGTACCCTTGTAACGTCCAAATTGGGTAATGACGGCCTGCTGGCCTTCCTGCACGATGAAGAAACCGGTGCCAAGCCATATCAGTACTAGCACTCCCAGAATGAGTCCTGCGCCAATGCCTGCGTTCTTCATATCCGGCTGAAAACCACCACCGGATCCGCCGCGCGGTGGCTGGGAGGGTTTACCAAACAGCCCGCCAAGCTTGCGATTGAAGTCCCGCCAGAGTTCATCCAGATCAGGGGGCCCTCCAGCTGGCGCGTTTCTTCGTCCACTGGATGCATTGTCGTCAGTGGATGGCTTCAATGGCTCGTTTTCAGGCGATGGAGTACCCTCTGATTTGCCGGCATCGCTTGGCTTGTCGTCTCCGCGTCCCCAACGGGAATCGTTCAGACTGAACATTCTTTGCAGCCATTTTGGCAGCGCGGCAACGCTGAGCACATGGGCACGGACGGGAGGTTTCATTTCGTCGTTTTTCATAGATCTGGATCCGATTGTGCCTACCTAGAGTTCGTCCCCTGGAGTTTCAGGGGAAAGCAGCGCAGAATTCTCGCCCGGCGTTACCGCCCGCGCAATGCTGGCCAAGCGTTTTCGCAAAGCCTGCAGTCCAAGAGCATCTCTTGCACTGACAAATATACGGGGAGTTTGTACGCCGTCTAATTCAAACTCATCTTCCAGTTTAAGCGGGCGGTGCTCGGTGTCCAGCGCATCAAGTTTGTTGAAAACCAGCAGTTGGGGAATTCCATCTGCACCGATTTCCTTCAATACACGTTGCACTTGGAGGATTTGCTCGGGAAAGTTCGGATTGGCCGCATCCACAACATGCAATAGCAGATCGGCATCAATCGCTTCCTGAAGCGTCGCCTGAAATGCGTCCACCAGGCCGTGAGGCAAGTCCCGAATGAAGCCAACGGTGTCAGACAGGGACACCGACCGGCCCGCTTCCCCCAAATACAGCTGTCGAGTCGTCGTGTCCAGCGTGGCAAACAGCTGGTCCGCTGCATAGGCTCGTGCTTTGACCAATGCGTTGAACAGCGTGGATTTACCCGCATTGGTATACCCGATCAGCGATATGTTGAAGGCGTCCCGGCGTTCCCGCTGGCGCCTTTGGGTTTGTCGTTGACGCTTGACCTTGCTCAGGCGCTCCTTGGTCCGCTTGATGGTTTCGCCAATCATTCGTCGATCGAGTTCGATCTGTGCCTCTCCAGGACCGCCCCGCATGCCGATGCCACCACTCTGACGCTCGAGGTGGGACCAGCGTCGCACCAGGCGTGTGCTGAGATATTGAAGGCGAGCCAGTTCAACCTGCAACTTGCCTTCGTGACTCCGGGCGCGTTGGGCAAATATCTCAAGAATCAGAAACGTGCGGTCATTGACTGGAAGCTCCAGATGGCGTTCCAGATTGCGCTGTTGACCAGGACTCAGGCTCTGGTCAAACAAAACCTCTTTGGCACCCAGTTGGGTGGCCAATAGTTTGATTTCATCGGCCTTGCCCGAACCGATAAACAATGCGGCATCGGGAGCCTTGCGCTTGCAAGTGATACGGGCAATAGGCTGCATGCCAGCGCTCTGGGCGAGCAGTCCCAGCTCTTCCAATTCGGCATCAAAATTGGGAGCGCCCAGATCCACGCCCACCAAAATGGTCGGTGTACTTGCAGTTTGGTTCGCTGCTGTCAAATTGAATCAGGAAAAGCTGGCTTTTCGACTACAGGGCCAACCCGGCCCGCCGGCTCATTCTGTCTCAGGAGCATCGCCACCAGGAGCAGCGAAATTGACCGCACGTCCTGGAACAATGGTGGAGATGGCATGTTTGTACACCATCTGGGTGACCGTATTGCGCAGTAACACCACATACTGATCGAACGATTCAACTTGCCCTTGCAGTTTGATGCCGTTCACCAAATAGATAGAGACCGGCACATGTTCCCGACGCAAAGCATTCAGAAACGGGTCTTGCAGTAACTGCCCTTTGTTGCTCACGATATTCTCCGTGTTCAAGAAAATTAAGAAGAGTCGACGATACCACACCAAGCTGATTGATTCGGAACGCAATCAATAAACACCGCATGTTTCCGGTGTCTATCTGTGCGCACCAAAGTCACTTGCTGTCTTTGTCCGAATACGGATTCTGCGACGACTTCATCTGGATACGCAGTGGCGTTCCAACGAGATTGAATTCCTTGCGGAAACGACCTTCCAGAAAGCGCTTGTATGCGTCTGTAACATGCTCCAGCGAATTGCCGTGAATGATGATGATGGGCGGGTTCATGCCGCCTTGGTGTGCGTATCTGAGCTTGGGCCGGTACATACCCGATTTCTTGGGGGTTTGAAACTGAACGGCCTCCAGCAGCAGACGCGTCAACACCGGCGTCGACATCTTGCAATTTGCGGCCTTGTGTGCCTGTGCAATGGAGTCCCACAAAGGGCCAAGACCTTGACGCTTCTGGGCGGATATCAAGTGCAGGGCGGCAAACTTCAAAAAACCCAAACGGGTCTCTATGGATCGCTTCACGAGTTCACGGGCGTACTCATCGACGGCATCCCACTTATTGACTGCAACCACGACCGCGCGGCCCGACTCCAGGATGTAGCCCGCAATGTGGGCATCTTGATCCGTCACGCCTTGGGTCGCGTCGATGAGCAGGAGAACAACGCTGGCAGACTCAATCGCCTGAAGTGTTTTCACTACCGAAAACTTTTCTATAGCCTCAAATACCTGGCCCTTGCGGCGCAGCCCCGCAGTGTCGATCAATTCAAACCGCTGCCCATCGCGCTCAAAGGGGACTGAAATCGCGTCGCGGGTAGTCCCCGGTAGATCAAAGGCGACCAGACGTTCTTCACCCAACCACGTATTGATCAGCGTCGATTTTCCGACGTTTGGGCGCCCGGCTACCGCCAGCTTGATCACCGATGGGTCGTCACCGGAGACGTCCTCGCCGACCTCCGGCTCCACCAAGGGACCCAAGGCAAGCTCTACCAGGGGACGGATGCCTTGCCCATGCGCCGCAGAAATTGGGAATACCTCTCCTAAACCCAACTCAAAAAATTCAACGAGTTGCGCGCCAGCGGTCATGCCCTCGGACTTGTTCGCCACCAGCACGCATGGTTTACCGAGTTTTCGCAGGTACTTGCCAATTTCGTGATCCTGAGCAGACAGGCCCGCGCGTGCATCGACGACAAAAAGCACGACATCCGCCTCGGCAACCGCCTGACGGGTTTGCTTTGCCATTTCTTTGTAGATGCCTGAGGTGGCATCGGGCTCAAACCCTCCGGTATCAATGACGATGAACTCGTGCTCGCCCTGCTTTCCGTTTCCGTAGTGACGATCACGCGTCAGCCCGGCGTAGTCGGCCACGATGGCATCGCGAGTCTTGGTCAGACGGTTAAAGAGAGTTGATTTTCCAACGTTGGGACGACCAACCAATGCAATGACAGGTTTCATGTTGTATGGATCAAACCATCACTCAGGTTTGAAGCCAAAAATACCACCCCGTTGGGTTACGACAACCAGGGTTTGCCCGATCAAGACGGGAGAAGACTGGATAGCGGATCCATCGGTTGGCACACGATTCAATGGCGCGCCATCCTGGCGCGACAGAAAATGCAAGGTACCGGATTCATCTCCAATGACAATGGCTCGCCCCACCAAAATAGGCGCCGTCAGACTTCTGAAGCGCAAGCGATCAGACATCCACGCGCGTTCGCCATCGGCACGTCTCCAGGCAATCACTTTTCCATCACTTTCGGTACCGAAGACTTCTGACTCATCGCCATCCACGCCGGTAGCGCCAGACGCAGGTTTGCTCCAAATCAAACTGCCCCTCGATCCGTCGACACAGCCTACGGCCGATTGAAAAGACCTGACACAGACTTGATTGCCCTGTCGACTTACACCCGATACCAGATCGACGAGTCGCTCCACTTCATTGGTGCCACGGCTGTTGGCAATCGGCGCTTCCCATCGAACTTTGCCATTGAGCGGATTCATTCCCACCAAGCGTCCGCCCAAACCGGTGACCAACGTGTCACCGATGGCCATGATAATTCCCGACCGCCCTAGCACCAGTGCTTCTCCGGTACGTTGTTGCTGCCAGAGTTTGCGGCCTGAGGCTGCATCAAATGCAGACACCGAACGATCACCCGACAGGGTAAAAACGCGCCCGCCAGCAACCAACGGCGCAGTCAGGGTCACTGCAGCAAGCTTTTGCCGCCACAACTCCTTGCCACCATCCAGTGTGATTAACTCATTGTCACGACTCACGACCGCCCCATAGCGACCGTCACTTCCAACACCCGCTGAAAGCTTGACCCCTAAAGACACCCGCCACAAATCCCCGCCTGTTCTGGCATCTATGGCAGCAACATTTCCGTCGGTGCCTGCAACAAAAATCAGATTGCCAACCGTGCGAATTTCCAGTGGGAATCCCACTGAACCAATACTCGATGACCATGCGGATCGGACACCAATCAACTGGGTGTTGGGACCCAGGTCAAGCTGCTTGGCTTTATCGGATCCTGCGCAAGCCGCCAACACGGCGACGGCGCCGAACGACAGGGCCAGGCGATAAGCCGACTTGCGAAGGAATGACATACAAATCACTTTGTAACCTCTTTGTTCGCGGCAATTTTGGCGTCAGCCTCGGGGTCAAAACCCAATGCGTTCAACTTGACGCCGACAAGCCGACGGTACTCTGACTGTTCATCAAAAGCTTTATAAGCTTTTTGATACTCGCCTTTTGCTTCTGCCTTCTTGCCTTGCAGGGCGTAAATATCACCTTTCCTATCGTCAGCCAAAGCCCCAAATTCTTCAGCCATCCCGGATCCAAGCAACTTCAGTGCATCGTCATACGCTTTGCCTTCAATAAGCACCGCCGACAACCGCAATCGGGCAACCGATGCATAGCCCTTGTCCGCAGCGTTGTCGCTCAACCAGGAGAGCGTTGACTTGGCACTGTCCATTTTTCCGGCCTCGTACGCCATTTTGGCAACCAATAGCCCCGCTTGCTGTGTGTAAACGGCTTTGGAAAAACGGTCCCGCATGTCCGCAAAGGCGCGTTCCGCTTTTTGAATGTCACCACCGCGCACGACTTTTTCAACCTCGTCGTACATCGCAGCAGCCTGAACGGACTGGTTGCGTTGCCATATGTTGTATCCATTCCAGGCGGCCACAGAACCGAGCACAACAATCAGTGCCCAAGTAATCAGGTTGCCATACTGTTTCCAAAAATGCTTGAGCTGGTCAAGCTGTTCCTGTTCTTCAAGATCTAGATGATTTGCCATGTGAGTATTCAGTTAAGCCGGGGATTGTAGGCTCTTGGCCCACTGCGCCGACTGGTTCAGTGCTTGCGTCATTTGGGCACCGCTTCCATCACGCAGAGACTTGATGGTGACGGCGCCGCGGGCGATCTCGTCCGGTCCAAAAACCAGCGCAAATCGTGCTCCAGACGCATCCGCCCGTTTAAATTGGGACTTGATGCTACCCAAGCCCTCGGTTGTGCCCGCATGCATTTGCACGCTGACGCCTTCCGAACGCAGTACCTGCAGGCATTGCATGGCAGTCGACATCCCACCCATATCAACGACGATTGCGTACGCGTCCGGGACAGCGGACTCGCGTGAGCGTCCCTGCACTTTCAAAAGCTCCAGAACACGTTCAATACCCATTCCCCAACCAACGGCTGGCGTAGGTTTGCCGCCCAACAGTTCAAACAGGCCGTCGTATCGGCCGCCCCCACACAGCGTGCCTTGGGCACCTAGTTCGTCCGTAATGAGTTCAAAAACCGTATGGCTGTAATAGTCCAGGCCACGTACCAGCCGGGGGTTGACTTGCCACTGCAGGCCGCAGGCCGTCAACAGTGCTTTGACCGTCTCAAAATGCCTGAGGGATGTTTCGCCCAGGAAGTCGAGCAACTGGGGGGCTTCCTGAACGAGTGCTTGCATGGCAGGATTCTTGGTGTCAAGAATGCGCAATGGATTGGCATGCAGGCGGCGGCGCGCGTCCGCGTCAAGCGAGTCAATATGTTTCTCAAAATATGCAAGCAGTGCGGCACGATGGGCATGACGCTCGTTGGACACACCCAAACTATTGAGTTCGACCCGAAAGCTGTGCAAACCGATGGACGAAAGCAGTTGATGGGCCAACACAATCAGCTCCGCATCCACCTCTGGCCCAGCAAAGCCGAGTGCCTCAGCGCCTAACTGGTAGAACTGGCGGTAGCGTCCGCGCTGCGGCCTTTCGTGGCGAAACATCGGTCCCATGTAGTACAAACGTTTGGCGCCATCGTAGGTCAGATTGTGCTCGATCGCGGCGCGCACGACACCGGGAGTATTCTCCGGGCGCAGCGTCAGCGCCTCGCCATTAAGTTTGTCTTCAAAGGCATACATTTCCTTTTCGACAATATCCGTCGTTTCCCCGGTACCGCGCACGAACAAAGCTGTGGGCTCCACAATCGGCGTGCGAATGTTGCGGTAAGCGTGGCGATTCATTTGCACACGCACCTGCTCTTCAAACCACTCCCATTGTGCGGAATCGGGCGGCAAAATATCGTTCATGCCTTTTACGGCAAACAGCTTTTCCACTCTACTGGCAGCAGACTTTTCAACCATGCGAATTCTTAGTGTGTTGATGTGGCAACAGACGCACCAAAGCGCTGCTGGATGTAGTTTTCGACTACCGCTTGAAAATCGGCGGCAATGGAATCCCCACGTAAGGTCATGCGTTTCTCGCCGTCAATGAATACGGGCGCCGCTGGCGCTTCACCGGTGCCCGGCAAACTAATGCCTATATCGGCATGCTTGCTTTCACCGGGGCCGTTGACAATGCATCCCATCACCGCCACCTTGAGGTTTTCTACGCCAGGAAAGCTTTCACGCCAAACCGGCATTTTGGCGCGCAAAAAATCATCGATTTGTTGCGTCAACTCTTGAAAAGTGGTGCTGGTTGTGCGCCCGCACCCTGGGCATGCCGTCACGCTGGGAACGAAATTTCGCAGACCCAACGCCTGAATAATCTCCGACGCGATGACGATTTCTTGCGAACGTGATTCACCAGGAGCCGGTGTTAATGACACCCGAATCGTGTCGCCAATACCATCCTGCAACAGGACACCCAAGGCAACGGCTGACGCAACTGTGCCTTTTGTACCCATCCCTGCTTCCGTGAGTCCCAAGTGCAATGGATAGGCACACCGTCGCCCCAGTTCCCGATAGACGGCGACCAGGTCCTGGACACCACTCACTTTGCATGACAAGACAATCTGGCTGGCATCCAATCCGATAGCTTCGGCTCTGAGGGCCGACTCCAAAGCAGAAGTAATCAACGCTTCGTACATCACGGGTTTGGCATCCCAAGGGACCGTGCGACGGCTGTTTTCATCCATCAGCGATGCCAGTAGTTCCTGGTCGAGGCTTCCCCAGTTCACACCAATACGCACGGGTTTGTTCCAGCGAATGGCGGCCTCAATCATCTGGGAGAACTGCTTGTCACGCTTGTCCCCTTTACCCACATTTCCTGGGTTGATGCGGTACTTGGACAGCGCTTGAGCGCAGTCCGGGTAATCTGTCAACAGCCGGTGGCCATTGAAATGGAAATCGCCTATCAAGGGCACGTCGATACCCATGCGGTCCAATTGTTCACGGATGTAGGGAACGGCCTGTGCAGCTTCTGGCGTGTTCACCGTGATCCGTACCATCTCTGATCCCGCGATAGCGAGCTCTTTGACCTGTATCGCCGTCCCGATGGCGTCTGCGGTATCGGTATTGGTCATCGATTGCAGACGGACGGGGGCGTCACCACCTAAGGTGACGTTTCTCGCCCCCCAAACAACGTTTGCCTGGAGGGACTTCCTTCGAGCGGGTACCGCTAAAGCAATCGGTAGACTGGAATTCACTACTTCACCTCAAATCGTGCAACATTGTCCTTGGCTACACTGACCAGACTGAAGGGCTGGCCGCGTACTTCCACTTCAGTGGCATCCACGCGTCCGATGACAACCGACAGGGGCGTGGTGCCCGATGCGCCAATCACTTCACCGTCCGACAGGGTCTTGCTCAATTGCACGATGCCCTTGGCATCAACGACCTTGACCCAGGATGTCCCTTTGGCCTTGAAAACCACCAAGCCCGCCGAACGTATCGATGGCGATGCTCCCGACGAACGAACCGCATCCTGGAACGGAGCAAGCGACTCCGACGCCTTCACCGAGGCAGGTGCAGGCATCGCAACCGCTGGATGTGCCTGCAAACCCAACGCAGCTTCTTTTGGAACGACGGTGATGCTCGGCGCGGAGGGCAAGACCTGCGCCACTGGCTCAGACTGAGCTGGTGACTCCATTACCTCGGTGGCGGCTTGTTGCAACTGCGGCTGCCCCATTGCCGCAGGCGACTTGGCTGACTGCGACGAAAGCTCGGCAGTCCACTCCGCAAGCTTGCCTTCTGGAAAAAATACAACTGCTACGCCCGCTACCACCAGTGCAAAAACAAGCATTGCCGAGGGCTTTTTGAGTACTTCAGTAATCGAAAGCCTCGCGGCATCACCCGTTGCATGAAAGGGTGCATTGATTCCGCGCTCATCCGCAGTAAGTTTGGGTGCAACGGTGAGTGGCAGCTTGAGTAGCACAGGTGCGGGATCAATCTTCAACGCACGGCACACACTTGCAGCCAATGCCCGCACAAAAACAGCGTCATGCAGCAGATCCAAACGATCTGCCTCCAATGCCTCAAGCTTTTTCACCGGAATCTTTATCGATACGGCCAACGCAGCGACATGCAATCCAGCGGCTTCCCGTGCATTGCGCATCATCATTCCCGCGGTCAAAGCACTCGATCGTCCGGTTGTCTCTTGTTCTGCCGTTGTCTCCGGAACACCGTTTTCACTCATTGAATGCACCCCGCTCAAATGCAGAATACTCACGAGACTGCGGGTAACGCTTTTTCAATTGCGTCGCCAATTGCCCCATGGCATCGCGATTCTCCATTCGCCGCTCAACTTTGATTCCAAGCCACAGAGACTCAGCGTTGGCAAGTTCGCTGTTGTTGAGCCGTCGAACATAAAACTGCGCCCGCACAAACTCACCACGCTGATACAAAAGAGACGACAAGTTGTAGGCCGTTATGGGATTTCCTGCATCAAGCTCATAAGACCGTAAAAAACTGTTCTCGGCATCCATTGTTTGGCCGCTCTTGATCTGGCACAACCCCTGGGCCATCCAGGTCTTTGCCCGGTCGCCATAAGCGGGGTTGGCCAACGCAGCGCCGAACAACTGCAAGGACTCTGAAAAACGGGACTGTTGACACAACAGCCACCCATAGTTGTGCTGCACTGAAGCCGCTTTGGGGTTCATCGCCAGCGCACGACGAAAACTCTCTTCGGCGAGCGGAACATCATTGAGCCGCATGTAAATGAGTCCCCGCAGGTTGTAGGCTTCAAACAGTGTCGGGTCCGCCAGGATTGACTGCTTCAAATGATCCAGCGCGTCGGTTGTTTGACCCTTCTCAAAATAGGCGACTGCCAACTCAAGGCGCAACCGGGCCCGCTTGCGAACATCGGATTCATCCGAATCGGTCACCAAATCAGCTTTGGTACCTGCGCCCGTCATATTGGACGCGCAACCGGTGAGAACAACCGCGCTGGAAAAGGTCAGACACGACCACACAACCCATGAGAGCGCCGCGACGCCAATCCGCACTTTTTCAGTCATCGATAGTGTCCTCTCTCCCAACTGGAGCCAATTCATTTTCGGGCCTGATCGGAATGGTGCGCCGCTTGGACAAGCGAGCGTGAATATTCGTTCGATCCTTGACATCACCTGCCAGTTGACCACATGCAGCGTCAATATCGTCGCCTCGGGTCTTGCGAATTGTCGTCACAATTCCCGCCGCACTCAATACTTTGGAAAAAGCCACTACAACGGCCTGAGGAGACCGCGTCAGGCCAGAGGCAGGGAATGGATTGAACGGTATCAAATTGAACTTGCACCAATTGCCATCGCCCCCTCCCGACCGCACAAGCTTCACTAGCTCGGCAGCATGTTCGGGCGAATCATTGACCCCATTTAGCATGCAGTACTCGAACGTGATGAAATCCCGGGGTGCCACCTGCAGGTAGCGCTTACACGCCGAGAACAGCTCGGCAATCGGGTACTTTCGGTTCAAAGGAACCAGATCGTCACGCAAAGTGTCATTGGGGGCATGCAGCGACACGGCCAAGGCGACCGGACACTCCAGCCCCAAACGGTCGATCATAGGAACAACCCCGGATGTGGACACGGTCACACGGCGGCGGGACAAACCATAGCCGTGGTCATCCAGCATGACGCGAAGAGCAGGAACCAAAGCCGAAAAATTCTGCAACGGTTCACCCATTCCCATCATGACGACGTTGGAAATGACGCGATCACCACGCTTCAAGTATTTTCGCAAGAAGTGCTCCGCAAACCAGAGCTGGGACACAATCTCGCCAGCTGTCAGGTTGCGGCTGAAGCCCTGGTGCCCGGTCGAACAGAACCTGCAGGCGACCGCACATCCTGCCTGGGACGAAATACACAAGGTCCCTCTATCGTCTTCCGGTATGAAGACCGCCTCGACGGCATTGCCCCCCTCGACGTCAAACAACCATTTGATCGTGCCATCACTTGAAATATGCTGCGACAGCACCGGAAGGGCCTTGATTTGTGCAGTGGTTTTCAGCTTCTCCCGCAAGGACTTCGCGAGGTCACTCATATCATCAAATTGCGCGGCCCCCTTTTGGTGAATCCACCGAAAGAGCTGCGTGGCCCGGAAACGTTTTTCCCCCAGGCCCTCACAAAACGCGGCCAATCCCTCCAGATCGTAATCAAGCAGGTTGACCGTCATTGCATAACTTAGCGGGAAAAAACGTTCATGCCAGCGAAAAAGAACGCAATCTCAACGGCCGCGGTTTCAGCGGCATCAGAGCCGTGCACTGCGTTGGCGTCAATGCTGTCAGCAAAATCGGCACGAATTGTTCCGGGGGCCGCTTTTTTCGGATCGGTTGCGCCCATCAGATCACGGTGCTTCAAAATGGCGTTGTCGCCTTCCAAAGCCTGGATCATCACGGGGCCGGAGATCATGAAGTCCACCAGATCCTTAAAAAACGGACGGGCTTTATGGACAGCGTAAAACGCCTCAGCCTCACCACGCGACAAATGCGCCATGCGAGCAGCAACGACCTTGAGACCCGCCGCTTCAAAACGTGCGTAGATTTGACCGATGACGTTCTTTGCGACCGCGTCTGGCTTGATGATGGAGAGAGTACGTTCGATTGTCATAATATTTCCTGAGCTGGATTGGTAATCTGCATTCTTGCCTCAAAACGAAGCAAAGCTTATGATTTTAGCATTGGCTGCTATCGATTGCGGCCCTTGCGGCGTTGCCCGCCGGGTGAGCCTGCAGGTCTCTGACCAGCGTCTTGCCGCTGACGTGTAAAACTGTCGGCACCAATGTAGCCAAATGCCGTTTTCATGGGGTCCGGTTGTGCGGCTCCGCCACGACCGTCCCTTGGTGCGTCGAAACGATTTCCGTCAGACCGGCCACTCCCTTTGGGACCTTGCTGCGGACCATTACCTCCTCGGCCTCCCCCTGGGGCGGGGTTTCGTTGACCGGTATTGGCGCCGCGGGGGCCGCCCATTCGTCCGCCTCGCCGCTGGTTGGGTCCTTGTGGATTGCGGGACGGACTGGCTCGGCCTGCTCCATCTTCCCGTTCGGAGTCAGTGGCCGAACGACCGCCGGCCGCTTGCACCAGCGACCGAATATCCGCTTCATCCAATTCCATCCATGCGCCCCGTTTGAGTCCACGCGGCAAAACCATGGCACCGTACCGAATCCGAATCAGGCGGCTCACCGCATGCCCGACTGCTTCCAGCATGCGACGCACTTCCCGGTTGCGGCCTTCGGAAATGGTTACGCGGTACCAGCAATTGGAACCTTCGCCTCCGCCGTCCTCGATCGAACCAAACTGCGCCATCCCGTCGTCGAGTTTGACTCCGTCGAGCAGCAACTTCTTCTCGTCCTTGGTCAATGAGCCCAGGACCCTGACAGCATATTCGCGCTCCAGACCGAACCGCGGATGCATCAGATTGTTGGCTAACTCTCCTGAGCTGGTGAACAGCAACAGACCTTCAGTATTCAAATCCAGACGGCCCACGGACTGCCATTTACCCTGGTGTAGTTTTGGCAGGCGCCGAAAGACGGTTGGCCGGTTTTGCGGATCATCATGCGTGACGACCTCACCCACCGGCTTGTGGTAGGCGATCACCCGCGCCGGCGGTGGATCAATGCGAAACCGGATCGGTTTGCCATTGACCTTGATATTGTCGCCAAACTGTATGCGCTGACCGATATGAGCCGGCTCGTTGTTGACCGAGATACGCCCCTCCATGATCAGTTGCTCCATTTCCAGGCGCGATCCCATGCCGGCCTGCGCCAACACCTTGTGGAGTTTGGGCGTTTCTGCCATGGGCGCCAAGACCCTTTTGGGCGGCACAAGCTCAACGATCTCTTCGTCGGCGTCGAACTGGCCCGAGATCACATCATCAAACCGATTGCCCGTCACACTCTTCGTTGCGACCGGCTGTACATCAGATGACTCAGGCGAAGCAGGGCCTGGTTCGACGGGAGCGTTTTCATTCATTCTGAATATCCATTCAAAGGTGGATGCGTTTGCGGATTGGTTGTCTCCAGCGGAATATCCAATTGCAATGTTGCATCACTTACAAGCAAGTCTTCGCTCGGTGGCACTACGACGGAGTCGTCGGCTGACTCCACCAATGCCCCAAACACGCCACTCTGGTTGGCCATACTTTCCAACAAAGGAAGTTGATCCAATGATTGCAGACCAAGGTCATCAAGGAACTGCCGCGTTGTGGCGTACAGCGCTGGGCGCCCAGCCGCCTCACGGTGCCCAATCACCTCCACCCAGCCGCGATCTTCCAATTGTTTGATCAGCAGTGAATTGATGGTGACACCGCGAATATCTTCCATATCACCGCGCGTGACCGGTTGACGGTACGCAATGATCGCCAGGGTCTCCAGGGTTGCCCGCGTGTAACGCGGTGGTTTTTCAGGGTGCAACCGATCCAGGTATTCCCGCATTTCCGGTCTGCTTTGAAATCGCCACCCAGTGGCTACATTCACCAGTTCGACACCCTTGCTTGCCCAGTCGTTGCTCAAGTCTTCCAACAGATTCTTGAGCGTGTCTGCACCCAGAGACTCATTGAAGAGTGAGCGCATATCCCGCAACGGCAAGGGTTGCTGTGAGCAAATTAACGCAGTCTCCAGGACCCGTTTTGCATCCGCCATATTCATAGTCAGGCTTTATCGGAAACGCCACCATCACGGTGACCAATCAAAGAGATTCCAAACGGACGGCAGCAGATGTGAAGACTTCACCGTGCCTACTCCCGGCAAAGCTCGGGGTATTTATCAGGGACTTTTAACCCGTGTTGGCGGATTGTAGCGCAGCCCCCAGTCATGCAGCAGTTCCATAAAATCAATTGGAGGAGCCAATTCAAACACCATCGGCTTCTCTGTCATCGGATGGGAAAAAGCCAGACGGAAGGCATGCAATGCCTGGCGTTGCATCGCGTTCACCGTGCTCCCGCCATAAACGGCGTCAGCAACAAGCGGATGCCCCAAAGAAGCCATGTGGACTCGAATCTGGTGGGTTCGGCCAGTGTGGAGGATGCACTGCACAAGGCAACCGGCCTCGGCATTTCCCAATAATACAAAGTCGGTCTTGGCGGTTTTGCCAGACTGACTCTCAAGATTCACGCAAGCCATGCGCAAACGGTTGCGCGGGTCACGACCAATTGCCAATTCGACTGTCTTATGCGCCGGGCCAGTCCAGCGGGCGTGCGCGACGGCCAGGTATTGGCGACTGACTTCACGTGCCGCAATAGCCTGTATCAATCGATCCATTGCCGTCCTTGAGCGTGCCACGACCATCAAGCCACTCGTATCCTTGTCCAGACGGTGAACGATCCCGGCTCTGGGAACAAGCGAGAAACCCTTGTCATATGCCAACAAGCCATTGAGCAGGGTGCCACTCCAGTTTCCTGGCGCAGGATGCACCACCAAGCCGGCTGGCTTGTTGATGACCAGAATGTGCTCATCTTGGAATACTACCTCCAAGGGCATCGCCTGGGGGGTAAAAGCCTGACTTTGGGGGGTGGGCTTGAGCTCAATAACGAGAGCGTCCCCGACACCCACACGGGACGACACCTTGCGAACGATCCGGCCATTGACTGCCACCAATCCGGAGTCAATCAATTGCTGCAGGTAGTTTCTGGAGAACTCGGGGACCCCTTCAGCTAGCGCGCGGTCCAGTCGCGCACCGTGCTGGGCGGCGGAAACGCTCACGGTGCGCCACTCCACTTCAACGCCGGTGTCATCCAACTCTTCAGAGTCTGTCACTATTGGGTCGCCCGATATAATTCCTGTGCTCTGTTTCAAGAAAGTTTCCTAACATGCTTCGTGTCAAATTATCGGTGGTTTGCGTTTCACTGCTGGCGACCGTCGCACTCTTGACAGCCGGTTGCTCCAGTACGCCGGTTGACAAGACTGCCGCGATGAGCCCCAACAAGATCTACGCCGAAGCCAAGGATGAAATGGCGGCGAGCCAATGGGAGCGTGCGATTCCATTGTTGGAAAAGCTCGAAGCACGGGCCGCAGGCACCCCGCTGGCACAGCAGGCACAGCTGGACAAGGCGTACGCGCAATACAAGTCCGCGGAAACCGCACAGGCCTTGGCAACACTGGAGCGGTTCATGAAGCTGCACCCGGTCAGTCCGGCATTGGACTATGCAATTTATCTCAAGGGCGTCATCAACTTCAATGACGATCTTGGCCTGTTCGCCAAGTTCACCCGTCAGGATTTGGCGGAACGTGACCAGAAGGCGTCGAAGGAGTCCTTTGAGGCATTCAAGGAATTGGTCGATCGATTTCCCGATTCGCGATATGCCAACGATGCCCGCCAACGCATGAACTACATTGTGAGCTCGTTGGCCCAGTATGAAGTGCACGTCGCCCGGTACTACTACAAGCGTGGCGCCTATTTGGCTGCGTTGAACCGGGCGCAAGTCGCGGTCTCGGACTACCGGGAAGTGCCCGCTGTGGAAGAAGCGCTGTACATCATGTACAAGTCCTACGACGCGCTGGGCATCATCCAGCTGCGGGACGACACCAAGCGCGTGCTGGAAAAGAATTATCCGCAGTCAGACTTTCTGGTGCGCGGGTCGCGCACCATCGCTGATCCGTGGTGGAAGGTTTGGTGAGGGCCCGCAAGGCCCGAACAAACTCTTCTTGGGTCGCTAAAACCTGCATGGCGGGTAACGCCGCCAGAATCCGGCGACCATAGCCCATCCGGATCAGCCGCACATCGCATACGACCAGGATACCGCGGTCGGTTTCCCTGCGGATCAGGCGTCCGGCACCCTGCTTCAATGCGATGGCAGCCTGCGGCACATGGAAATGGTGGAAAGGATTCTTTCCATTGCGCTGAAAGTGCTGCGCCCGGGCCTCCACAACCGGGTCGCCAGGCGGTGAAAAAGGCAGCTTGTCAACGACCACCAGCTGCAGTGCATCGCCGGGGACATCAACACCTTCCCAGAATGACGCCGACCCGACCAGAACGCAGCCGTGACCTCCCGGTGTGGCGCCGTTAACAAAGCGCTCCGTCAACTCCCGCTTGGGCGACTCCCCTTGTACCAGCACTTCGATGGCAGATGACTGCGCAAAGTGGTGCCGTAACGCCGCAGCAATTTCACGCATCGCCCGCAGCGTTGTAGTCAAGACCAGCGTACGGCCTCCCAAAACAATCGATGCATCAGCTACCAGCGCAGCAACCGCCGCACTGTGGCTGGACTCGCCAGGATTGGGCATCTGCGAAGGGACATATATCGCAGCCTGCGACGGGTAATCAAAAGGGCTTTGCACTTGCAAGACCTTTGCGTCCCGCAAGCCGCAATCTTCCAGGAAGTGCGCCATGGTCGCGTCATGGCCCAAAGTGGCCGACGTGAAAATCCACGACTTTCGACTCTTCGTCTCCGCATCCGTCGCAAAGACGCGAGTCTGCATGGTTTCTGCAATATGCAGCGGTGATTGGACCAGTCGAATCTGCGTGCCCGCCTCCAGCCACCGAACGAAACCCGGCTGCACGGGGTGGGAGAAAATGTCGAGTTCCGCTGTCAAGCGCTGCGCACGTTCCTGCAACCCCTGTATTTCCGGAGACATGTCCTCAATGCTGCGCAGCACAACATCTGTCTGCTGCAAGCTGGCGTGCAAATCGGCAACTGCGCGCTGCCATCCCTGCGCATCAACCCCCACCGGTTCCCCGGAAAACCAGGCAATGCGTCCCACCTGGTTACCCTCGCCAATGAGTCGACGCAACGAAAGAACGCTGCTCGCCAGCTCAGCAACCAGCGCCCGCCAGTCTGCAACACCCAACGCCAGTTTCTGGCCCTGTTGAGTGAGATCACGACAAAACCCGTCCAGCTGGTACGTGGTGATCTGCCGTCCCAGAAACTGGACCCCGATTTCATTGAGCTGATGCGCTTCGTCGAACACCACCGCCTGGACCGTCGGCAGCAATTCCGCCACGCCCGACTCACGAATGTTGAGATCAGCAAAAAACAAATGGTGATTGATGACAACCACATCCGCGGACATGGCCTCACGCCGGGCCAGATTGACATGGCAAATCTGAACCTGCGGGCACTGGGCACCCAGGCAGTTTTCGCGGGTGGATGTGACCAGCGGAATGACCGCAGAACGCTCATCGATCTGGATCAGCTCGGCCAGATCTCCGGCCCGGGTGGTCAGGGACCACGCTTCAACCTGTGCCAGATCCCGCAGGACCGCCCCACTTTGTGTTGCGGCATCCTGCCGAGCATCTGACAGGCGGTGCAGGCACAAATAGCTGCTACGCCCTTTCAGCAGCGCCGTGCGAACCGGTACGCCCAAAGCGGCAACCAGCCGTGGAATGTCGCGACCAAATAACTGGTCCTGCAGGGTTTTGGTCGCGGTAGACAGCAAAACACGCTCCCCACTCAGCAAGGCAGGTACGAGGTAGGCAAAAGTCTTGCCAACCCCTGTACCCGCCTCGACGACCAGAACGCCACCTGAGTCCAGGGTCGCTGCGACCGCCTGAGCCATCGCGGTCTGACCGGCGCGTGGGGAAAACTCTTTAACGCTTTGTGCCAATCCGGCACCAGGATCAAAGGCGCGAGCAACCGCCTCTTGCAGGCCCATGCTTCAGGCGGGCTCGTTGGGCTGCAGTTCCCGTTCCACCCGGGCAATCTCATCGCGCAGCGACAGACGGCGTTTTTTCAAGCGGCGCATCATCAACTCGTCGACAGGCGAATCGTCGGCGGCCCGGTCGATCATTGCGTCCAGATCTGCGTGTTCAATGCGCAATTCGATCAGCTGGCGCTCTGGTGAATGGAGATTTGTTACCAAGGGCAATGGATGTAAGTACGGGTTTAAACTACGGGTTGACAAGCCGCGCTGGCTTGATAATACGACCTTCCGTCTATTTGCAGAAAGTATTGCTTCACAAGCAACCCAACATGGCCACTGGTTACCGACTCACTGCTTCTACCGGCATTCACAAGGGGGACCGCGAATACCAGCAGGACCAGATTGCACTGCTGAAGCACCCCCGGGTCAACGGCTGCATTCTGGCCATCGTAGCCGATGGCATGGGTGGCCGCAGTGGCGGCCGCAAGGCTTCGGATCAGGTCATGATGACGTCCAAGCAGCTATTTGACCGCTACGATCCCGATACCGATGACGCGGCGGCTATCCTGGCGCAGGTGGTGCAAGAGGCGCACATCGTCATCAAACTGACCGCCATTTCGTCCGAAGAAGAACCACACAGCACACTGGCCGCGTTTTTGATAAACGCCAAAGGTGACTGCCATTGGGCCCACACCGGTGATTCTCGGATTTACCACTTCCAGGGCAGCCGTTTCATCAAACGGACCATGGACCACTCCTACGTACAGGCACTGGTTAACCGTGGCGAGATTACCGAAGAACAAGCCACCGTGCACCCCCAGTCCAACATTCTGATGGGATGCCTGGGCACCGAGAATGAGCCGCCGGTCGATTTCCATTTCATTCCACAGCTGCGTGCCGGCGACATTCTGATGGCCTGCAGTGATGGCATTTGGCATTACTTCAATACCGGAGAGCTGGGCTCGGTGTTGTCCTCGCTTTCCGCCCGCGAAGCGACCGAGTTCTTGATCGAAAAGGCCCGTTCCCGTGGTCGCGGGGTTGGCGACAACCTGTCCATCGTGGTAGTAAAGCTCGAACCCCTGACCGCCGGGTCGTAACGCCCTGCCCTATTGCACTATGGCGCCACGGGGAGCGGTGGGCTGCCCACGCCCTTGTCCAACAGGCGCTGGTCCCGGTCCTTACGCCGCTTCTCCAAAGCCTTCTGTTTCTCAGCGTAGGCCTCGCGGTTCGCTTCAACCTCCTTGGGGTCGAGCGTCGAGGTCGATTTGCCCGCGGGCTGCGGGCTGCCAGCGGGATGGGCCCTTAGCTGGTGGTTCAGGATTTTGTCATCCTGTGCCTTTTTCTTGTCACTCTGCGACGTACGATCCGGTCCCGTTTGCAACTCTAGTTGGCGTACGGCCCGGTCGGAGGATTTTTCTTCGCTGCGCTGCAGCTGTTCCAGACCCTTTTGGCGCCGTTCCAGTGCATTGAGGGCGGCTTCCTGTCGTTTCAGGTCCGAAAGCAGCTTGCGTCGGCGTGCGCTGACCTTGTTTTGGCAGTCCGTGACCGCAAACTTTGACAGACACGCAGACTCCTCGGCATCGAGCTCGGCCGTCTTTTGCTGTCGCGTGTTGTCAATGCGCGCGCGCGCTGACGCGTGGTTGCCCAAACCCGACGACGCATCCTGCTGACTCCACGCCGGGCAAGCGAGCAGCCATGCGGCCAGAACACACAGTTGCAGAGGCTTCATGTCAGGCCCGTATCGACTACCCGTCGCTCCGACGCAAGATACTCCGGCGACTGCATTTCGCTCAACCGTGAAACGGTCCGTGGAAACTCATGCGCCATAGGCCCCTCGGTATACAGGTCAATGGGCGCCACTGCCGCCGACATGACCAGCTTCACCCGCCGGTCGTACAGCACGTCAATCAACCAGGTAAACCGCCGCGCCTCGGACGCCATGCGGACTGACATTTGCGGCACGTCGCTCAGGAACACCGTGTGGAACTGCTGGGCCAGCTCCAGGTAGTCGTTTTGCGAACGCGGGCCACCGCAAAGGGTCTTGAAATCAAACCACACCACGCCACCAGCCTTGCGCCAGGCCCAGATGGTGCGGTTTTCGATGTGCAGCGCACGCTCTTCGTCGTGTGTTTCAGCCAGTTCATTGAATGCGGCTTCCATCGCCTTGTCGGCTTCGGGCCCATTGGGCACGTGGTAGAGCTTCACGTGCTCCAGGGTGCGGCCACGGTAGTCCGTACCGTTGTCGACGTTGATGACTTCCAGTTCGGCATTGAGCAATGCGATGGCCGGCAAAATGCGGTTGCGATGCAGGCCGCCGGGATACAAGTCATCGGGTTTGAAATTGGATGTCGTCACCAGGCCCACCCCGTTGGCAAACAACGCGGCCAATAGCCTGTGCAAGATCATGGCGTCCGTGATGTCCGCCACGTGAAATTCGTCAAAGCAGATTAGCTTGTAGCGCTCCGCCATGCGTTCGGCCAGCTTGTCCAGCGGATTGACCGTACCCTGCAGTTCCGCCAGTTCGCGGTGCACCTCGCGCATGAACTCATGGAAGTGCAGCCGCGTCTTGCGCTTGAGCGGCACGGCGTTGTAGAAGCAATCCATCAGAAAGCTCTTGCCCCGCCCAACACCGCCATACATGTAAACCCCCCGGGGAATTTCGGGATGGTTGATCAGTTTTTTCAGTCGATTGGAACGCTTTTCCTTGTAATGCGCCCACTCGGTCGCACACCGCTCCAATGCCTCCACCGCGCGCAACTGGGCCGGGTCTGGCGTGTAGCCCCGCGCGGCCAGCTCGGCTTCGTAGGTTTCCTTGACGTTCACTGCATCAGTTTTCTGTTTGCTATCCAATTAATAGCTGCTAGCCCAATTTATACGAGGGCTAGCAGCCATTTTTACGCAATGACAATCAGAAATTCAGGGTCCGCTTGTCCACTGCCAGAGCCGCTTCCTTGGTGGACTCACTCAAGCTGGGGTGGGCATGGCAGATGCGGGCAATGTCTTCGGCACTGGCCTTGAACTCCATGGCCACCACGGCCTCGGAAATCAACTCGCTGGCCTGCGGACCAATGATATGCACGCCCAGGATTTCGTCGGTCGTGGCATCGGCCAGGAACTTGACGAAACCGGTGGTGTCGCCCAGCGCACGGGCGCGGCCATTGGCCAGGAACGGGAAGGAACCCGCCTTGTAGGCCACGCCGTCGGCCTTCAGTTGCTGCTCGGTGCGACCGACCCAGGCGATCTCGGGGCTGGTGTAGATAACCCATGGCACGGTGCCAAAGTTGACATGCCCATGCTGACCAGCGATCCGCTCCGCCACCGCCACGCCCTCTTCTTCTGCCTTGTGCGCCAACATTGGGCCGCGCACCACGTCACCGACCGCCCAGACGTTGGGCAGATTGGTCTTGCAGTCGCCGTCCACCACAATGGCGCCGCGCTCGTCGAGTTGCAGGCCAACAGCTTCGGGATTCAGGCCTATGGTGTTGGGCACGCGACCAATAGACACGATGAGCTTGTCCACGTCCAGCGTTTGGGCTTCGCCCTTGGCATTGGTATAGGCAATCGACAGGCTCTTCTTGGTGGCGCTGATCTCGCCGACCTTGACACCCAGTTCGATCTTCAGGCCCTGCTTGGTGAAGACCTTGAGCGCCTCCTTGGCCACCTGCTCGTCGGCCGCACCCAGGAAGGTCGGCAGACCTTCGAGGATGGTGACTTCGGAGCCCAGGCGGCGCCAGACGGAACCCATTTCCAGGCCAATGACGCCGGATCCGATGACACCCAGACGTTTGGGAACTGCGCCGATGCGCAACGCACCGTCGTTGGACAGGATGCGCTCTTCGTCAAAGTGGGCGCCCGGCAATGCGCGTGCATTGGAACCCGTGGCCACGATGATGTGCTTGCCCAACACCGACTCCTCGGTCGCACCTGCCACGTTGATGACATAACCGTCCGGGGAAGCCTTGACGAAGGAACCACGACCATGGAAGAAGGCAATCTTGTTCTTCTTCAGCAGGTACTGGATGCCGTCGTTGTTCTGCTTGACCACGCTGTTCTTGCGGGCCACCATCTTGGCGACATCCATGCTCACGTTGGAGGCGGAAATGCCATGCTCGGCAAAATGGTGGTTGGCGTGGTCAAAGTGCTCGCTGGATTGCAGCAGCGCCTTGGATGGAATGCAGCCCACATTGGTACAAGTGCCGCCCAAGGCCGGGCCACCCTTGTCGTTCTTCCACTCGTCGATACAGGCCACGGTGAAGCCCAATTGGGCGGCGCGGATGGCGGCGATATAGCCACCAGGGCCACCACCAATGACGATCACGTCGAATTGCTTGCTCATGTTCTCAGTTCCTTAAATGTCAAACAGCAAGCGAGCCGGATCTTCCAGCGCTTCCTTCATGGCCACCAGGCCCAGCACGGCTTCGCGGCCGTCGATGATGCGGTGGTCATAGGACATGGCGAAGTAGTTCATCGGGCGCACCACCACCTGGCCGTTTTCCACCATGGCACGGTCCTTGGTCGCATGCACGCCCAGGATGGCCGATTGGGGCGGGTTGATGATGGGGGTGGACATCATGGAGCCGAAGGTGCCGCCGTTGGAGATGGAGAAGGTACCGCCGGTCATGTCTTCAATGCCCAGCTTGCCGTCCTTGGCTTTCTGGCCGAATTCGGCGATCTTCTTCTCGATCTCGGCAAAGCTCATCTGGTCGGCGTTGCGTAGAATCGGCACCACCAAACCACGGGGCGAGCCCACGGCGATACCCACGTCAAAGTAGCCGTGGTAGACGATGTCGGTGCCGTCCACGGACGCGTTCAGCACCGGGAATTTCTTCAGGGCATGCACGGCGGCCTTGACGAAGAAGCTCATGAAGCCGAGCTTGACGCCATGCTCCTTCTCGAAACGCTCCTGCATGCGCTTGCGCATGTCCATGACCGGGGCCATGTTGATTTCGTTGAACGTGGTCAGGATGGCGTTGGTGCTTTGCGATTGCAGCAGACGCTCGGCCACACGGGCGCGCAGGCGGCTCATGGGCACGCGCTCTTCGGGGCGGTCGCCCAGGTGCAGCGCGGCAGGAGCCGCAACCTGTGGCAATACCTTGGTCGGAGCCCCCGTGGGGATTGAAACTGTCGCTACGGATTTCGTAGCAACGCCAGCGGCGACGGCACCCAGCACATCACCCTTGGTGACTCGGCCATCCTTGCCCGTACCGGCCACGGCATTGACCGACAGGTTGTTGTCGGCCAGCAGCTTGGCCGCAGCGGGCATGGCCACACCGGCCTTGGAGGTGCCGGCAGGTGCTGCTGCGGTAGCGGCGGGCGCCGCCACGGCGGCAGCCGGTGCAGCGGCAGGTGCCGCAACCGCGCCAGCAGCGCCTTCGGTGTCGATGCGCGCGATCAGCTGCTCGGCGGCGACGGTCGCACCATCGGCGGCCACGATCTCCACCAGCACGCCGGCGCTGGGCGCTGGCACTTCCAGCACCACCTTGTCTGTTTCCACGTCAATCAGGATCTCGTCCACCAGGACCAGATCACCGACCTTCTTCTTCCACTGCAGCAGGGTGGCTTCGGCCACGGACTCAGAGAGCTGAGGTACTTTTACTTCTACGATTGCCATTTTGTTCTTTCCGAATTGTGTGTATGAAGGGGCTTCTGGCTTACTTGCTCAGGACAAAGCCCTTGAGCTTGCCGAACGCGCCTTCAACCAATGATTTCTGCTGCTCCAGGTGCAGGTGCGAGTAGCCCACGGCAGGAGACGCCGACGCGGCGCGGCCGGAGTAGCCCAGGCGTTGTCCGTCCACCATGTTTTCGTGGATGTAGTGCTGCACAAAGAACCAGGCACCCTGGTTTTGTGGCTCGTCCTGGCACCACACGATGTCGGTGGCATTGGGGTACTTCTTCATTTCCGCAGCAAAAGCCTTGTGCGGGAAGGGGTACAACTGCTCGACCCGCAGAATGGCGACGTCGTCGTGGCCCTTCTCTTCGCGGTGCTTGACCAGGTCGTAGTAGACCTTGCCGGAGCACACCACCACGCGCTTGACCTTGTCCGCCTTGAGCGCCTTGCTTTCGCCAATGACGGTCTGGAAGCCACCCTTGGTGAATTCGGACAGGGGCGAGGTTGCATCCTTGTTGCGCAACAACGACTTGGGCGTGAAGATGATCAGCGGCTTGCGCAGGTTGCGAACCATCTGGCGGCGCAGCACGTGGAAGATCTGGCTGGCGGTGGTGGGCTGCACGATCTGCATATTCGCGTCGGCCGCCAACTGCATGAAGCGCTCCAGCCGCGCCGAGCTGTGCTCGGGCCCCTGGCCTTCATATCCGTGCGGCAGCATCAGCGTGATACCGTTGACGCGGCCCCACTTCACTTCGCCGGAGGCGATGAACTGGTCGATCACCACCTGGGCGCCGTTGGCGAAATCGCCGAACTGGGCTTCCCAGATCACCAGGGTGTTGGGGTCGTTCGATGCGTAGCCGTACTCATAGGCCAGCACGGCCTCTTCGGACAGGATGGAATCGATGACGACAAACGGTGCTTGGTTCTCGGCCACGTTCGCCAACGGCACGTAGATGCCGGCATCCCACTTTTCACGCGCCTGGTCATGGATCACGGCGTGACGGTGCGTGAAGGTGCCGCGGCCGCTGTCCTCACCGGACAGGCGTACCGGGTAGCCGCTGGCCACCAGCGAGGCAAAGGCCATGCTCTCGCCCATGCCCCAGTCCACATTCACCTCGCCACGGCCCATGGCGGCGCGGTCGTCATAAACCTTTTTCACCAGGGAGTGCGGTGTGATGGTGGATGGCAGTGTCGTCAGTTTTTCCACCAGGCGCTTCCACTCGGTCAGCGGAATGGCGGTGTCGCCAGCGTCGGTCCATTTCTTGCCCAGGAAGGGCGACCAGTCCACGGCGTACTTGCTCTTGAAGTTGGTGATGACCGGATCCACGGTGTGAATGCCGGCGTCCATGGCCGCGCGGTAGGCCTTGGCCATATCCTCACCCAGCGTTGCACCCAGTCCTTGGGCCGCCAGCTTGTCGGCGTACAGCTTACGGGTACCGGGGTGAGCCGCGATCTTCTTGTACATCAGCGGCTGCGTCAGCATCGGCGTGTCTTGTTCGTTGTGGCCAAGCTTGCGGAAGCAGGTGATGTCCACCACCACGTCCTGGCGGAATTCCAGGCGGAACTCCAGCGCCAGTTGCGTAGCCAGCACCACGGCTTCGGGATCGTCGCCGTTGACGTGCAGCACCGGGGACTCGACCATCTTCACGATGTCGGTACAGAAGGCGCTGGAGCGCATGTCGCGCGGATCAGACGTGGTGAAACCGATCTGGTTGTTGATGATGATGTGCACCGTGCCACCCGTGGCATAGCCGCGGGTCTGTGCCAGGCACAGGGTTTCCTGGTTCACGCCCTGGCCACCAAAGGCGGCGTCGCCGTGCACCAGCACCGGCAGCACCTGGTTACCCAGGGTGTCGCCACGGCGGTCCATGCGGGCACGCACCGAACCTTCGACGACCGGGTTGACAATTTCCAGGTGCGAGGGGTTGAACGCCAGCGACAGGTGAACCGGGCCGCCGGGGGTGGCCACGTCCGATGAAAAGCCCTGGTGGTATTTCACGTCACCTGCAGGCAGATCTTCCGGCGCGGTGTGGTCAAACTCGGCAAACAGGTCGCCCGGCATCTTGCCCAGCGTATTGACCAGCACGTTCAGGCGGCCGCGGTGGGCCATGCCAATCACGATTTCCTGCACGCCCTTGGCGCCGGCTTGCTGGATCAGCTCATCCATGGCGGCAATGAAGCTCTCGCCGCCTTCGAGTGAGAAACGCTTTTGCCCCACGTACTTGGTGTGCAGGAAGCGCTCCAGGCCTTCGGCTGCTGTCAGGCGGTCCAGAATGTGTTTCTTCTTGTCCGCAGAGAAATGCGGCTTGCTGCGAATGCTCTCGAGCTTTTGCTGCCACCAGCGCTTCTGGTTCTGGTCCGTGGTGTACATGAACTCGGCGCCCAGGGTGCCGCAGTAGGTCTCACGCAGCGCGTTCATCAGGTCGCGCAGACTCATGGTGTCGCGGCCGAAGAAAGTGTTGCTGGTGTTGAAAACGGTTTCCTGGTCCGCATCGCTGAAACCGTAGAACGACAGTTCCAGCTCGGGGATGTCGTCGCGTGCGAGTCGTTTGAGCGGGTCCAGATCGGCCCAGCGGGCACCGACGTTTCGGTAGGCGGCAATCAGCTGCTGCACGGCGGTGCGTTTGCGGCCCATCTCCGAGTCCGCGCCGGTCGCCATCACTACGCGGGTACCGCCCTGCTTGGCGCGCTCGGCAAAGGCGTTGATCACGGGCATGTGCGGCACGTCGCGAGCATCGCTGCCATCGCCGGCCGGTACGTTCTGCAAGGCGTCGAAATACTCGCGCCACGTGTCAGTCACGCTTCCGGGATTGGCTAGATAGTTTTCGTACATCTCTTCGACGTATGGCGCATTGCCACCGAAAAGGTACGTATTGCTGGCGTAGGCCTGATAGACCGACGCGGGGCTCGTCTTCTGCGACGTAGTTTCACTCATATTCCGCTGACCTCCGTTTCCCTTAGGGAAACATTAGCTGGTTAAAGCTGTTTGTGATTAACCTTCCGCGGCACGGCTGAACCGTTTGGCGGATGCGACTGTGGCGTGGGAAGGGCCTAGTAACAGGGGCTGATTGTGCCACCAAATTGACATCAAGCAAATCCAGCGGGGTACCGCAGGACAATCCGGAGTCTCACCCAGACCCCTTACACACGGCTTGCGCTTGGGATATAACCCACCCTACCGGCCCATAGCGCGACCGACCCGCCAGGAGTCCCCATGCAAATCGACAGTTTCTTCATGCTCAGTCTTTGCCTGTGCGCCTGCGGCTGCACCACTCCACTGTTGCCGGGCACGCCAGACGACGCCAAAGCACAGGTGACGGCCACCGAGCGCGCATTCGCCAAGACCATGGCTGATCGCGATCACCAGGCATTTGCAAATTTCATTTCGGCAGACGCCGTGTTCTTTTCGGGTCCCAACCCCCTGCACGGGAAGCAGCAGGTCGTGGACTATTGGGCACGGTTCTACGCCGCGCCCGCTGCGCCCTTCTCCTGGGAGCCGCGCGAAGTGGAAGTGCTGGCGTCTGGCGACCTGGCGCTGAGCTCTGGCCCCGTGCGCGACGCAACCGGAAAAGACATCGCCACCTTCACCTCCGTTTGGCGCAAAGAGGCTCCCAACACCTGGAGAATCGTGTTCGACAAAGGCAACGATGTGTGCCGGTGCGCGACAACACCGCCGTAGGTTGCGCTCCATTTATTCCTCGGCCTACCGATATAGATACCAACACGTCACGGTATCTGGAGGTTTTCATGGATTCACACATGCAATTGCTGCTGTCGCAACAGGACCTGGCCAAGCGCTGGGGCCGCTCGGAGGCAGCCATTGGCCTGGCCAGTGCAGTTGGCGCCGGCCCCCGCTACGTCAAGATCGATGGCGCCATCAAATACCCGGTGGAAGACATTCAGCGCTACGAGCGCGCCTGCCTGTTCTTTGATCCTGCCGAGGTTGCGTTTCAGTCGGCGGTTTAGCGACGACTACTTTGCTACGTTATTGGTAGCAATACAGCCATATTTCACGAGGGCTATAACCCTATTTGGTTAGTGCACTACCCGCACGGCAGGCCATGTCAAGGTCTTGCCTTGTCCGTGGGCGTCGGGCATCAACTGTCGGATCTCGCGGCCGGCAAACACGGTTTCGCGCAGTTCTTTCATCACCTCGGCAGCACCACCAAACGGTGTGACCAGGTCGATGATCCAGACCTGGTCGCCCGACCTCCAGTCGGCGGCCATCAGGTTGTGGAGTCCGTCCACGTACCTGTGCCTGGCCATTGGTCACGCCGGCAAAGGCCTGGCGGACCTGCGCTTCGGCATTGCGCCGGGCGGCTTCCAGTTCTGCGGCAGCCTTCTCCTGCAGCGCCAGCGCCTCGCGCACATTGGGTTGTGTGCCCCCACCGGCAAACAGAGTTACGGTCAGTTGCAACCCCACCTGCTGGGTGTTCACACGCGACTCCAGATCGCTAGGGGAACTTAGTGTGCCCGAGTTGTAATTGGCCGACCGACTCAGCACTAGGTCCAGCGTGGGCAGGTGCAAGATGGGGACTGGTGGTGGTTGCCATGTTTTGAACCAGTTCTTATTTGGTGATCAGCACCCGGTTGTCGAAATCGATCCCACTGGTGGGCCGGCCTTTGATGGTGGTCACGATGTACTCTTGATAATCGAAATACCAACGATTGGCCGCGCCATTGGATTGCAGGCGTTCTTTGACCGGGGTTTTGTTGGTGGTTACTGTCCACTTCAGGATCACGCCGTCGTCTTTCACTTCGTAACCCAGAGATGGGTGGGAGTCACCTACCGAATCCCACGCACGGCCTTCGCTTTGGTGTTGCAGCATGATCTGGTGCGTTTTAAAGTATTCATTCATGGCAGCACGCACATCGACGTTTTCTGCAATGAATTGGCGACCATCCTTCAGTTCCCAACGCACATGCAAAGCGTAATAGGCCTGCAGCATATTGATGCTTGAAAGGGCTCGCATGGGTCGGATTTCATCCCAATACCCGTCATTTGGATACAAACCATAGTCTGACTGTGCTCTGGCAATGTTTTCAAAGTTCTCTTTGCTTTGCGAAACACCGAAGCTGTAGAACGGTGACCCGCCTGGAAAGTAATCCACCCCCGCTGACATCGAAGGGTTCGACACGCACGCATTGAGCGCGGCCAGTAGTACCACCAGCGCAAGGCGCTTCAGTAGCTTGATCATCTTGTATGCATTCGTTTGAGGGCCGTGTTCTTTGGCAAAACTCGTGCTCTAGTTGATGGGGTAACGAAGAGACAAGGGAACGGGTTGGGCGTAGCCGGTAGAGAGCAGGACGATAGAGAAACCAATGAGGGCATGGTCTGCGTGACGAAGCAATGAAGTCATTGGGCTGTTTCTATCGTGGCAGTGTCGTGTGCACTGAAACGGGGTCGAGATGGCTCATGATCGGCTCTCGCTGAGTTCAATCTGGATACTCGATGCGCAAGGCTTAAACCCAAAATCCATTCGCATGAGTCCCGCGAATTTTCCGGTATTTGGACCACTGAATACATGCACTTGGTAGCCGAACCATTGCCCGCCTAGTTTCGTGAGCTCTTGCGGAGTAGGACGGGATGGCGCAGTGCGAACACTTGCGGGTTGAAATAGATAGCCGGGCTGATTCTCAAAAGCCTTTTGCAGATCAAACGACGTTACACATAACTTTGTAGCATCAATACCTGAAAAGGATATTCTTCTCCTATTCGACGTAACACTCCCAGCCGGAGTGACGACCCGCGTTCCATACACGCCAAGTGTCTTGCTCTCCAATTGAAACTGGGTAGACGGCTGATCCTTGACAACAGAAAAGGATGACAAAAAGATGTCACCATTTGGAAAAGGACTGCGCTCGATTCGCGACGGCGGCAACGTCGCGCCCAACCAAGCATTCACATAAACCACCCAGTCATCCGACTCCGCCACCGCATAGTCCTTGATACCCTGCAACAACAGACTCACACGGGCCTCATGCTCTGGTGTGCGCTCGGGCACGTACTTCGAGTTGGGATAGCTTTGGGTTGTCCAGGCGGAATCCAGATCGGAGCAGGCCTCAAAGTAGGCAGAGTCTCGCGTCAAGTCTGGTAGCTGTGACACCTCGATCCATGGCACCTTGGTATCAGGCGTAACCGGGGAGCATTGCAAACGACTGGGGGTCGTATTCACACGCACCGGACTGTCGTTGCGCTGCACGACCGGCTCGGCATACACACTGCATGCCGCCATCAGAAGACTGATTGCCCAGACAGCAGACGTCCATCCAGGGCAAACAAAAAGCTGCCTGCGCTTCATGCGAAACCGGTCCATGCGTGATGTTGCGTGAGAAAAAAGCTGTTGAGTCATTGATCTGTTTGTATCGTGGCGGTGTTGGGTGCGTTGAAGCGGGGTGCACTAGCCAAGTCGCAAAGCCTAACGTGAATATCGCTTGAATATGGAACAGTGCGCAGCCCTTTTTTTTTGTGCGAGTTTGCGCATCATCAGACTATTGAAATCTCCGCTCTTGGTTCGAGATCGAGGCCTTAGATATCACGTTCTTTGCAAGTTTTTCTGATGTATGCGCTATGAATTGCATAGCTACATAATCATATTTTACGAGGGCTACCGGCAGTTTTGTCATCAATGTCTTGGTCAAACCATTTGTAAGCCGCTTATACGTGCAGGTCCGACTTGTGACCGTACCGTGCGATGCGGTGGACATGGCACTCAGGGTTGGTATCGACCCAAATTTTGATAGCGGCAAAGGCCGGGTCGCTGGCGTCGAGCTTGCCGTCACCATTGGAATGTAGCTATCCCCCGCACCAGGGTCTCGTCTATGGCGTGTAGACTGCCCAAACTGCACCATCGCAGCGAAGGCACCCCTGTGAATCAACAAGAAATTCATGGCCAATACGACAATGGTCGACCATGGCCGCATGCACCAAGCCAGGAAGCCGCCTTCGGTATGGAGCAGGCGCACCGTGATGCCCTCGCCGTCCACAAGGTATCCTGCCAACCCCGTCTGGAGCCGGAAGTGGTGTTTGGCATGCAGGCCACGCCGCCAGCGAGCGCACCGCTGGAAGACGATGCCTGGCCAGAGTCTCCTGGCGAGCAGTGGACGGGCGACTTTGTCGCCCCACTTTCGAGATTGCAGATTGACTTCAGTTAGCCCATTGGCGATCAGCATCGGGCCGTTTGCGCTGGCAACCTCGTTGGTGATTGTGCTGGTCTGCGCCGCTGTCACGGCGATGGTCGGATACATGGTCGGGCGGCGCCAGCGGGTCAGCATCGTCAGCACCTTGGCAGATATGCTGTTGGCTGGTGGCCTGGCAGCACGCATTGCATTCGTTGTAACGTGGTTTGAAACCTGCGGCAGGTCCTTAAACAGTTGATCGTTGCCGGTGGAACGACCTATTTCCCGAGGTCAAACGCAGATTTCCGGAAATACGCGGCTGAGCAGACTGACCGATGGGGACCGTCTTTGCACTGGGGCAAGGCAATGGATTTGGGTGAACAGGCAATATCAGCTGCCGCAGATTCTGTGAATCTAGGCAAGAAGTGTCGATAGACCCCATACCCCAAGAATCACCACGTACGGGAACATCACCGTTGGCTTGAATGCGCTGGCCACATACTCCACGATCAGCGCCGATCCAGTCTTGCGTGTACTTAACCACTCAGAGTGCAGTTGCATTGCGTGTGCTTGACGGGGATCGTCCTTGATGAAGCGCTCGATACGCAGCAGCCTGACACCGATCCGTGCCTGGAAGGTCTTATAGATACCCTCCTGCAGCCAGCACAATGCCACCAGTAGCGCTATCCAGACCTCCGCAACACCAAAGGCTAATCCGCCCAACCACAGGGCAAGGCTGACGAGCTTGATCAGCAATGCACTTCGTTCATAGTCCTCATGGCAGTTCTGAAGTGTTTGCCATTCCCTGGCTAGAAGCAATTCGACATCCAAACTCACCTCCCTGGAAGTTTTCTCCAAGCGAGTTTACCGCCGGGACCGATGTGTATGGATTCTCCGTTGGCATAGACTTCGTGCCAAGTGTCAATGTTCGTCCTTCAACTGCACAGAAACGAATGACTGATTTCTTTCATCGAGCAGCAGACTTGATAGCCCAAGCCGACGCGATCATCATCGCCGCCGGTGCCGGCATGGGGGTGGATTCTGGTCTGCCTGACTTTCGCGGGAACGCAGGTTTCTGGAACGCCTATCCAGCCTTAGCCAAGGCGCAGATCAACTTCACGGACATTGCCAATCCCAGAGCCTTCCATCAGCACCCAGAGCTGGCCTGGGGCTTCTACGGGCATCGGCTCGACCTTTATCGCAAGACTGTCCCCCATTCCGGCTTCGGGATCCTTAAGAATTGGGCCAAAGGTAAGAAGGCGTCTTGGATCTTCACAAGCAATGTGGATGGCCAGTTCCAGAAGGCTGGGTTCGATCCTGAACAGATCCACGAATGCCATGGTTCTATCCACCATCTTCAGTGCTGTGAGGATTGTGTCGGTGACGTGTGGAGCGCCGATGCCTTCCAACCAGAGGTCGATACCGAACAGTGCAAATTGGTGAACTCACCGCCTATCTGCCCGATCTGCGGCCTAATTGCGCGACCCAACATCCTAATGTTCGGAGATTGGAACTGGCAGCACGAACGTGAGCATGAGCAACGGCAGCGAGAGGTCAAACGGCTTGAGAAAGTCATACACAACCTCTGGAACGTGGTCGTTATCGAAATAGGGGCCGGTACCGCTATTCCGTCTGTGCGGCACTTCAGTGAAGAGACCAGCAGGAAATACGGTGCCAGGATCATTCGGATCAACCCGCGAGAGTTTGATGTGCCAAGCAAGTTGGACGTGGGCATACCGATGGGATCGCTGGAGGCTCTACTGGCCATTGATGACGCGCTGAATGCGCGGCCGCAAGAAATCGACCCTAATTTCATGGGCATTGCATAGGACGGTCCCGGCACCCCCAGCTGCAATAACGTGATCACCGCTGTTATTACAGCGTATTACCCTACCACTGAGTCCCAATGTCGCCGGTACAGCCTTCGCGATCGCTGAATCGGTCGTCAATATATTCTGGGCAGCAAGCGTTCACCCCCTGCAGAGATCATCTCCAGCTTTTCCCGCAGTTGGGACAACGGTTGGGACAATGGATGGTTTTGAAGACACCAAGAAGAAAGGACTTAGCCCCTTTCGAAGCTAAGTCCTTGATTCATTGGTCGGTGTGAAAGGATTCGAACCTTCGACCCCTTGCACCCCATGCAAGTGCGCTACCAGGCTGCGCCACACACCGATCTAGCCTTAAATTATAACCCGGCCGGAGCCCACTCTTTCATCCTGCAGCCAGCAACTCACGAATTTCAAACAATTCCCGTCGCACGTGCAATAGGTGGAGCGAACTGTCTTCGGACGACTCCAGCGTCTGGCTGTCTTCGAAGTCGTCCATATCTGCATCGTCCACTTCCAGAACTTCGACGCCTTCGAGCATCACCTCGCCATTGCGCTTCTTGTCGCGCTCGCTTTGCAGGAGTTCCTGCATCTTGTTGCGCGCGCCGCTGATGGTAAAGCCCTGGTCATACAGCAAATCCCGGATCCGGCGAATCATCAGCACCTCGTGGTGCTGGTAGTAGCGCCGATTGCCACGGCGCTTCATAGGCCGCAGTTGCGTGAACTCTTGCTCCCAATACCGTAGCACGTGGGGTTTTACGCCGCACAAATCCCCTACCTCACCGATAGTGAAATAGCGCTTTGCAGGTATGGGGGGGAGAGTTTTCTCCATTGAAATCAATGCTGTACGTCGGAAATCGTAGAGGTTACTCTAACTTTTCCCTGAGCGCAAAGACTGATTGCAGCCCCGCCGCACAAACCCGGTGATTTGTTGCAAAAATACCGGGTGCGTTTCAGGATTCGTCCTGAATTTGCTCTTTCAGCTTGTGGCTGGCGTGGAAAGTGACGACCCTGCGCGCCTGAATGGGGATGGCTTCCCCGGTCCGCGGGTTGCGGCCCGGCCGGGGGGCTTTGGTGCGAATCTGGAAATTTCCAAAGCCCGATATCTTGACGTCGTTTCCATCCACCAGGCTCGCAGCGATGAGATCGAAGAAAGCATCGATCATGTCCTTGGACTCGCGCTTGTTCAGGCCAATCTGCTCAAACAGCAGATCCGCCAGTTGCGCCTTGGTCAACGCCGGGGTTTCCAGGCTTTCAACAGAAAAGTCCATGGCTCCTCAATTCTTTTTGTTGGGGATCATTCCATCAGACGCGCTGACGCGCACCCAAGGTCGATGTTAGCTGGTCTACCACGGCTTTGACGGACGATTCAATCTGCTCTTCCGACAGTGTGGCTTCGTCGCTATTGAGCGTGAGTCGAACCGCCAGACTCCGGTCATTGCTGCTGTCGTCGGACGCCGCGTCTTTGGCCGATTTGGGCCGGTAGACGTCAAACAGTTGGGCATCCCGCAGCAGGCCCTGCGTAGGAGCAGCCCAGATAGCCGACATCAAGGCTGCGTGGGTGACATCGTCCGCCACCACGACGGCAATATCCCGCTGGACCGGCTGCAGCTTCGATACAGTCTTGAACTCGGCAACCCGGCGCTGCAATACGGCATCCAGATCCAGTTCGAAAAGGATGGGAGCCTGCGCCAAGTCGAACATCTGGCGCCACTGGGGATGGAGTTCGCCGACAAAGCCAATGGCTTTGCCCTGCAGCATGACCTGGGCACAACGGCCGGGGTGCATTGCCGGGTGGTTACCGGGCGCAAACTCGGCTTGCAGAGGTGCCAACAGCGCTTGCACATCTCCCTTGACGTCAAAGAAGTCCACGCCCTTTTCCTTGCGACCCCACTGCAGCACATCCGCGCTGCCACTGGCCAGACCGGCCACCCGCATAGGCTGGTGGAAGCCTTCGACAGTAGTGTCCGTGCTCTTCACGCTTGCATCCCGTAGGAACACGCGACCCAGCTCAAAGACGCGCACACGTGCCTGTTTGCGGGCCTGATTGAATTTCAACACCTGCAGCAAAGACCCCAGCAACGACGAACGCATGACGCTCATCTGGCTGGCAATCGGATTTAGCAGCTTGATGGGGTTGGGGTTGCCCGCCAGCCCGTGCTCCCAGCTCTCTTCCACGAAGCTGAAATTGATGGTTTCCTGGTAACCCAATGCCGCCAGTGACCGGCGCACCGCGAATGGGCTGCGCTGGGCTTCGGGGCGAATTATTGCGGTGATCGGTGCCAGTGGCGGTGTATGTGGAAGGTGGTCATAGCCCACCATGCGGGCCACTTCTTCGATCAGGTCTTCTTCGATTTGCAGGTCAAACCGGTAGGAGGGTGGAACCAGTGTCAGCACGCCGTCGGACTGCGTCACGTCGAGTCCCAGGCGCTGCAGCGCGTCGAGGCATTGGGCCTGGGTCAACGGCATGCCGATGACCTTGCTGGCACGCGCCACTCTCAAACTAACCGGTGCGGGTACCGGCACATTGGGCTGCTGGTCATCGACCGCACCGCAAGTGGTGGTTTCGGTGCCGCAGATGTCCAAAATTAGCTGCGTCAGACGCTCTATGTGTTCCACCGTTAAATGGGGGTCCACACCGCGCTCAAACCGGTGCCCAGCATCGGTCGAAAAATTGAACCGGCGGGACCGCCCGGCAATGGATTTGGGCCACCAGAAGGCGGCTTCCACATACACGTGCTGGGTTTCATCGGTCACCGAGGTAGCGTCGCCGCCCATGATGCCGGCGAGCGATTCCACCTGAACACCATCGGCTATCACGCCGACTTTTTCATCAACCACGACGGTATTGCCGTTTAACAACTTGAGCTGTTCGCCGGGCTTGCCCCAGCGCACATCCAGGCCACCGTGGATTTTGTCCAGGTCAAAAATGTGGGACGGGCGACCCAACTCAAACATCACGTAGTTGGAGATGTCGACCAGCGCCGTGACACTGCGTTGGCCGCAACGTGCCAGGCGGTCCACCATCCACTGTGGCGTTGCCGCCTTGGTGTTGACGTTGCGGATCACCCGACCGGAGAAGCGGCCACATAAGTCAGGTGCGCTGACCGTGACCGCAAGCTTGTCGCTGTTCCCTACTGGAACTGCTGGAAAAGCCGGCGACACCAGTGGTGCGCCAGTCAAGGCAGACACTTCTCGTGCCACGCCGTAGACGCTTAAGGCATGCGCCAGGTTAGGCGTGAGCTTGAGGGTAAACAGCGTGTCGTCCAGGTTCAGGTGTTCGCGGATGCTCTGGCCCAAGGGGGCATCCGCGGCCAACTCCAGCAGGCCACCGTGGTCGTCGGCGATCTGCAATTCCTTTGCCGAACACAACATGCCCTGGCTCTCAACGCCACGCAGCTTGCCCACCTTGATGACAAAGGGCTTGCCATCTTCTCCCGGTGGCAGTTCAGCGCCCACCAAGGCACAGGGAATGCGGATGCCCACGCGGGCATTGGGCGCGCCGCACACGATGTCCAGCAGCTCCGGCTGGCCCACGTCCACCTTGCACACGCGCAGGCGGTCGGCATTGGGATGTTGCACGGCTTCCTTGATTTCCCCCACAACAATTTTTGTGAATGGCGGTGCCACGGGCTTGAGGTCTTCCACCTCCAGGCCAGCCATGGTCAAGGTGTCAGCCAATTGCTGCGTCGAGAGTGAAGGGTTGCAAAACGAACGCAACCAGGATTCAGGAAATTGCATGGTACTCAATCAGTTGGGGACGGCGATCTGCTCTTATTGAAATTGCGACAGGAAACGGATGTCGCCATCAAAGAAGAGACGCAAATCGTTGACACCGTAGCGCAACATGGTCAGGCGGTCCGGGCCCATGCCAAAGGCGAAGCCAATGTATTTTTCAGGGTCCAGGCCCATGTTGCGGATCACATTCGGATGCACCTGGCCGGAGCCGGCCACTTCCAGCCAGCGCCCGGCCAAGGGGCCGCTCTGGAATTGGATGTCGATCTCGGCGCTGGGTTCGGTGAATGGGAAGAAGCTGGGGCGAAAACGCAGCACCAGATCGTCGCTCTCGAAGAAGGTGCGGCAGAAATCGGTGAAGACAAACTTCAAGTCCTTGAAGCTGACGTTCTCACCCACCCACAGGCCTTCGCACTGGTGGAACATGGGTGAGTGTGTAGCGTCGCTGTCGACCCGGTAGGTGCGCCCTGGCGCGATCACGCGGATCTCGGGCATGTCACCAGAAAACAGGCCGTGGCCCTCGCCGTTATTGGCTTTACTGCTATATTTTTTGACATGCTGCACCGCATAGCGGATCTGCATGGGGCTGGTGTGGGTGCGCAGCAGGTTGGGGGCGGTCTCGGAGCCACCTTCCACATAGAAGGTATCGTGCATGGAACGCGCTGGGTGGTCCTCAGGCGTGTTCAATGCGGTGAAGTTGAACCAGTCGGATTCGATCTCGGGGCCTTGGGCCACGTCAAAACCCATGGAGCCGAAAATGGCCTCGATGCGCTCCATCGTCAGCGACACCGGGTGCAAACCACCCTGCCCGCTCTGGCGACCTGGCAAGGTTACATCCAACGCTTCTGCGCGCAGCTGCGCCTGCATTTCGGCATCCGCCAACGCCTGACGGCGGTCGGTCAACGCCGCTTCAATGGCCTGCTTGGCGAGGTTGATGGCGGCGCCGCGCGACTTCTTTTCATCCACGGTCAAGGCAGCCATGCCCTTCATCAATTCGGTGATGCGCCCGGACTTGCCCAGGAACAGCGCCTTGGCGTTCTCCAGATCAGCGGGCGTAATGGCCTGGGCAAAGGCCGCTTGAGCAGACTCGACGATGGCGTTCAGATCGTTCATATATTTTGGGGTCAATGAAAAAGGGCTAGCGCTCTTTCAAGCTCTAGCCCTTGTTCTATTTGCACTGATAGCTACCAAAACGATAGCATCACAGGGCGAAAATCAAGCAGCCAGCTTGGCCTTGACTTGCTCCACGATACCGGCAAAAGCCGCCATGTCGTGAATGGCGATATCGGACAGAACCTTACGGTCGATCTCGATATTGGCTTTCTTCAGACCGTTGGCGAATTGGCTGTATGTCATGCCGCACTGACGTGCAGCAGCATTGATACGGGCAATCCACAACTGACGGAAGACACGTTTCTTGGTACGACGGTCACGGTAGGCATATTGCCCAGCCTTCATTACCGCTTCTTTGGCGATACGGAAGACGTTACCGCGGC
>JAUSNJ010000159.1 GCA_030645355.1 Rhodoferax sp. | reverse complement strand
TTGGTGATCAGCTGCGCCTCGTGCGGACGGTACTGGTCGAGCCAGAACACCACCGGCATGCCGGAGTTGCGCGCGCGGGTGACCGCCAGCTTGACCCAGTCGCGGATGGCGGCGTCTTTCACCTGGCACATGCGCCAGATGTCACCGGCTTCCACGTTCTGGCTCAGCAGCACTTCGCCAGTGGCGATGTCGGTGATATTGGCCACGCCGTCCTCGGAAATCTCAAAGGTCTTGTCGTGTGAGCCGTATTCCTCGGCCTGCTGGGCCATCAGGCCCACGTTGGGCACCGTGCCCATGGTCTTGGGGTCGAAGGCGCCATGCCATTTGCAGAAGTTGATGATCTCCTGGTAAATGCGGGCAAAGGTGGATTCGGGCATCACGGCCTTGACGTCCTTCAGGCGGCCGTCGGCACCCCACATCTTGCCGCCGTTGCGGATCATGGCGGGCATGGACGCGTCCACGATGATGTCGTTGGGTGAATGGAAGTTGGTGATGCCCTTGGCCGAATCCACCATGGCCAGCTCGGGGCGGTGCTCGTGGCAGGCGTGCAGGTCGCGCTTGATCTCGTCCTGCTTGCTTTGCGGCAGCGTGGCGATCTTGTCGTACAGATTGGCCATGCCGTTGTTGACGTTCACGCCCAACTCGTCAAACAACTTGGCGTGCTTCTCGAATGCGTCCTTGTAGAAAATCTTGACGCAGTGGCCGAACACGTTGGGGTGGGAGACCTTCATCATCGTGGCCTTGACGTGCAGCGAGAACATGACGCCGGTCTTGTACGCGTCGTCAATTTCCTTCTCGTAGAAGGCCATCAGCGCCTTCTTGCTCATGAACATGCTGTCGATGACCTCGCGGTCCAGCAGCTTGGTCAGCGGTTTCAGCACGATGGTCTTGCCGTTCTTGGTGATGAGCTCCATCTTCACGTCACGGGCGCGGTCCAGCGTGATGGACTTTTCGCCGTGGTAGAAGTCGCCGGAGTGCATGTGCGACACGTGCGAGCGCGAGGCCTGGCTCCACTCGGCCATGCTGTGCGGGTTCTTGCGGGCATATTCCTTGACGGCGCGGGGGGCGCGGCGGTCGGAGTTGCCTTCGCGCAGCACCGGGTTCACGGCGGAGCCAATGCAGCGCGCATAGCGGGCGCGGATGGCCTTTTCTTCCTCGGTCTTGGGGGCCTCGGGGTAGTCGGGGATGGCGTAACCCTTGGACTGCAGTTCCTTGATGCACAACATCAGCTGGCCCACGGAGGCGCTGATATTGGGCAGCTTGATGATGGTGGTGTGGGGCAGGTGCGTCAACTTGCCCAGCTCGGCCAGGTTATCTGGCACCCGCTGTGCCTCAGAGAGACATTCCGGGAACGTCGCCAGCACGCGGGCTGCCACTGAGATATCGGACTCGGCCACTTCAATGCCGGCCGGTGCCGCAAACGTGCGGATGATGGGCAGGAACGCGGCCGTGGCCAGCATGGGTGCCTCATCGGTCAGCGTGTAAATGATTTTGGATGGTTCGGTAGCCATGGGTGTCCTCTTTCTTCTGATGGATGGGGCGGTAGTGCCGACTGTCTGCGATGCATCCTAAGACCGCTGCCTGACACGCGGCTTATGATTTCGCTACGCGGGTTGGCGATACCACGATACGAAATACGCCTATTTTAAACCCTGCGCCTGTTCCACCTGCTGCAGCCACAGGGCGATCTCCTCGATCAGCGCATCGGTCGCCTGCGTCAAGGCGCGCACGCCGCCGGGTGCGTCCGCGCTGGTGGCGGGGCGCTGCACGACAAAGCTGCGCTGGGCCAGCAGGCGCTCCACACCCTCGCCGCCCTGGCCCAGCGTAGCGCGCACCCGCACCAGACCGCTGCTCTGCTGCGCGCTGTCAAACAGATGGCTGAATTCGTCCAGGTCCAGATGCAGGTTCATGGCCGGCTTGCCGACCACCACACCCTGCGCGGCATTGAGCACCGGGCGGTGCAGGGACAGCTGCTCGCGCAAGCGCTGGCGCAGCAGCTGGGACGGCGACATGCTCCAGCGCGCGTGGGCGTAGGGGCGCAGCTGCTGGGCATCGCTGTAGGCCAGGCGGTACAGCACGGCGGTGCTGTCCAGCGCGGCGCTGGCTTCCACATCGGACAGCACCAGCGCAGACCGCTGCGCCATGCGGTTGGCCGGTGCCACGGCTGTAGTGCCGGGGCCAAAGTCGTACACCGTGGCGCGGGGCTGCGGCTGCAGCTGTGCACAGCCGCCCAGGCCCAATGCCATACAGCAAAACAGGACTCTAGCCCTCGTGGAATATACGTATGACGCTACCAATTGCATAGCAACTCTCCGATCGAATGGTGACAGGGATGGCCTCACGGGAAAGTGGGCGGCGCAAAGCCCGGCTCACCGGGGCCGGGCACGGCCGCGCCATTGCCCAGGATCAGCGACTGCGGGTTGTCCTTCACCGCCTCCACCGCGCGCCCGACGTGGCGCACCGTTCGGGCCGTGTCGTCGGCCGTGCGGTTCAGGCGCGGCACCAGAGTGGCATTGAGCGTTTGCCCGGTGACCAGGAGCGCGTCTGTGCCCTGGGCGATCTTGTCCAGCGTGCCGCCGGGCTCGTTCATGCGGTCCGACATGTCCTTGAACGCATCGGCCGACGCGCCCACCGAATCGCCACTTTTCCCCAGACGCTCGGACGTATCGCGCAGGCTTTTGAGCGTCACCTTGGCATCCTGTGCCAGTGCGGGCAGGTTGGCCTGGTCGGCGTGCTGGGACAACTGGCTGATGCTGGTGGCTGCCTGGCCCAGGCTGTCAATGGAGTCCATCAGCTTCTTCTGGTTGGTTGGCGCCAGCAGCTGGTTGACCCGCCCGGATACTTCTTCGAGCTGGGTCAAGATCCCAGCCCCCTGGTCGGACAGGCGCGACAGCAGGCTGGGGCGCATGGGGATGCGCGCCGGATGGTCGTCGGTGCCGATCAGCGCTTCCTGCGACTGCCCGGTGTCATCGAGCTGAATGAAGGCCAGGCCGGTGACCCCCTGAAAGCCCAGCGTGGCAAAGGTTGACTTAGTCATGGGCGCGGTGTCGTCCACGGCAATGCGCACCATGACATTGCCCGGCGTCTCGCGGTCCAGCTCAATGGACTGCACGCGCCCTACGGTCACGCCCTTGTAGCGCACCCCGGCTTGCTGCTGCAGACCGGTCACGCCCTCGCGGCTGGAGATCTCGAACAGGCGGTGCTCGCCGGTGTCACGGGTCAGCCAGGCCGCCAGCGCCACCAGCAGTGCGCTGACCAGCAGCACGAAGGCGCCGGCGCCAATGGCGTGGGATTTGTTTTCCATAGGTCTCCCTTTCTACTCGTCTTGCGGTTGCGCGCGCAACAGTTCCATGGCGCGAAGCCCCCGACCGCCCAGAAAGAATTCACGCACAAACGGGTGGTCAAACGCAATCACCTCACGCGGCGGCGCATCCACAATCACATGCTTGTCCGCCACCACAGCCACCCGGGTGCTGATCTCGTAAATGGTATCGAGGTCATGGGTCACCATCACCACGGTCAGGCCCAGTTCCTGGTGCAGGGAACGCACCAGCGCGCAAAACGCGTCCGAGCGGTCCGGGTCGAGCCCGGCCGTCGGCTCGTCGAGCAGCAGCAGCGGCGGGTCCATGATCAGGGCACGCGCCAGGGCGACCCGTTTGATCATGCCGCCCGACAGGTCGGCCGGCATCTTGTGGGCGTGTGCCGGGTCCAGCCCCACCATTTGCAGTTTCACCATCACGGCGTCGCGCACCAGATCTTCAGGCAGGGCCTTGAGTTCGCGCAGCGGAAAGGCGATGTTCTCCAGCACCGTAAAGGCGGAGTACAGCGCCCCGTGCTGGAACAGCATGCCCACGCGGCTGGCGGCTCCCGCATGGGTCAGCTCCGCGGCGGGGCGCCCCAGCACCGTAATGCTGCCGCGCAACGGCGTCTCCAGCCCCAGGATCTGGCGCAGCAGCACGGTCTTGCCGCTGCCCGACCCCCCCACGATGGACAGCAGCTCGCCCTTCTCAATCGTCAGGTTCAGGTCCTTGTGGATCAGCGTGTCGACCCCGGCAGTGCGAAACACCGACCAGAGGTTGCGGATCTCCACCACTGGTGGAGCGTGGGGGCTCATATCCCCACATCCTTGAACACCACGGCAAACAACGCGTCCACCAGAATCACCATGGTGATGGACGTCACCACCGACGCCGTCGTGCCCTCCCCCAGGCTCTGGGTATTGGGCTGGATGCGCAGCCCGTAGTGGCAACCGATCAGCGCAATCATCAGCCCGAACACCGTGGACTTGCCCACCGCCAGCCACAGGTTGGACACCTGCACCGCTTTGGCCAGCGCCGTCACAAAGTAGGCCGGCGTCAACCCCATGACCAGGTCCGACGCCAGCATGCCGCCCAGCAGTGCGGCCAGCGTGGTCCAGACCGCCAGCAGCGGCATGGCCACCGCCATGGCCATGGCCCGTGGCAGCACCAGCCGAAAGCCTTTCGGTATGCCCATGACCTTCATGGCGTCGAGTTCTTCGGTAACCCGCATCACGCCGATCTGCGCGGTGATGGCCGAGCCCGAGCGGCCTGCGATCAGGATGGCCGCCAGGACGGGGCCGAGTTCGCGGATCAACGAGATGCCCAGGATGTTGACGATAAAGGCGTCGGCCCCAAACTGGCGCAGCTGCTGTGACATCAGGTAGGCCAGCACCACACCAATCAGAAAGCCCACCAGGGCCGTGATCGGCAGCGCGGTGGCGCCGATGCGGTAGAGGTGGCCCGAGACATCGCGCCATGGGCCGGAGCGCGGCGCGCGCACCAGGTGCACCGCATCGATCAGCAACTGCCCCAGCAGGCGCACAGCGCCCACCACGTGTTCCTCGACCCGCACCACCACGGCACCCATGCGCAAGAACAGGTCCCAGGCCGTGACGCGTCGCCTGGGCGGCAGCACGGACGAGAACTTGGCCACCCGCTCCAGCATGGCGCGCTGGCGCGGCAGCGTGTGCAGGGTGTCCGGCCACTGGCGGTACCAGGTGTTCCACAGCAGCTGCGCGCCGGTGTGGTCCATGCGCAGCAAGGGCCGCAGATCCCACTGGCAGGCGTGGCAGTCTTGCGGCACCGATCGCAGGTCGGCCTGCAAGGCGTCCCAGTGCGCCTCCACGGCCAACGACTCGGCAGTCCAGCGCCCATGCAGATGCGCACAGGAGCCGTCTTCCTGCGTCTGCGTGAAGACAACGCGGGGTTGGGAGTCCTCCAGGGCGGCCTGTGGCATGGGTGAAACGGTTTGCGAAGTTGAGTGCATGGTAACGGCTGATGGACCCATGCAAAATAGCGATTTGCCCCATACCGGCTCAGGACTCGCCCATGACCACTGCCACCACACTCTCCCGCCGCGCCCCGCGTCGTTTCTGGGGCTGGGGCCAGCTTGATGCCACTCTGGATGCGCGCGAGCAGGCTACGGTCAAGACCATGGTCGAGCAACTGGACGTGCCTTTCACCGAGCGCGCGGTGCCACAGGTCCACGAGTTCGCGCTGCCCGCGTCCCGCGTGGCCGCACCACCCGCGCTGGCAGCGTGCTTTTCTGCGACACCGCTGGACCGGCTCAACCACTGCGTGGGCAAGAGCTACGCCGACCTGGCCCGCATGTGGCTGCGCAGCGCACCCACCCCGCCCGATTGGGTGGCATACCCGGATGACGAGCAGGCTGTCATCGACATCCTGGACTGGGCACAGATGCACAACGTGGCCGTCATTCCCTATGGCGGTGGCAGCAGCGTGTGTGGTGGTGTGGAGGCCGCCGTGGGCGACAGCTACGCCGGTGTGGTGTCGCTGGACCTGGAGCGCCTGAACCGCGTGCTGGAGGTGGACCCCGTGAGTCGGGCCGCGCGCATCCAGGCCGGCGCGCTGGGGCCGGAGCTGCAGGCCCAGCTCAAGCCCCATGGGCTGACGCTGCGCCACTTTCCGCAGAGCTTTGAGTTCTCCACGCTGGGCGGCTGGATCGTCACCCGGGCCGGCGGCCACTACGCGACGCAAACCACCCACATCGACGACCTGGTGGAGTCCACGCGCCTGGTCACGCCCGCGGGCGTGCTACAGACGCGCCGCCTGCCGGGCTCGGGCGCGGGGCCGGCACCGGACCGGATGGTGCTGGGTTCCGAGGGCACGCTGGGCGTACTGACCGAGGCCTGGGTGCGTGTACAAGAGCCTCCTCGGTTTCGTGCCTCGGCCTCCATCCGCTTTATCGACTACTTTGCCGCTGCGCGCTGCGTGCGGGCGATGGCGCAGTCGGGCCTGAACCCGGCCAACTCCCGCCTGCTGGACCCGCTGGAAACCTTGTTCTCCGGCGTCGGCGATGGCCGTTTCGCGATTCTGGTACTGGGCTTTGAATCCGCCGACCACCCGCTGCAGGCCTGGATGGAACGGGCGCTGGAATTGGTGCGCGACCACGGTGGTGTCTACGACGCCGACGCAGTGGCCCAGTCGCTGGCCGCGCAGGGCGGCGACGGCCACCGCAGCGGCGCAGCCGGTGCCTGGCGCGACGCCTTTCTGCGCATGCCCTACTGGCGAGACCCGGCGGTGGGGCTGGGGCTGATCATGGACACCTTTGAGACCGCCATCACCTGGGACCGGTTTGAGGCCTTCTACGAGAACGTCAAGGCCGACGTGGGTGCCGCGATTGCGCGCGCCACCGGCCAGGAGGCCCTGCTATCCTGCCGCCTGACACACGTGTACCCCGATGGCCCGGCGCCCTACTTCACGTTTGCCGCGCGCGGCGGCACGGACGGCAGCGTGGCCAGTGCGCTGGCCGCCTGGCGCGACATCAAGCAGGCCGCCAATGCGGCGGTGATAACCCACGGCGGCACCAGCACCCACCACCACGCGGTGGGGCGCGACCACCGCAGCGGCTACGAGCGCGAGGTGCCCGCACTGTTTCGCCAGATGCTCGCCACGGCCAAACAGGTGGCCGACCCGCGCGGCATCATGAACCCTGGCGTGCTGCTGGACCCCATTGGTCGCAACGTGGGCATCCGCGGCGCATTGGCGCCAAACGCTTAAGTCAAATCAGGCTCTAGCCCTCGTACTTACTGAACATATCGCTATTATTTATATAGCAACCACCTCGAAATACAAAACGGAGAACTCCCATGACACCAGCCCCCACCCCCTTCACCTCGACGCCCGAGCTATCCGCAGAACTGCGCGGCCCCGTGCTGTGGCTGACCATCACCCGTGAAGAGCGGCGCAACGCCATGAGCCACGGCGTGCTGGCGGCCATGGCGCAGGCGATCACCGCCGCGCAGACGCAGCGCAGCGTGCGCGCCATCGTCATCACCGGTTCCGGCACCAAGGCCTTTTGTGCCGGTGCCGATTTGCAATCCGCGAACGCCTTCACCACCGACTATTCCGAGCCCCACGGCCACCTGGCCCAGGTGCTGCGCGTGGCCAAAGCCAGCACGGTGCCGCTGATCGCCCGCGTCAATGGCGCGTGCATGGCCGGAGGCATGGGGCTGATGAGCATGTGCGACATGGCAGTGGCCGCCAGCCACGCGGTGTTTGGCCTGCCCGAGGTCAAGGTGGGCGTGTTCCCGGCCCAGGTCTTGAGCGTGTTGCAGCATTTGATTCCGCGGCGCAAGCTGGCCGAGATGTGCCTGACCGGTGAACCCATCACCTCCGCCCAGGCGCTGGAATACAACCTGGTCAACTACGTAAGCGATGAGGACAGCGATGTGGATGCCAAGCTGCAGTGGCTGCTGGACCGCCTGCTGGACAAGTCCCCCGCCGCCATCCGCCGCGGCCTGTACACCATGAAAAAGGTGGAGGCAATGGCGTTTGAAGAGAGCATGGCGTTCACCGAGAGCCAGATCGCGCTGTTCACGCTGACCGAAGATGCCAAGGAAGGCCAGAAGGCGTTCCAGGAGAAGCGCAAACCGGTCTGGGCGGGGCAGTAAAGCCCGCGCGCGCCGATACGATTCTTGGTTTCGGCACGAAGTACTGGTGTTGAGTCAACAACTCGGCGCATTGATGTCCAGAATTTCTTCGAAGTTGCTTTAGCAATGAGAGCATCTTACGCAATGAATACGGGGGCTTTGGACCGATTTCATTCGCACTCTGCTCGGATTCATGCGCTAACAACCTGTGGAATTCCGGTGTCTGCATTCTCACTGCAACGTGTTGCTGACACTCCTGCATCCCTACTAAGCAAGTTCGCAGCTCGTTGTGCTGTTTGTCGATCTCCAGAAAACTCTCATGCAGATGATCAAGTGCCTTTGCACAACCCTCATCTGAAAAGATATCGAAGTCGTCCATGAAGTGATGAACCAAGCGGTTTCGCAGCGCCACAAACGCGTCCAGTTCACGAATCTTTACTGCGTGGTCTTCAGGCGCCAGTCGGATTCTAAAACGCATGGCAAAAGCGACTTGGTCCGCTGGCAGTTTGCTGTCATCAAGTGCATCTGGCTCCGGCTCGCCCGCAGTAAACAGCGTGCGCAAGTTGGTGAAGACGGTCCCGTCACCCTTCACCAATGTGCCCAGGCTGGCAGTGGAGGCCTTTTCGATTCGTCTGTCCCGATTCGCAACCATGTCATTGGCGGTGCCTGCGACATCCGCATGTGCTGCAAGCGCTTTGGCAATACCTTCGTATTGTTGAATCCGCATCAAGCAACGCCCCAATTGGCGCTGTACCTGCTTTTGTACTTTTACACCTTCAGGTGACAGCCCGGGTGGTGTCATAGGAGTTTGCCCTGACCGGATACGCTGGGCGCCCACCAAACCGACAGCGGCACTGCCCACAGATTCTCGCCAAACGGCACCACCTCACGCCCCGCATACAGCACGATGCCGCGCTGAAAAATGGCGCTTTCGGTGGCCTGCAAATGCCGCAAGCCCTTGAAGTCTTTACCGTCCACGGTGGCGCTGGCTTTCACCTCGATGCCGGTGATCTGGCCCAGGCGATTCTCCAGAATGAAATCCACTTCAATGTTGGTCTGCGTGCGGTAGTGCCAGAGCGACAAACGCAGCCCTGAAAACGCCACGTGTTTGAGTAGTTCGGTCAGCACAAAGGTTTCCACCAGGCCACCGGGCAAGCCTGGTTTGGCAGCCAGGCCCTGCGGGGTGTCGCCCATCAAGTAGCTGAGCAAACCACTGTCAGGCAAAAACACCTTGGGCGCTTTGACCACCCGTTTGCCCGCGTTGCGCTCCCAAGATGGCAGGCGCACCACCAAAAATAACATTTCCAGCAGCGCGAAATAGCGCTTCAGCGTGGTTTGGGCCAGCCGGGCGGTGCGCGACAACTCTGCCAGATTGAGCAAGGTGCCGCTGCGTGTAGCCAGCAGTTGCAGCAAGTTAGGGATTTCAGTGAGTTGCTCGACGTTGGCCAGGTCACGTACGTCGCGCTGCAATATGGCTTGCACATAGCTTTGAAACCAGGCCTCGCGCCGGGCCGGGGTGGTGCGCGCTGCGGCCTCAGGGAACCCGCCACGGTGCAGCCGCTCAATCAGGTCATTTTTCTCGCACGCGGGCACACGCAAGGCATTCCAATCACCTAAGAATAGCGCGTCTGCGCGGTTGGTGTCGGGGCTGTCTGCCAACTCGGCGGTCGATAAAGGCCACAACGACAACACCTCCATGCGTCCAGCCAGAGAGTCTGCAATGCCGGGCAGCAGCAGCACGTTGGCCGATCCCGTCAGCAGAAAGCGCCCCGGTTCGCGCTGCCGGTCTACGGCTGCCTTGATGGGTAGAAACAGTTCGGGTGCGCGTTGTACTTCGTCCAGCGTCACCGGCCCCTGCAGTGCGTGGATGAAGCCAGCAGGATCCCCCTTCGCCGCACTGAGCACGGCGGTGTCGTCCAGCGTGAGGTAGCGCCGCTGTGGCCTGCTCTGGGAGGGTGACGCATGGACGGCTTGTACCAACGTGCTTTTGCCGCTTTGGCGAGCACCATTGACCAATACAACAGGGGTGTCTGAGAGTGCCTCGGTGAGCAAGGGGTTGATGTGTCGGGGATGCATTTCGGCATTCTAGTGGCTGATAATCAACCACGCAATGGACGATTTTCGACCATCTCCCCGGCATCTCTGGCCTTGAACGGCCCCGTGGGCGTCGGCACGGTAGGCCGCCCCTAGATCAACAGCACGGTGCCCACCGTGCCCGTGACCAGCAGCAGTGCCGCAATCGGCAAAGTGATGCGCCGCAGCTCGGGTGAGCCCAGTCCTATGGCCATGCCACATTTGGTCAGCGTGTTGGCCATGACGGCGATGACAATGGCGCGCGCCGCAACTTGCAGGTTGGATGCGTCGGTATGGGCCAGATTGGCCATGGCCAGCGTGATGGCGTCGACATCGGTCAGACCGGCGACGGCCGCCGCCAGATAGAGGCCTGCGTCCCCCAGATAGACTTGCGCAGCCTTGGAAATCACGAGGATGACGCCGAACAACAGGCCAAACTTGATGGCGGCATCGAGTTCAAACGGATTGCTGCCCGGCTGGACCTCGCCGCGCTGGCGCCGCTTGTTGCGCTGCCACAGCCAGTAGCACGCGCCCAGGCTGGCCACGCACAACAGCCCGATGGCCAGTGCGATCTGGCGGCCCAGTTCCCAGTTAATCAGCGCGGTCATGATCGCAACCCGGAAAAACATCACGGTCCAGGCCAGCACGATGCCCAACGCCAGCGCCGAGGCATCTTCACCGGCTTTGCGGCTGCGTTGCGAGAATCCGAGGGTCACCGCCGTGCTGGAGGCCAGCCCGCCGAGCGCGCCGGCCAGGCCCACGCCATGCTCGGGCCCCACGATCTTGATCAGCAGGTAGCTGCTGAAGTTCAGCGCCGAGATCAGCACCACCATCAGCCAGATTTTGTAGGGATTGATCACATCCAGCGGTGGCGGGCCGTAGTTGACGTCGGGCACCAGCGGCAAGACGATCAGCGTGACGATGCTGAACTTGAGCGTGGCCTCCACATCCGTGCTGTTGATGCGGCTGGCCAGTTGGTGCAACCAGTCTTTGAGGGCCAGCAGCAAGGCCATGGCGACGGCAATCCAGCTCGCCAGCTGCAATTGGCCATAGGTGCACAGCAGGCCCAGTACAAATGCCAGCAGCGCCGAGACCTCGGTGGTAATGCCGGTGTCGCCGCGCTGGGCCGTCACCACGTACATGCCGACGATGAGCGCGGCCACGGCAACGAACACGGCCAGCGCCATCCAGGGCAAATCCAGGTTTTGACCCAGGTAGCCCGCCATGGCGCCGCTGAGCGCGATCAGCGCGAACGTGCGCACCCCGGCACCGCCGTCGCCGCCCTTGGTGCGCTCCCGTTCCAGCCCCAGCAGAATGCCCAGGCCGATGGCCACCGCGAAGCGAAGTGCCAGATTGGTGTTGTCCATGCGGATTCTCCAGTCGCTGGTGGTGTGGGCCGGATCAGGGCGCAATCTGCAGTTGCCCGGGGTCGAGCAACAGGAAGCGGGCACAGCGTCCCGTCGCACGGCTGCCGTCATCGCTGACGATAACGATGCGTTGCTGGCCATCGATCACCGCCGGGCTCACCCCTTCGGCGTGTGCAAAGCCTGGCAGACCCGGCACCGTGACGCGGCGCGGCGCAGCGTTGACAAGTCCGCTCCAGAACCAGAGCCCGAAATGAACGTCCGCACGGGCAGCCGGACCACTGATGATCAAATAGCCGTGCAGGGCGGGGATCCAGGCCATACCGCGAATCCCGTCGCCGCCCAGATCCAGCGTCTGCAAGGTGGCCGCGATTTGGGGCGCCTCGCCGGATTCGAACATGGCAGCGGGATTCTCCACGCTGGCGATGACGGCATGGCGGCCCTGCAGGGGACTGCGAAAACCGATCCACAACTGCTGCTGATCCGGACTGGTCTCCAGCGCCTCGATGTTGAGCCCGCCGTCGTCCTTGACATCGCGTACTTCGGCAGCGGTGGCGAGCACCGGGTGCACTGCCGCGAGGGCGCGCTTGAGTCCATGGACCACCATGGGTGCGGCCAGGCGCTGGCCGTCGATTCGAAACCGGACCAGTCTGTCGCGGGATTTTTTCTCGTCGCCATCGCCGTCGCGCGAATGCGAAGTCAGGGCATAGACATAACCGGACGGGTCGAGCGCGAGCGCCTCCAGGTCGTCGAGCTTGAGGGACGCCTCACCGTTGGCAGCCGTTCCCGTGCTGATCGGTGTGCTGCTGACACGGCCATCCAGACCGATGCTGACCAGGCTGAAGGGGAACTGCTTTTCGTCTTCCACCACCAGAAAACGTCCATCGGGCAGTTGCTGAATGGCGGACGGCTCAAAAATTCCAGCCAGGTCGAGAAAATGGATGGTGCTGGTGTGTGCCATGGCAACCATTGTCTGCGCAATCAATGCTTCAAACGGCGTCCATGGCCATCGCGCTGTCCGCTCCGCGGCGGGCGCGGCGCCAGGCCTTCTCCGCTTCGGTCGCCACCCACACAACGGCGGCGGCGCCCAGGCACACGGCCAGCTCGGCCAGGCTCAGCGGTTCGGTCTTGAAGATGGGGTTGAGCAGCGGCACGTAGATGGTGGCCATCTGCAGCGCAAAGGTCAGCAGCACGGCGCCCAGCAGCGGCCGGTTGCTGGCGATGCCAATGCGCCACAGCGGGTCCTGCTCGGAGCGAATGCCCATCACATGCGCCATCTGGCCCAACGTCAGCACGGTGAACACCATGGTCTGCCAATGGGCATGCCCGGTGGAGATGGCCCAGGCCTGCACGCCCAGGCACAGACCCGCCAGCAGCAGGCCAATGCCCAGGATGTGCTGCCACATGCCGTGGGCAAACAGGCTCTCGGTAGGGGGCCGGGGTGGGCGCTGCATGACGCCGCGCTCGGCCGGTTCGGCCGCCAGTGCCAGGCCCGGCAGGCCGTCGGTCACCAGATTGACCCACAGGATGTGAATCGGTAGCAGCGGGATAGGCAAGAGCAGCAGCGGCGCCAGGAAGATGGTCCAGATCTCGCCTGAGTTGCCGGTCATGGCATAGCGCACGAACTTGCGGATGTTGTCGTAGATGCGTCGGCCCTCGCGCACCGCATGGACGATAGTGGCAAAGTTGTCGTCCAGCAGCACCAGGCTGGAGGCCTCGCGGGCCACGTCGGTACCACCCTTGCCCATGGCCACGCCAATGTCGGCGCGCTTCAGGGCCGGGGCATCATTCACACCATCGCCGGTCATGGCGACAAACTCGCCACGCGCCTGCAGGGCTTCGACAATGCGGATTTTTTGTGCCGGATCGACGCGGGCATAGACCCGCACATGCTGCACCCGGGCGATCAGCGTTTCGTCGTCCAGTGCGCTCAGGTCCGCGCCGGTCAGTACGGCGGCCTGTGCATCGGCCACGATGCCCAGCCGCAGCGCAATCGCCCGCGCGGTGGCCGGGTGGTCGCCGGTGATCATGACCGGGGTGATGCCGGCCTCCATGCACTCGCGCACGGCGGCGGCAGCCTCGGGCCGGGGCGGGTCCATCAGGCCCACCAGACCGATGAAAGACAGGCCGCGTTCCGAAGCCAGGACATCGTCACTGGCCACCGGGAGCTGCGTGTGGCTGCGCCGTGCCAGCGCCAGCACCCGCAGCCCCTGGGCCGCCAGCGCCTCGGCCCGCGCCAGCCAGGCGGCGGTGTCAAAGGCAGGCGTCTCGCCCGGTCGTGCTTGTTCAGCGCCGGGTTGGCCGGGGTCTGCGTCCCAGCGGTCCACGCACTGGGGCAGCACGGACTCGGGCGCGCCTTTGGTGTAGGCCAGCAGGCCATCGGGCGTGCGGTGGAAGGTGGTCATACGCTTGCGGCTGGCATCAAACGGCAGCTCATGCTCCCGTGGCCACTGGGCATCCAGCGCCAGCTTGTCCTGCCCCGCACCAGCTGCCACCTCGGCCAGTGCAATCTCGGTGGGGTCGGCCACCCAGTTGCCATCGGGGCCGCGCCGCGCGTCGTTGCACAGGGCGGCAGCCCGCAACAGCTCCTGGTGGTCGGCATCGGGCTGACCCGTGCCAGGCACCCAGCTCGCCTGGCCAGCGGCCGCGTGGTCAGCCGCGTCACCGGCGACCAGGCATTCGGTTTGCATGCGGTTTTGCGTCAGCGTGCCGGTCTTGTCCGAGCAGATGAAGGTGACCGAGCCCAGCGTCTCCACCGACGGCAGACGCCGGATCAACGCGTTGAAGGACACCATCTTGCGCGCGCCCAGCGCCAGCAGTACGGTGACCACGGCCGGCAGCGCCTCGGGAATGGCGGCCACCGCCAGGCTGATGGCCACCAGCACCATCTGCAGCGGAGATTCGCCGCGCAGCACACCCACGACAAAGATCACCACGCAGATGCCTATAACGGCCAGCGCCACGCGCTTGCCAAAGGCTGCCAGACGCAACTGCAGCGGCGTGCTGCGGTTGTTCTCCTGGTCCAGCAGGCCCGCCACCTTGCCCAGCTCGGTCTGCATGCCGGTGGCCACCACCAGGCCGCGGCCACGGCCGTGCGTGGCGATGGTGCCCTTGAAGGCCATGTTGAGCCGGTCGCCCACGCCGTGCTCCGTGCCCGACAGTACGTCGGCGTGCTTGTCGACGGTGACCGATTCGCCGGTCAGGGCGGACTCATCGACCTTGAGCTGGGCAATCTGCAGCAGGCGCAGGTCGGCCGGGACCTTGTTGCCAGCCTCCAGCAGCACGATGTCGCCCGGCACCAGAGCGTGCGCCGCAACCTGCTCCACCTGGCCGCCGCGTACCACCGTAGCCTGGGATGCCGCCATGCGCTGCAGCGCGGCCAGCGCCTGGTCCGCGCGCCAGGCCTGCACCAGGCCAATGGCCGCGTTCAACAGCACGATGGCCAGGATCACCAGCGTGTCCACCAGGTCACCGACCAGCCCCGAAACCACGGCGGCCCCCAGCAACACCAGGATCATGAAATCGCTGAACTGCTCCAGCAGCAGCGCCCAGCCACTGCGGCGCACGGTTTGTGGCAGCGCGTTGGGCCCATGCTGGAGGGCGCGCTCGGCCACCGCATGGGCGTGCAGGCCGTGGGCAGGGTCGACGCCGTGCTCGCGCGCCAGCTCCTGCGCATCGCGCAGGTGCCAATGGTGCTTTTGCGGTTGCACAGTGGAAGGGTCTTCAATCGCCATGGCTTTGGACGCAGACAGGTGGTAAACGGTCAGTAAGCATAGAGCCCTTTTAGCCAGAACTGTGGGCGCTAGCGCACGTCAGGGGTTTGACCTGGCGCAAGCTGCCACGCTGTCAGGCGACCGGGGTGGTCAGTGGTTTACGATGGCGCATGAGCGAAACCACGTTTGACTACATCATCATTGGCGCCGGCACGGCCGGCTGCCTGCTGGCCAACCGGCTGAGTGCCGACGCTTCCAAGCGCGTGCTGCTGATCGAGGCCGGCCGCAAGGACGACTACCACTGGATCCACATTCCGGTGGGCTACCTGTACTGCATCGGCAACCCACGCACCGACTGGCTGTACAACACCGAACCCGACGCCGGCCTGAATGGCCGCACCCTGCGCTACCCACGCGGTAAAACACTGGGCGGCTGCAGCAGCATCAACGGCATGATCTACATGCGCGGCCAGGCCCGCGACTACGACCAGTGGGGCCAGCTGGTGGGCGACGCGACCTGGGGCTGGGAACACAGCCTGCCCTACTTCATGCTGCACGAAGACCACCACAAGGGCGCCAGTGCCACCCACGGCGCCCGCGGCGTGGCACCCCAGCTGATGCAAAAGGACGGAAGCCTGTACCGCACGCTCTTACGCCACCACAATGCCGGTGGCGAATGGCGGGTCGAGAAACAGCGCCTGCGCTGGGATGTTCTCGATGCCTTTGCCCAGGCCGCCGTGCAAGCCGGCATTCCAGCCACTGACGATTTCAACCGCGGCAACAACGAGGGCGTGGGCTACTTCGAGGTCAACCAGAAGGCCGGTTGGCGCTGGAACACGGCCAAGGCGTTTTTGCGCCCCACCTGTTACGCGCGACCCAATTTTGAGCTGTGGAACAGCGCCCAGGTGACCAAGCTGCTCATCGAACCGGCCAACGGGACCACGCCGCTGCGCTGCACCGGCGTGCAGGTCTGGGATGGCCACAGCATGGTGGACGCCACGGCCCGTGCAGAAGTTATCTTGTGTGCGGGCGCCATTGGTTCACCGCAGATTTTGCAGCTGTCCGGCCTGGGACCAGCGAACCGGTTGCAGGCGCTGGGTGTGCCAGTCGCCAAGGACATTCCGGGTGTCGGCGAGAACCTACAGGACCATTTGCAGATCCGGGCTGTCTTCAAGGTGAACAACACCACCACACTCAACACCCAGGCCAACTCGCTGTGGGGCAAGGCCAGGATAGGTCTGGAATACGCCTTCAAGCGCAGCGGCCCGATGAGCATGGCGCCCAGCCAGTTGGGGGCCTTTACCCGCAGTGACCCGGCCCAGCCCTACCCCAATCTGGAGTACCACGTGCAGCCGCTAAGTCTGGAGGCCTTCGGCCAACCGCTGCACACCTTCAACGCCATCACCGCCAGTGTGTGCAACCTGAACCCGACCAGCCGCGGCACGGTGCACATCAAGTCCGCCCGTTTTGAAGACGCTCCCGCCATCGCCCCCAACTACCTGAGCACCGACGCCGACCGCAAAATCGCCGCCGACTCGCTGCGCCTGACGCGCCACATCGTCGCCCAGCCGGCGTTGCAGAAGTACCAACCCCAGGAGTACAAACCCGGCGTGCAGTTCCAGACCGACGCCGAGTTGGCCAAGTTGGCCGGTGACATTGCCACCACCATCTTCCATCCCGTCGGCACCACCAAGATGGGCCGCGAGGATGACCCCAAGGCGGTGGTCGATGCACGCCTTAAGGTCCACGGTGTGCAGGGCCTGCGCGTGGTCGATGCCGGCGTCATGCCGCTGATCACCAGCGGCAACACCAACTCGCCGACCCTGATGATTGCGGAGAAGGCGGCGCAATGGATCATGGAAGATGCGGCCATGCGAACAGACGGAAAAACGAAGGGTTAATCCCAATGCCAAGACGCGCCATCGTTGCTACATTTGCTGCACTCAAAGGTTAGACGGCAACTGCAAAGGGCCAGATGGAAGAAGCGAGCCGAGGAGATGGCAAGCAACAATCAACAATTCCTGCATCCACCTTGAGATGCAGCTCACAAAAGCACTGACTTGTTCAGTGCTTTTTTTTGCCCTATCAATAGTCTGCGACAGGAGGCCACCATGTTGACACCCCGTTTTCTGTGTGCAGCTGTGGTCACGGTCTGGGTCCTAGGCGCCTGTGCCATCCATGCCGTGCAGCCCGGCATGGCGCGTGATGCGGTGGTGGCGCGCATGGGGCCGCCCAGTCGCGAGGTGGCTCTGGCATCTGGAACCCGCCTGCAGTATTCGGGACAACCGGCCGGGCAGTACGCGACGATGGTGGACCTGGATGCCAGCGGCCATGTGTTGTGGCTGCGCCAGGTCTTGCAGGCCACGGAATTTGCCCGCATCGTTGTCGACCAGTGGACCCGCGACGACGTGGAGCGCGAATTCGGCCGACCGGCATCGATCGACCATGTCGCCAACTGGCCGACCGACATCCTGACCTACCGCTGGCACGAGGTACAGGACATGTTTTTCTGGGTCTTCCTGGACCATCACAACGTGGTGCGCCGCACCGAGCAGGGTGTCGAGTACCACCACGACGACTGACAGCGCCGTCGGCGAGAATCAGCCCATGGAAATGCTTGTTGTATCGCTGGCCTCGCTGCTGGCCGGCTTTGTGGACTCCATCGTCGGCGGCGGCGGGCTGATCCTGGTGCCGGCGCTGTTTGCCACCTTCCCCACCACCCACCCCGCCACACTGTTTGGCACCAACAAGGGCGCCTCGGTGTGGGGCACCAGCATTGCCACCCTGCAATACAGCCGCCGCGTGCACATGCGCTGGCACGCGCTGGCGCCGGCGGCGGCGGTGTGCTTTGGCGCCTCGCTGGCGGGCGCCTGGCTGGTGACCGTGATCTCGCCCGAGTACCTGCGCAAGGCCCTGCCACTGGTGCTGCTGGCGGTGCTGGCCTACACGCTGGCCAAGAAGGAACTGGGGCGCGACCACACGCCGCGCTTTGGCGGCCAGCAGGAAGCCCTGGTGGCCTGTGGCATTGGCGCCGTCATCGGCTTTTATGACGGCTTCTTCGGCCCCGGCACCGGCAGCTTCTTTGTCTTTCTGCTGGTGCGCCTGCTGGGCTACGACTTCCTGAACGCCTCGGCCGGCGCCAAGCTGCTCAACACGGCGTCCAACCTGGCGGCCATTTTGCTGTTCGCCCTCAAGGGCCATGTGTGGTGGCACTTTGTGCTGGCGATGGCCATTGCCAATGTGCTGGGCAGCCTGGCCGGCACACACCTGGCGCTCAAGCACGGCACAGGCTTTGTGCGCGGGGTGTTCATTGTGGTGGTATCGGCTCTGATTCTGAAGACCAGCTACGACGCGTTCTTGCGCTGAGTGCGGCGGATTTAGCGCGGTGCCACCACGACCGATTTGACAGGGGCACTGGCCGGCGGCTTCGCCGCGCTTGCTGGAGCACTCGCCGCCGGTGGCATGGCCGCAACGGTGGCACCGGCGCGCGGCCAAGGCACCTCGGCAGCTACCAGCGGCTTGCCGATGGGCGCCATGGCCTGGCCCTTGCGCACGGCTGCCATGTCCTCGTCATTGGGGTACTGCCCCAGCAGCCAGTAGTCGAATACGCGACGCGCGATGGGTGCGGCGGACCCGGAGCCCCAGCCGGCATTCTCCACAATCACGGCCAGCGCGATCGTCGGGTTTTCGACCGGTGCAAAGGCGACATAGAGGGCATGGTCGCGTTTGTGCTCGTCGCCCTTGACGCTGCTGTACTTCTCGCCGGCCCGCAGGCCGATGGCCTGGGCCGTGCCGGTCTTACCGCCACTGGTGTAGCCAGCGCCGGCAAATACCCTGGCCGAGGTGCCCTCCAGCGTCACGCCATGCATCGCATTGCGAATCACGTCCACATGTTCAGGCTTGAGCGGCAGGGGTTCGAGCGCATCGCCGGCGGCACGCAGGGTCGTGCGCTGAACGCTGTCCTGGATCTCGCGCACCAGGTGCGGCTTGAAGCGCAGGCCACCGGAGGCGATGGTCGAGTAGGCGGTGGCCATTTGCAGCATCGTGAAGTTGTTGTAGCCCTGGCCGATGCCCAGCGAGATCGTCTCTCCGGCGTACCACTTCTGCTGTTCCGGTTTCCTGAATTTCTTGCGCTTCCACTCCTGCGACGGCAGGTCGCCGGTGACCTCGCCCATCAGGTCGATGCCGGTGAGGCGCCCCAGGCCAAAGGGCTGCAACTGGTCGTGGATCAGGTCCACACCCATCTCGTTGGCCAGGCTGTAGAAATAGACATTGGAGGAGCTTACGATGGCTAGGCGCATGTCCTTGGGACCGGGACGATCGGCCTCGGGGCTGCCAAAGGAGCGGCCACCAAAGCTGTAGGTCAGGTTGTCCTGGATGACAACGTTGGCGGCGCGTTTGCCGCTGTTGAGTGCCGCCATGGCCATCAACGGCTTGTAGGTCGAACCGGGCGGGTAGGTGCCGCGCAGCGCGCGGTTGAGTAGCGGTTTGTCGATGTCCTCGTTCAGCGCGGCCCAGCTGTCCACGTCAATGCCATCAACAAAGAGGTTGGGGTCAAAGGTCGGCTTGGAGACGAAGGCCAGCACCTCGCCATTGCGTGGATCGATTGCCACCAGAGCGCCGCGGCGGTCACCATACATGTCTTCCACCAGCTTCTGCAGCTTGATGTCGATCGACAACTCCACTTTGTTGCCCGGCGTGGACGGCGTGCTGGCGAGCTTGCGCATGGCACGCCCACCGGCCGAGGTCTCGACCCGCTCTACACCGGTAATGCCATGCAACTGGCTCTCGAAGTTCTGCTCCACGCCGAGCTTGCCGATGTATTCGGTGCCGCGGTAGTTGGCCTGGTTGTCGTCGTCCTCGATCTTGGCCTTCTCTGCCTGGTTGATGCGCCCGATGTAGCCAATCACATGGCTGGCCAGTTCGCCATACGGGTAGTTGCGAAACAGCCGCGCCTTGATCTCCACGCCGGGAAAGCGAAAGCGCTGGGCGGCAAAGCGTGCCACCTCGGTGTCCGTCAGCCGGGTGCGAATGGGCAGGGATTCGAAGCTCTTGGACTCTTCCATCAGCTTCTTGAAACGCCTTCGGTCGCGTGCCGTGACATCCATCACCTTGGCCAGTTCGTCGATGGTCTGCTCCAGACCGTTGGTTTTGGCGGGTGTGATTTCCAGCGTGTAGGCCGAGTAATTGCTGGCCAGCACGATGCCATTACGGTCCACGATCAGACCGCGATTGGGAACGATCGGCACAATCGAGGTGCGGTTGCTCTCGGCCTGTGCGCGCAAGTCATCGTGGCGCACCACCTGCAGGTAGACCAGGCGTGCGGCTAACAGCAGAAAGCACACCAGCACCAGCACGCTGACCGCAAACACACGGGTGCGAAAGCGCGCCAGGTCCGCTTCGACGTTGCGTATTTCGGTCATGACCGACGCAGCGCAGGGCCGCCCCAAGCAAGGAGCGCCCCCCCGGGGGGCAGCGCAGCACACGAAGTGGCAAGCGTGGGGGCCATCCTATAAAGGCCTATTCGCGTCCGGGTTGGGGGCGCGCAGCTGAGGGGCCAGCAGGACGATGCTGGCCACGGGCCACAGCACCGCTTCGGCAACCGGCGCCAGCAGCAGAGACAGGCCAGGGAATGTGCCGCCACTGATCATGCCAACGGCCAGTTCCACAGCGTGCGCCGCCGCAAACAGCGGAAACACCTGCGCCGCCTGTGACGGCACCGAAAACCACAGCAATCGGCGGTGGATGGTGATCGCAAAGAAACTGAGCACCGTGTAGGCCATGGCGTGCTGGCCCAACAGACCGCTCTGGTGAACGTCCATCAGCAACCCAAAGACAAACGCAGCGCCAATGCTGACACGCAAGGGTTGGTGCACGGTCCAGAACACCAGCACCACCGCCAGCACGTCGGGCGTCCACGCCGCACGTCCCCAAAGGCCCATGTTTTGCAGCATGTTGAGCAGCATTGCAGCCATTACGCTGGTCCAGATAAAAAACGGATTGGCAGGCAACAGCAACTGCTGGCCGGGGCGCATGATCATGGCCAGACTCTCATTTCGGTACCCCTCGGCGATTCACAACCGTCGGCGCCTCGGGTGTAGGCCGGGGCGGGATTTGCGCCGTCACGGCGTCCAGCACCATCACGTGCGCGGCCCCCGAAACCATCGCCAGGGGCACACAGTAAATGCGGGCAAACACGGCGTCCACACGGCGCTCCACTTTTTCGACGCGCGCGACCGGCAAGCCCGGTGGATACACACCGTCAACGCCGCTGGTGGTCAGCAGATCCCCGGCGGCGACGTCGGCATTGGCCGCCATGAAACGCAGCTCCATGGCGTCGGCATGCAAGGACACGTCACCATAGGCCACGCCCCTGGCGCCAGTACGGGTGTTGAGCACGGGGATCGCGTGGTCTCGATCGGTGATCAGGGTTACCTCACTGACCAACGGGTACACGCGCGTGACCTGACCCAGAACGCCAGACTCATCCAGCACCGGCGACCCCAGCCCCACCTTGTCGGCCATTCCCTTGTCGATGATCACCTTGCGGCTGTAGGGGTCGGCAGCGTCGTACACCACCTGCGCGGCCATGGAGGGCGACTGCAGGCGCTCGCGCAAGCCCAGCAGTTTGCGCAGGCGCGTGTTCTCCAGCACCAATTGCTCCACCTGATTGGCGCGCTGCGATTGCAGGTTGTGCTTTTTCAAAACCTCCTGCTGCGCGGACTGTGCCGCCGTCAGCGACGCAAAATATTGGCTGGCACTCTGGTACAACAGAACCGGGCGCAAGGCCAGCCACTGGGCCGGGTACAGCACGGTCGCCAGTGCAACGCGCAGCGGCTGCATGACCTTGAACCGGGAATCGGCCACCATGAGGAAGAACGCCAGTGCGCTGCACACGGCCAGTTTCGACAGGGCCGATGGGCCCTGCCGAAAGAAGGGAGGGGGATCTCTGTCCAGCGTACCAAGAGGCATCGCTGTATCCGGTTACTTATTCGCTGGTAAAAATGGAGCCCAGACGCTCCATCTGCTCCAGTGCAATGCCGCAACCGCGCACCACACAGGTCAGAGGGTCTTCGGCCACCAGAACCGGCAAGCCGGTTTCTTCGGCCAGCAGGCGGTCCAGGTCACGCAGCAGCGCGCCGCCGCCGGTCAGCATCATGCCGCGGTCGGCAATGTCGGCACCCAACTCGGGCGGCGTTTGCTCCAGCGCGTTCTTGACGGCGGAGACGATGTTGTTCAGTGGGTCGGTCAGGGCTTCCAGGATTTCGTTGGAAGAAATGGTGAAGCTGCGGGGCACGCCCTCGGAC
>JAUSNJ010000157.1 GCA_030645355.1 Rhodoferax sp. | reverse complement strand
CAGGCCCTCGATCATGTCCACGTCGGGCTTGTCCATCAGCTGCAAGAACTGGCGGGCGTAGGTGGACAGGCTCTCCACATAGCGGCGCTGGCCCTCGGCATACAGCGTGTCAAAAGCCAGGCTGGACTTGCCGGAGCCACTCAAACCCGTGATCACCACCAGCTGGTTGCGCGGGATGTCGAGGTCGATGTTCTTCAGGTTGTGGGTGCGCGCACCCCGGATGCTGATGGTCTGCTGCTGCAAAGCCCGGGCCAGGTAGGTGCCTTGCGGGTCATGGGGCGCGGAGGTGCTGTCGGGAGTTGGATTCAAGGGGGGACCCGCTAATTGAAGAGGTGTTGAGCCGCGTTTGGAGAAACCCACCATGATAGTGACTGTTGGCTTTTGGCGCTATTTGGGGCTCACCTGCGTTCGTCTGTGGTGCCTGCACGGCTGGTGAGTGCACGGCGGGATAGGGGTAGAGGTTGGGGCCGATTTCGGAACCGCAGGTTCATGAGGCCCCGGCCTCTGCTCCTATCCCGCCTCAGAGTCTTCTATTGCGCAGCGGTCAAATACTTTGTCACTACGCTAGCCATTGCGTGCTTGGGACTGGACTGCAATTTCATCAGCAGCGGGTGTTGCGCTTCGGGCAGGTCGAAGCGTTTGCACAGGTCGGCCTGGATGCGCTTGAGCAGGGCGGCGGCCACTTCGGCATCGGCCAGTGCCCGGTGTGCGCGTCCGGCGCTGGGCAGCTGGTGCAGGGCGGCCATGGCGCCCAGCGAGTGGCTGCGGGCCTCGGGGTAGAGCCGACGCGACAGCAGCACCGTGCAGGCAAAGGGTTGCGGTGCGGGCAGGTCCAGGCGCGCCAGCTCGGCCGCCCAGTAGCGCCGGTCGAACGATGCGTTGTGCGCCACCATGGGCGCGTCGCCGACAAAGTGGCTGGCCGCCGCCATTACCTCGGCCGCAGGCGGTGCGGCCTGAATCATGTCGTTGCTGATGCCGGTGAACGATTCGATGAAGGACGAGATCCGCACCCCCGCGTTCATCAGGCTCTGGAAGCGCCCGACCACTTCGCCACCCTCCAGCATGACGATGGCCACCTCGGTGGCGCGGTCGCCCATGGCGGGGGACAGGCCGGTGGTTTCGAAGTCGATGACGGCGATGCGGGTCATGGCCTATTGTCTGGTGAATGCCGAAGGGGTTGATCGACATCCGAGCATGAGGCACCTTAACCAACTATCAGGCTGGGACTTTGCTTCTTGGCGGCAAGTTGAATGTGAGGGCGGGGGAATGTCATTTGCTCCATATTTGATAGCGAACAATTCAATAAATACGAGGGCTACTGCCATGTTTGATCTACACCCCAACGGCGAATGCTACAACCAAGACCAGCCACCAGAATTTCTGGACGCCCGCATCCGCCCATTCATGCACGTCTTCGGTGCACCGTCAAACCCGGGGGATGCGCGACAATGGAGTCCTCTTTGCCAGCCCACGATTAACCGCCTTGTCTTCCTCTTCGATACCGATTCCGGCAGCCGGGGTGGCCCCCAGCTCCACCACCATGACGCCGCAGGAGCGCCGGTCCAGCGCGTCGCTGGCGTTGATCTTCGCCTTTCGCATGCTGGGCCTGTTTCTGGTCCTGCCGGTCTTTTCGCTGGAGGCACGCAAATACCCGGGGGGTGATGACCCGGCACTGGTGGGCCTGGCCATGGGCATTTACGGGCTGACGCAGGGCTTTTTGCAGATACCGTTCGGGGTTGCCTCCGACCGCTTTGGACGCAAGCGGGTCATGATCATTGGACTGGTCATTTTTGCCGTGGGCAGTGCCCTGGCGGCCCTGGCCCCCACCATGGCGTGGCTGGTGGCCGGGCGGGCCCTGCAGGGCGCTGGCGCCATTTCGGCGGCGGTAACGGCCTTGCTGGCGGACCAGACGCGCGATGCGGTGCGGACCAAGGCCATGGCCATGGTGGGCGCCAGCATCGGACTGATGTTTGCCGTGTCACTGGTGTTGTCGCCGTTGCTCAACGCCGCGTTGGGATTGGGCGGCATGTTTGCCCTGACCGCCGCGCTGGCGGTGGCCGGTATCGCGGTGGTGCTGTGGTGGGTACCACCCGAGCCCACCAAGCATGTCGAGGAGTTGCCCACCAGCCTGGGAGCCAGTCTGGCCGGGGTATTGCGCGAACCGGCGCTGGCGCGGCTGTATTTCGGGGTCTTCATGCTGCACGCCGTCCAATTGGCCATGTGGGTGGCATTGCCGGCCATGCTGGTGCAGGCGGGCCTGGCCAAAGACCACCACTGGTGGGTCTATCTGCCGGCGGTTCTGGGCTCTTTTGTGGTCATGGGCGCCTCGCTGTTTCCGCTGGAAAAGAGGGGCTACCTGCGGGCGGTGTTTCTGGTTGCGGTGGGTTTGATCGCACTGGTGCAGGCGGGCTTGCTGGCGGTGGCGTCGGGTGTACCCACGGTGACCGGGTTGGCCCTGTTGCTGTTTGTATTTTTCTGCGGCTTTAATGTGCTGGAAGCCAGTCAGCCCAGCATGGCCTCGCGCGTGGCGCCGGGCCATTCGCGGGGCGCGGCACTGGGTGTCTACAACAGCTTGCAGTCGCTGGGGTTCTTCACCGGGGGTGCCTTGGGTGGCTGGCTGGTCAAGGGCTATGGCCCACAAGTGTTGTTTGGTGTCTGCGCCCTGGCCATGCTGGCGTGGCTGGTGGTGGCGTGGCCCATGCAGGCCCCCCAGTTGCGTGCTGCGCCGGCGCACCCCAAGGCCGGATAAACTCCACCCTCACCCGGTCCCAACCCCTTAGGAACACCATGGCATCCGTCAACAAAGTTATTCTGGTCGGCAACTGCGGCCGCGACCCCGAAATTCGTTACCTGCCGTCCGGCCAGGCCGTGGCCAACGTGAGTGTGGCCACCAGTACCCGGCGCAAGGACAAGAACACCGGCGAAAGCATCGAATCCACCGAGTGGCACCGCGTCACCTTTTATGACCGCCTGGCCGAAATCGCCGGCGAATACGTCCGCAAGGGCCGCCCCATTTACGTCGAAGGCCGCCTGAAATACGGCAAATACACCGACCAGGCCGGCGTTGAGAAAAACACGGTCGACATCATTGCCACCGAGCTGCAGTTGCTGGGTGGACGTGAAGGCATGGGTGGCCCCGGCGACGGTGACGAGGGTGGTGGTGGTGCACCCGCACCGCGTCGCATGGCCCCGGCTGCGGCCGCACCCCGTGCCGCGGCTGCGGCCCCGGCACCCCGCCAGGCGCCGCCACCGCGGCCAGCCAGCGGTTTTGACGACATGGACGACGATATCCCGTTCTAGGTCAATCCCGGTTTTCGGTTCGACGAAACCAAGCTCTTGCCAGCCAGACGCCGGCGGCTATCAATGCCACGGTGAACACCACCGCGATGCCACTGCCAGGGCTCGGATGGCGCATGGCATCCAGTATGGTTTCGACAAACACGGCAATGGCCAGGGTGCCCGGCGCCATCCCCAGCAGGGTGCCGAGCAGCAGGTCACGCAAGCGAATGTGGGAGGCGCCCGCAATCACGTTGACCACGGCAAAAGGTGCCACCGGCACCATGCGTATGGCGATCACCGCCAACAGGCCGCGCTGGGCCAGCTTCTGGCTGACGCGGTTGACCCGCTCGCCCCCGAGTTTTCGCACGATGTCCCGACCCAGCGCCGCACCCATGCCATAGCTGCACAGGGCACCGACCTGAGCACCGCCCATCGCGCAGACAAAGCCGGCCCACGGACCAAAGGCCACAACGACCACCAGTGTCAAAAAGGTCAACGGAACCGCGACTACCAGCGCAACAGCGAACGCCAATGCCGCAACCAACAGGCCATGGCCGCTGGCCAACTGGCGCAGCGCCACAACGATGCGATCTACATCGAGCCATTCCCCCAGTGATGAGAATGACCAAGCCAGTGCCAGCAGGACAATGGACAGGATGACCACCACCAAGGCAGCCAGTTTGTAGCGCAGTTGCCGGGACGCTAGGCCTTTTGGCGCTGTAGGGATTGGATCCATGTGGCTCTCCCGGATCTGCCTTACTTTGGCAGCCAGCTGGAGCTGACCGCATCCCGAAGCAGAGCCGCAAGCGCCGCAATTTGCCTGGCTTCGAAAATGGATCCATGCAGCCCGGGAGTCAATCGCTCCGACAGGCGATTTTTCAGCAGCTTTCTCCACGGGGCGAAGAATAGCCAGTCCCACCGTGCCAGGCCCGAAGTCTTGATCAGCAGCGTTCGTCCTTCAAATGCCTGCGGACGATAGCCCGCCATGGCCATCACTTGCCCCACCAGTGCGGCATCGTTTACCAGCGCGTCCAGACGCCGTCCATTCATCGTCAACGCGCCCAAACGCAGTGTTTTCACAAGCCACACAAACAGGCGCCAGAACAGGGTTCCGCCCCACATGGCCCGCGGATACAGCGTGTCAATCAGCACAAGCCCCTGAATGGGAAGGGCACGCTGTTGCAGGGCGCAGGCGGTTTCCAGTGCAGCGATACCCCCCACAGAAAATCCCGCTATAAAGCCAGGCAATACGCCCTGGGACTCGATCAGATCCGCGTAGAAATTTGCCAGCTGCGAAACCGTGGTGAACGACGGTCCGACCGGTGGTTGCAACATGCGCACATCGCAGCTGTCCTGTAGCGCCTGTGCAAGGGCCTGAAACCGCATCAGGTCGCCGTGTCCCGATGCGGCAATGAAGATGGGGACCCGGTTGGAGGGTGCGCTGAGATTCACAACCGAACTGGGGGCCGCAATGGGTTGCTGCAAAGCCAGGACCAGTTGCTCGACCGTGGGATTCTCGGTCAGCAGAAACAACGGCACGGGGACTGCAACCAACTTCTCCACACTGGCCAGAATAGTGACTGCGGCCAGCGAGTCCCCGCCCACATCAAAGAAGTTGTCCTGAACCCCCAGGGGGCGGACATCCAGTACTTCTTCCCAGAGTGCCAGGACCTGGCGCTCCAGATCATTTCTGGGCTGCCGCATTTCCTGGGGCGCGAACGCAACGGAAGGCTCCGGCAGGGCAGCGTAGTCTGTCTTTCCGTTCGTGGTTATCGGCAACTCCGGCAAGACACTGATTCCCCCCGGAATCATGTAGTCTGGCAGCCTGACCCGCAGGAGTCTTTGCAGGGTGTCCGCGCCATGCTCGCTGGAGGTCGCCACCCATGCGTGGAGTACCGGCTTTCCTTTCCTGCGCAGGACTTTGACAGCGGCCTGCAGCACGCCTTCTATGCTGAGCAATGCCACTTCGATTTCACCGAGCTCGATGCGGTACCCGCGGAGTTTGACCTGCCGATCCAGCCTGCCCAGGAAGTGCAGAGTGCCGTCTTCGGCCAGCCACCCCCGGTCGCCGGTACGGTACATACGGGCACCGGGCCGAAAGGGATCCGGCAGAAAAGCTTCGGCGTCAAGGTCCGGACGGTTGACGTAACCCCGAGCGAGTGCCGTTCCGCCGATAAATACTTCGCCGGGAGCACCCAGGGGCACCGGAAGAAAATTCGCGTCGAGCACATAGATGCTGGTGTCGTCGACGGGCAGGCCAAGCGGCAGTGCACTTCCTGTAGGGCTGGCGACGCACTCCCAGGCGGTTGCAAAGATGCAGCCTTCAGTGGGCCCATAGACATTGAACAGTCGTGCCTGGGTGCCCTTCAGGTATCGGTTGATCAAATCAGCGGGCAATACTTCCCCGCCACAGCACGCAACGCGCAATTTCAGATCTGGATGACCTTGCGCCCTATCCAGAAACCGGGTCAACGTGGATGGAACAAAGGCAATAAATGTGACCGCATGGCGAATCGCGAAATCCGCCAGCGTTTCCGGAAGCAGACGTCCTGGAGGAGGCAGCGCCACACTGGCTCCCGCAACCAGCGGCAGGCACAGCTCGATCAACGAGGGATCAAAGGTGATTTGCGTGCCCAATGCCGAGCGGTCTTCAGGACCAATCCCATAGGTTCTGGATAACCACAGCAATCTTCGGGAGAGGCTGGCATGTTCCACCATCACGCCCTTTGGCCGCCCGGTGGACCCCGAGGTGAAGAGCACGTACGCCAGTGCCTGTGGAAGCACCTGTGTGGGCAGGGGCGGCGGTGCATCGTCAGCAACCGTGTCGTGCCAGGTTGCGAACACGATTTTGGGGTGCACGGGCGCCAGTCGCTCCAGGCTTTGCTCCTGTATGACCAAGGCCATGGCGCCGCCCTCTTCCAGAATGTCGGATAGGCGTGCCAGGGGGGCATCGGGGTCGACTGGCAGGAAAGCGGCTCCCGCTTTGGACACCGCCAGAATGGCAACCACCAGTTCTGCGGATCGGTGCATGGCAATTGCCACGATCTTTTCGGGGCCGGCCCCCAGCGCCACGAGCCGGTGTGCCAGCCGGTTGGCCCGTTGGTCCAGCTCGGCGTAGGTCATGGTGCCTGCGTCCCAGACCAGTGCAACATTCTCAGGGGTCAAGCGTGATTGCGACTCAAACTGGGCAATGTAGGGCGTCGTGTCGTCGTGCCATACCGTCGTACCGTGCAAGCCCTGCGCCAGGGCCAACTGCGACTCGGTCAGCAGTGACAGGGCGTCCAGTGGCTGGTCCGGTGTTGCCATCATCGAGCGCACAAGATGCCAGAGTCGCTGACCCAGGCGGTTGATCTCCAAGGGCTCAAAGCAGGCGGAACTGCCCTCGAGAACAATTTCAAGATCCTGATCTGCCTGAAACTCGCAGACCGTGACGCTCAGTGGATAACGTGCCTTGCCGCAAAACAGTTGCCGCGATTCCTCCATGCGGGCATCGCCAAAAGCCACGTCGTAGTCCTGACGCTCGAAAGACAGGAGGACGTCAAACAAACCATCGCGCCCATGTTGCATCACCTTCAGGGCACGTCCAATTTCACTTAGCGGGTAACGCGCATGCCGCAACGCGCCTCGCATGACCAGTCCGATGGAACCCAGCAGTGCATCCACCGTCATGCCCGGCGTCACCGTGACGCTGACCGGAAACACGCCGACGAACATACCCAGGGTACTACGGTAGCGTCGCCCCACACGGTTCAGACTCGGCACCCCCAGCACGACAGTTTGCTGGTTGGCGGTTCGCGAAAAGTACACCACCATCGCGGCCAGAAAATAGTTGAATGCCGTGCTGTTGTGCTGCGTTGCGCAAGATTTGAGGGTTTCATAGTCTGCGACGGGAACCGATACGTGTCCCATGCATGCCACTGGCAGGCCCGTCGTATCCGCCGCAAGGGGCCTGTCCACCAGCATGGGTTGCAACACTGGCATCTGCAATTGCCAATAGTGACCATCGGTCTGGAATGCCGGTGACTTTGTGTAGGCGGCGGATTCGTCAATAAAGCTGCAATAGCTCGCATCGGCAGCAGGCTCTGCATCCTCTCGCTGTAACAGTCCGTTGTAGAGTGCACTCCATCGCTGGATGAGCAGCGCAGTACCCCAACCGTCCATGATGAGGTGGTGGTACTGCATGACAATCGCATGGTGCCCCGCTGCACCACGCAACACTGCAAAGCGCCAGGGCGGACTGCCATCCCAGGTAAATGGTTTCTGAATTCTTTGAGCCCACCACGCATTGGCGGCGACATGCAAGTCAGCTTCGCGAGGCAAGTCGGAAATCTCGATGGGCAGTGCGATGCTTTCCAGCAGGGTTTGCGAGCCGTTTTCATGCGGTACCAAACGCAGTGCATCACTTTCGGCTACCAGCAATTCAAGCGCCGCCAGAAGCCGTGGAACATCCAGGACGCCCTCCAGATAAGCGACTCCGCCTATATACAGATGCGTACTTCCAGGCCATGCACGCTGGTCGAGCCACACCTCACGCTGGCTCGCGGACAGGGCAAGTGCTTTGTCATCCGCGTGAGAGGATGTCACCGGGCCCATTGTGTCATCTGGTCCATGGTGTAGCGGTATCCCACTTCGGCAATCTCGGCCGCGCTGCGGTAGCCCATCAGAGGGAAATGACCTACCGGCGGTTCAAGGTAGTGGTCCGATTGGCCGATCGCCATCGCACGTTGATTGAGTCCACCGATGTGACCTGCTCTGTACATGATCTGGCCTATGGTTGGTGTGCGCTTGGCCACGGGCGAGACAAAGCCCTTTAAAGTGCTCCAAACAGACAGCCTGGACAGATCAATGGGCGCACCCAATTCTTCTTGAACATCCACATCCACTGCAATGATGGTTCCATTGCCGCGACGCTTCTCCAGTGCGGTCCCCAGGCGCATACGCATCGCGGCTACCGGAACGTTTTCTAGGATGGCACCGTCAACCAGCAGATCTCCGTCAATCAGCACCGGAGGAAATAGTCCGGCGGGCGAGTTGCTGGCCAATACGGCGCGCCACAGGGGGCCTGTGTCCTGTACCGTGGTGCGCCCTTTGGTCAGGTTGCATGCTGCCGCGAAAAAAGGACGCCAGAGACTGTCGACCTGCAAATCACCAAACATTTTGATGAGGTCGCGCCGGACACGATTGCCCGAAACCAGGGAAATGAGGGGCAGTGTGGGACGCTCGCCCCCGGCTGCAAATGTTTGGGTACGCTTGCGTATTTCGTCCAGTGGCACATCACAGGCATACTGCGCTCCAATCAGGGCGCCCATGCTGTTGCCTCCAATCAGGTCAATTGAGATACCTGCCTCGTGCAGCGCCTTGAGCACGCCCAGATGCGCGAATCCGCGGGCGCCGCCACCTCCCAGGACAATGCCCACCGCTTTACCCGTGAGAAACCGGGATAGTCGCTCATAGTCTCCAGCGTGGTCGCAACGCGTAGGGTAGACGCGCTCTACATCACGGCCATCGATCCAGCTTCGCACGGCGGATGGGTATACGGTATCCGGGGGATGGAGCACCACCAAATGGCGCCGCTTCATGGCGTACCCCGGTTCGTTGATCAGCTGTCGCTCCAATAAGCCCAAGGCATGGGGCGATTTGGTGGAAGCGACAAAAACGACTTGATCCGCCTGCCTGAACGCGCGCTGCGTCCAGGCAGAAGTGCCGACGCCTGTCTCATACACAAGGTAGTCAAACTCGCTTTCGAGCTTTTCCTGCCGGGCGACCTCGTCACTGTATTGGTCTTCACCTGCGTGGGCAAAGGCGTTGTTTTCGGCAAGCGACAGCCGGTGCGTTGAACCCATTTTTGCAAACGCGGCGGCCAGTCCCTTTGCGACCTGCAGGGCATCGGCATCGTGGCTCAGCGGGACCACCACGACCGATTCGGCGTGGCGATGGGTCGTCTGGACGGTATGCCGCAGGTAGTTGTAAATTGCGTGGACAAAGACCCGATTCAGTGCCAGGGGATGACGGGTGAGCAGTGCCTCATAGTCTTTTCGGTTGAGGACCGCCAGGGTCGAGTCGCGCAAGGCATTGACGTCCGCTGCACGAGGCTGTTGGAGAATAAGCCCTGCCTCGCCGAAGCTCGCACCCGGACGCAATTCATTGAAAAGCTGTAGATGTCCCGACGGATCGCGCCGGGAGATACGCAGAGCTCCACTGATGACAAACAGCATGCTGTTGGAGGTATCGCCCTCTCGCACCACCGATTCCCCGCCACGCACGGTCTGGAGCGACAAAACATCGGCCAAGTCTTGTACAACGGCATCATCCAGCGTGCCGAATACGCTGCTATCACGCAAAACGCTCGTTACACGGGCACGAAGCTTTGCATCGTTTTCCATTCGTGCAGTTTAATACAGTGCTATATATAGACATTTGAGGACTTCACGCTTCAAATTGCATCTCCATGAAACATTCGCCTGCATTCACACTCAAACGCCATTGGCATAGCGTTTTGCGCAAAGCTTTGTCGGTATTGCCCCGTTCACTGCGGTTTGCGTTGTACCGATGGATGGTCGACGTCGAACCCCACCCCGATGAGCGCCTGGTTCTCAAGATCGCCGACACCAAGGAAGAGCTGGAGGCGTGTTTCAGGCTTTTGCACGACGCCTACGTGGGGGCCGGGTTCATGAAACCCGACCCTTCCGGAATGCGGGCGACGATCTACCACGCGCTGCCCACCACCACCACACTATGTGCCAAGTTTGACGGCAAGGTGGTAGGAACCCTGTCGCTGATTCGTGAAAGTACATTCGGCTTCCCCTTGCAATCCGCGTTTGATCTTCACGAAATTCGTGCACGCGGCGGCAGAATTGCCGAAGCTTCGGCTCTGGCGGTGCACCCCGACTTCAGAAAGACCAGTGGCTCCATCATGTTCCCGCTGATGAAGTTCATGAACGACTACTGCCAGGACTACTTTGACACTGCCAATCTGGTCATTGCAGTCAACCCCGACCGCATCGAAATGTACGAGTCCCTGCTGTGCTTTGAACGTCTGGAGCAAGCTGAGGTCGACAACTACGACTTTGCCAACGGGGCACCCGCTGTGGGTGCCTGCCTGAATATGCGTACATCCAGTGCATCGTTTAAAAAGTGCTACGGGAACCGCACCCGGCGCAAGAACCTGCATATCTATTTCAATAAGTCCCGGCTCAAGAACATCATCATGCCCAACCGGAGGTACTACACGACCAACGATCCGGTGATGACGCCGGAGTTGTTGGACTACTTTTTCAACCAGTGCACCCAGGGTCTGGACAAACTGGGGCAGCACCAGCGGCGCCTGCTCCACGCCATTTACGACAACGAGGAATATGCCAAGGTATTGCCACCCGTGGACGATGCACAGGATTCGAAAATCGGGCAACGCAAGCACCTGCGGTATTCCCTGATTTGCCCTGCGGAATTTCTCTACCCCGACCAAGGCAAAACCGCAACCGCCCGTCTTAGGGTTGTCGAACTGTCGGAAACGGGGTTCTTTGCCTACACGAAACAGGCCCTTCCGGAGCGGATCTGGGGTGAGGCCATCGTCCAGCTTGGAAGCAACGAAAAGTCAGCCGTTCGGGCCATGGTGACCCGTTCCAAGCACAAGGGTGAAGGCGGCATGTATGGGTTCAAGCTGGATGAGCCAGATCTGGCCTGGCGCAAATTTGTAGGTGCGCTCCAGGCCGGAACCACCCACGACGATCTGGCCCATGCGACACAGTTTCTGGGGGACTGACCAGATGCCACTTCCTTCAAGATTCAAATGGTTGTTGCTGCCCTTGCTGATGGCTCTGCTGGGCAGTGGGCCTGTGGCCATGGCGGCGGATGCAAAGGCTTCCAAATACTACGAAGACGCGTTGATCCGGTACGAGAAAAAAGACCTGGAGGGAGCCGTCATTCAGCTCAAGAACGCACTGCAGATCGACAAGAACATGCTTCCCGTGCAGATGCTGCTGGGAAAGGCGCTTTTGCAAAACGGTGACGTGGTTGCTGCTGAAGTGGCGTTTCTGGAGGCCATTCGGCTCGGCGTGAACCGAGCCGAGGTGGTGGTGCCGCTAGGGCAAGCCTACATGGCCCAAGGCAAACACAAGCTGATCTTTGAGCAGGCCACCTTCAATGTCGCTGGACTGCCCTCTGCAGTGCAGCTGCAGCTCCAGTTGCTGCGCGCTTCGGCCAGTGCCGATCTCGGCGACCTGCGCAACGCCATGAAGGCCGTAGAGGAAGCACGCGCCATTGACAGTCGGGTACCCTCTGTTTGGCTGGCCGAGGTGCCCATTCGCATTCGGGCCAGGCAATTCAAGGAAGCATCAGTTGCCGTAGAGAAGGCCTTTGGCGTGGCTCCGGACTCTGCCGAGGCTTGGTATCAAAAGGGTTCTATAGCCCACGTTGCAGGTGATCTGCAAGCTGCACTGGTGGCCTATGAACGGGCCATAAAGGCGCAGTCCGGACACGTCGAGGCCCGCGTGGCCCGCGCCGGGTTGTTTCTGGATCTGGGTCGCGTGGCAGATGCTGAAGCGGATGTGACCGAATTGCGAGGTATTGCCCCCGGTGAGCCGCGCGCCGCCTATCTCCAGGCCTTGCTGGCAGAGCGCAACGGCAAACTGGCAGATGCTCAGGCTGCCTTGAAGGAGGTAACCGATCTGATTGACCCCGTGCCGATCGATTTCATCCGATACCGCACCCAGCTTCTCATGCTCAATGGCTTGGCACACTTTGGCCTGAACGAGCGCGAAAAGGCAAAGCAGTATCTCGAAACCTTTCAGAAGCAGCAAGGCAATACGCCTGCCTCCAAGTTGCTGGCTCAGATTTATCTGGGCGAGTCCAATGTGGACCGCGCCATTGAAGTCTTGGAAAGCTACTTGAGGGCCAACCCTGCCGACGGTCAGGCGATGACTTTGCTGGGTTCCGCGTTCTTGGCCAAGGGGCAAAACGCCAAGGCAACCACATTGATGCAGGAGGCCCTCAAGACCAAAGACAACCCCGCCTATCGCACGGTGCTGGGCCTCAGCCTGATTCGCAGCGGTCAGGGCGGCAGCGGTGTAGCCGAGTTGGAAGCCGCCTACAAGCAGGATGCGACCCAAACCCAGGCCGGAGTGACGTTGGTGGGTCTGTACTTGCGTAGTGGGCGTGCGACCAAGGCCGTGGCTGTCGCGCAGGGTCTGGTCAAGCAGCAACCCAACAACCCTAACTTTTTCAACGCACTGGGCATGGCCAAGGGTCAAGCGGGCGATCTCCCGGGAGCCAGGGCCGCCTTTGAGCAAGCGGTCAAGTTAAATGATGCTTTTGTCGCCCCCAAAATCAATCTCGCTCGAATCGAGATCGCCAACAAGGCGTATGACGCTGCGGCTACGCGACTGGCTGCCATTCTCAAAGTCAACGAGAAGAATACCGAAGCCATGGGCGAGATGGCGGTGTTGTCTGAGCGGCGCGGCCAGCAGGCCGAAGCCCAGCGGTGGCTGGAAAAAGCCAATGACTTAGCGGGTCCTAAAGAAGTGCAATGGGGCCTGGCGTTATCCGATTTTCATTTGCGCCATGACCGACCTGCCCAAGCGCTGGAGGCCATCAAGAAGGTGTCAGGCAAGCTGCCCAACGATTTGGGCGTGTTGATGGCCTACGCCAAGGCCCAAATTGCCAATCGCGACATGGCGGGTGGCAAAAGCACACTCACCAGTGCCACCCGCGTGGCTGACTACAACCCGATTCCGCAAGTACAAATTGCCTTGTTGCAACTGTCAGCCAACAATGTGCCGGGCGCAGCCTACAGTCTGGAAAAAGCACTGTCCACTCAGCCTGATTTCTTGCCAGCACAAGCGCTGATGACCGAGGTGGAGCTGCGCCAGGGCGACGCCGCCAAGGCCGAAAAGCGCGCCAGAGACATTGTGCTCAAGCACCCGAAGCGCGCCATTGGCCATAGCCTGCTGGGCGACATTGCGGTCGCACGCAACCAGCCCAGCGCCGCCCAGGAGTCGTACCGACGCGCTCATCAACTGGAACCTTCGCCGGAAACGCTGTTGCGCTTGTTTGGTGTCTTGGGGCGCCAGGACAGTGGCAAATCTGCACTGCAGTTGGCTGAAGGCTGGATGAAAACTCACCCCACCGATGCGCGGACCCAGCGCGCCTTGGCGGACGCCTACGCGCGCACCGGCAACTTCGCTGCTGCCAAGAAGGCCTACGAAGGGCTGCTAAAAATTGCACCGGAAGACGGCGCCGCATTGAACAATCTGGCCAACGTGCTGCTGCGTTTGAAAGACCCGGCAGCCATCACCGTGGCCGAGCAAGCGGTAGCGAAGTTCCCTGGCAGTGCCGCCGCCATAGACACACTGGGCTGGGCGCTATTCCAGGGGGGGCAGACCGACAGAGCCCTGCAATTGCTGCGTGACGCCCGCCTTCGCGACCCATCCCACCCCGAAATCCGCTTCCATTTGGCAACGGTGCTGGCCCAAACGGGGCGAAAAACCGAAGCAAGACAAGAGCTGGAGAGTGCACTCAAAGGCGGACAAAATTTTGAATCGGCGGCGGATGCTGCGGTTTTACTAAAGACTTTGAAGTGACCCGTGGGGAGATGGGCACTCTGTCGGCACCCTTTACACTTGATCAGTTCCAATACGCTGCACAGAGGCAAGTCCTTGATTTATATGAAATATATTTTTTGGCATGAAATTCGCTTGAATGGTTACAGCATGTAAATTTTGCCGAGGCGCCATAAAATGGTGGGAACCAATATCATGAAAAACAACGTCTTCATCCGAATCGCCCCGATCTTGGCGGGCTTCGCACTGATGTCATTCAGTCAGTATTCATTTGCAGTCTCCACATGGGTCTTTGGCGACAACAGTCCGGCAGCCGAATGCTTGGCCACTGAAGTCACAGCGGGGTCGTGCGCGGCGACCACAGCAGACCCCGGTGCGCCCAACGTAAAAGGATTTGCTGTTTCCTCGACTGCCAATAGTGGTACAAAATTTGCCGGAGCCAATTTGCAGAGCTATGCTGGCGGGTTGGGCGTAGAGGCTAACGCGGCGGACACGGGCTCTCCCCAACACTCGACCGACAACTCCGGGTATACAGACGCAATCGTCCTGAATTTCGGAAATATGGATTTTGAGTTGGACAGCGTCAAAATTGGTTGGAAGTACAACGATGCTGACATAAGCATCTTTCGCTATACCGGAAACAGCAACACGCCAACTCCGGTTGGCAGTACAGCGAATGGCGCGGGATTGTTGGCAAGTGGCTGGGCTTTGGTCGGCAACTATGCAGACCTGGTTGCGGGTACTGCCAAGAGCGTGAATACCACCAATCAAACTTCCAGCTGGTGGATGATCAGTGCATACAACGCCAGCTATGGTGCAGCGACTGGTGCAGACCAAGGTGCCTCTAATAATGGGGGAACGACCGGATTGCAGAACGGAAATGACTATTTCAAAGTTCTGAGTATTGCCGGGACTGCCACCACGCGAACCAACGTCCCGGAACCAGGCTCTATTGCACTTCTGGGTCTCGGCCTGGTCGGCATGGTTGCTGCCCGCCGTCGCAAACAGGCAGCTGTGTAATTCACCGTCCTACGGTTACAAAAAAAGCACTGGTTTCCAGTGCTTTTTTTATGCGCTATTGATCTCTCTAGCCCCCGTAACTGTTGATTACATTGCTATTGTTTTCAGAGCAATCTTCAACCAGGCTTGCGCCGCTGTAGCAACTGAAGGATGTATTTGGATGGTATGGCATAGCTGATGCCTGTCGGGTTGGTCAATGCCGACTCTTTGGTGCCTTTGATGAATACCATGTTGATGACGCCCAACACTTCTCCGGTCTCGATATCAAACATCGGTCCGCCACTGTTGCCAGGGTAAGCAGTGGCATCCAACTGAAAGATATCAAAACTGCCACTGCGCAAGCTTGCGATGGTTCTGGCATTGAGTTGCTGCGAACTCGCGCTGGGCAAGGCGATAGGCGTGATGGACGACACCATGCCTCGGTGGGTCACAGCCGAAAAACCGAGTGCCCCACCGATAGGAAAGCCCGTAAACGCCACGGACTGTCCCTCGCGCACGGTGTCCGAATCGCGCAAAATCAATTTCGGTACCGGCGCACCATCAAACTGTAGCAGCGCCAGGTCATGCAATTTGTCCACTTCAAGCACAGTGGCCTGTCGTGTGAGCAATTCACTCTGCGCCGCTTGCCCCCTGCTTTCGACGCGTACTTGAACGACCAATTTGCTGTCCACGTCGACTTGCGCGCCGTCCGGAATGACATGGGCGTTAGTGATGGCCCAATTTCCGTCTCCCACCACAAATCCCGTTCCACGAAGACTGAAGCGTGGACTGCTGGTGGCGTTGAAGGTGCCCACAATGACAACAGAGGGTTTGACGCGGGCGATGGATTCGGGCACTTCAGCTTGCGCTGCATTGCCCATCCACAACAACAACCCTGCCACTGGAATGGACCAGGACGTTAGTTTTCTGGCTGATGATTTCTTCATTTTTTCTCCGGGAAATGCCGCATCCACGCTTTTCGGACCAGGTGTGGTCCCACCAAATGCAGGGGCATGCGCAAGGCGTGCGCTCGCACATAGAGGAACCATCGAGCAAGGCCGGTCCAACGGGTATTGCAACTCGGGTGGTCGGGCTTCAACGCAAGACCCAGCAACCACCCCATCACCATTCGAGAGGGCGCGGGTGGGGCCAGTTTGCGCACTCGATCAGCGAACTCTAGTGGAGGTGCATACCCAAACAAGCGTTGAAGATGATACAACGCATGGAACAAGGGAATCTGCAGGCCCAGATCGTCGGATCGGTCAAACAGGCTTTCCCAAAAGCCGGACTGCTTGGAGAAATGCTCCAGAAGATCTTTGAGGTCCAGCAAATCACGGAGCCCGTGGCCAAACTCACCCTCCTGGAATAAGTGAACCGCGCTGTGCAGAACCATGTCGGGCGGTGCCAGAACGAACAGGCCAGGCTTTCCGTGTACCGCGACAATGCGCTCCAGCAACCTGGCCCCGTCCACCTTGAAACGTGAGGTGGGCGGAGTGATGGTGTGATGTACGTCAATGACGGTGCTGCGCTGTACGTGCGTCAACGGCGGTATCTCGTGCATCCACTCGCGGTAGTAGCGCTGGTTATAGGCGTCCCGCTCGTCACTGATCCAACCCGACCGAAACAACGCACCTTCAATTTCTGGAAGACGTGCCCGTTCGACCATGATGTCGATGTCAGAAAACAGGCGTCCATGACGGGGCGGTAGGTTGGCGACGAAATAGGCTGCGCCTTTGAGCATGACGACCGGGCCGGCGACATGTTCCAGTGCGCGACGGATGCAGTCCACCTCCCACCGCACTTGATGGTGCTGTCTGTCCACCAGCCGCAGCGCGCCTTCAAGATAGCGTCGAGGCTGCTCAGGAACTTCCGTGAGCCAACCGTGAGCTGCAAGGTGTTGTGCCAAGCGGCCCATCAATCGCGACTGCCTGGCCTGACCCAAAATGGTCTCCCATTCGCCGGGCGTCAGTTCAGGAGGCTGACCATCCTGTGCCCAAACCGGTGACAAATAGTCTTGGGTCATCCTCGCTCTTTCGCGGCGAGCTGGTCGAACACCGATACAGCCTCTTCGAGTTGGCTGTAACGAAAGTCATAGCAATCGCTGACCGTGATCAGGTCTGAGAGCAATTCAAAGCCAGTCAGTCCATGCACGGTGTAGTTGAATGAGTTGCGCCCCAGCTCCAGCATGCTATTGGCCTTGGAGCGCGGTGTCAGTTCCGCTTTGGCCAGAGGAACATACTTGGGGAAAATCACCCAACGCGGTCGCGCACGCTCTTCGATACTTTGCAGGTGCTCGGTGGGCACTCTCATGTGGCTGACGGACCCTTTCGAGGTGTCGTGCGTAACCTGGTTCAAACATGCCCCAGGTGCGAATTTCCTGATGACGTCAAGCGACTGGTTCTTTAAACTGATTGGACGGCCCAGCGGTGAAACCAAGCCGTCTACCAGCGAAATCAAGGTCAGCTCATCCGACAGCAAGCGCCATCCACGGCTAACCAATCCAGCGCAAAGCGTGCTCTTACCCGATCCAGGGGGGGCGGGCATGATGACGGCACAGCCTTCGCGTTCCACCACCGCTGCATGCAGTGTCAGGTAGTGATGGGCTTGGGTTGAGATGCACCAGTTCATCGCCCATTCCATCAAGGGAAAGGCGTGATCAAGCGGCAACACCGCAAACGGGCTTTCACCGTCGTAGACGAACCGTACTTGTGGGTGCCACCACCGGCGCAGGCCGCCACTGTGAGACAACGTCACGGTGAAGTCAACAAACTGTCCGTCCTCGACGAGCTGATAGTCTGGGTATAACAGCACCAGGCCCTGAGCGACTGACTCAATGCTTGAGCGAATCCTGAAGTTGAATGGGCCAGTCCGGATAACAAGCCCCGGACAGTGGAGTCTTATTCTGACTTCCTCCGCACTCAACTCGGACAAGTTCATTGGGCAAGAGACTCGATCAATCCTGCAGCGCGCAAGCCGTCGAGAATGCCGGACAGTGCCGCAGAAAACGTAAGATCGTTTGGAATAGACAGCGCATCGGCCGTGAGCATCGCCAGTTCAAACTGACTAGCAGGGGCAGTCTCTAGCAGCATGAGCACGGTGGCCGTGAGCGTATCCATTTGATGCGTCTGCCCCGATCCCACATCAAAGGCTACCCACTCTCCATTCCAGTCCCGCCAATGCAGCGTGACCAAAGCATTGATCTGCCAGGTCACAGGTCAGAACAAAATCTTGTTTTGCAGTCGCTACTAGGTATGGGTTTCCATGTATGTCTTAAAAAACGCCAAGGCGTCCGCATACGAAGGAGAGTTATAAAAATCGATGACTTCCTGCCCTGTGTAGGGGAAGTTGAAACTATGTGACAAAGCATTCAAATATGCACATACCCAGTGAAATTCATCGCTGCTTGCGAATCTGCTGTCCGACATGATCTGAAAGAGCGACGGCTTGGTACCGTTTGCATTCAATAAAGTGCATCGGGTGAAAACTGTGTCGCACTTGATTCTGTAATCGATTGGCCAAGCTCGGCGGGGCACGATTTTCCCATCGACGGTCTTGGACTGCCCCCACCAACCTGGGCTGTAACCACCACATGTGGGTGTGTTCGAAGGCGTAGCAGAATGCACACCAGAATGCATGCCGGAAACACTGCACTGGTGCTTCCCATCAAACGTCAGCAGACTCTGACCAGCCAGAGTTTGCAAGGGTACCGTTGCGGCCAAAACTGCAGAGCCCCTGCCAAGTCCCTTCAACAGCAGACTTCGCCGCGCGAGCGCATCTGCGGACAGCGTTACGCCCTTGTCCTCAGCCTTCGGCGATGGTGTTGCACTATTTTCTGACATGGTGGCTTCCCGTTTGACCCTGATGTGGGCTTGATTATCCGTTAGTAGAACGAATCACGCAATTTCCGCGCCATACCGGTAGCGTGAAAAAATACCTAATAAATCCAATAACTTAGCTCTTGTTGCTGACTTTGAACCCTTGATGCCTTCCCCGGATGAGAAGATTTGTAAAAAGTTTCGACACCACCTGGAGCTACAAGCCTTTTAGCAAAGCAGAGACTTCCACCTGTCCCCCGAATTTGTCACCTAACTTGGCCAGTTCGTTCAGCGTCACTTTAGCGCCTGCTTTGTCACCGGCCTTCATCTGGATTTTTGCCAAATTGAGTTGAAAAAGTGGTGCCGAGGGTTGCAATATCACCACTTTTTTCTGCATTTCCATTGCTTTGGCATGTTCGCCCTTGTCTGACAACAGGCCCGCCAAGGTATCCATAAATGCTGGCTGGTTTGGAGCAAGAGCCAATGCCTTTTCAGCATAGGCAATTGCTCCCTCTTTGTTCATTTTGGAGAACACCCAGGCCAAGTTGTTATAAGCAACGGCATTGTTTGGCTGCAATTTCAGTGCCGCCTGGTAATTGCGCTCTGCGACCGGGTAGTCCTTGCGGGCGATGGCGGCATCGGCGAGGTACAGCACAAAGGCGACATCCTGGGGATGGTCTTTTTGCCATCCACCAGCGAACTTGTCTGCGTCGGCGGCTTTGCCTGACGCCAACAGGCCGTTGTGAAGTTTGACAGCCAGTTCGGTGGCGGGCGTTTGTTTCAGGCCATTGCGGTAGGCGGTCAACGCCAAGTCCAAATTCTTCTGCGAGGCGTGGATGTCTCCTTCGAGTACATACCCAACAGCCTCTTTGGGGGACTGCTTTTGCATCATTCGCGCCGTCGTGAGGGCGCCCTGAATGTTCTTCCCATCCACATCCAGCAAGATGGACCCGCGTTGGGCCTGCTGCAGGTCGGGCTTGATTTCCAGGGCCTTGCGCAAGTTCAGGGCAGCGGCTTCCTTGTCCTTCGCCGCAATATGTAGCTCGGCCAGACGCATATACGGCTGGGGTGACATGGGCTGCATTGTTGCCAGCTTGTTATAGGACACGATGGCTTGGTTGAGATCACCTGACACCTGCTGGGTCCGCCCCAAGGCGTCCAGCAACTCGGGACTGTCGGGTATCGCCGTCTGTGCATCTTGCGCGGCCGACAAAGCTTGTTTGATGTCCTTGTTGTTCAGATGGAAATTGATCAACAAGAGACGTGGAGCCGTTTCCGATGGATTGGCAGTCACTGCGTTGTTGATCAACTTGGCCACTTCGTCTTTGGACGCACCGGTGCGCGCCGCCCACTCGGCCAATGCCATCAGGGCTTGTCCGTTCTTGGGCTCCTTGGCAAGCAGGGATTCAAAGCGCTTCTTGGCTTGCTCAGGCTTCTTTTCAACCATGTCTATCGCCGCGAGGTTGGCAATGGCCGGAAAGAACGTGGGAGAGATAGCTAATGCCCTTTCAAAGCTCTTGCGTGCATTGACCTGATCTTTCTTTGCCAAGTAGGTGCGGCCTTGTAGTACTGCAACGTCCGGCTTGCCAGGCTGCTTTTTCTCCAAAGCGTCAATGCTCTTTAATGCCTTGTCGAACTCTTGACGGCGCAGGTGCGCACTGATCAAGGCCATATCGGCTGCGGTCCCCTTGTCAGAACCCGCAATTTGCTCCAGCTCATTGAATGCTGTATCGACGCGCCCTCCTATCAATTGAGACACTGCAAGCGCGGTGCGTCGGCGCGCATTTTGGGGGTCCTGCTTGATCGCCTTGGCAAAAAACTCTTCAGCCTTTTTTGCGTCTCCGCTTTGCAAATAGACTTCACCAGCCAACAGAAGCAGTTCCGGATCCACTGGTTCTTTGGAGAGAGCTGGTGTTATGACCGAAATGGCCTTTGCCGTATTGCCCGTGCGCGCATAGGTTGTCACCAGCAAGCGCCGCGCCATCGCCAATTCGGGTGCGATTTGCAGAGCTTTGCTCAGGTAGGCCTCGGCCTGAAGTGGCGAATTGAGCGCCAGCTCGGTCGCACCAGCCAGTTGCAGGCCCAAGGCATTGTTCGGTGCGGATTTGAGAACTTGCTGTGAAAGGCTTCTTGCCAGTTTGAAGTCTTTGCGCTGAAATGCCAACTGCGCTTCAAAGAATTTGGTTTGCGGATGGTTCGGCGCAACGGCTTTCAAGCCGGCAAGCTGCTTGTCCACTTCCTCAAGCTTGTTCTGTCCGAACAGCATGCGCAGCGCCGCAGCGTGTCCCGCGATGAAGTCAGGACGAACCTCCACACTCTTTCGAAAGGATGCCAGCGCTTCGTCAGGTTGTTTCTTCAGGTGCAAAGCCAGGTCGCCCTTGAGCTTCCAGGCCTCGAAATTCTGTGGGGACTTGGCAATGATGGCATCCACGCCCGCCATCGCGCCATCCACGTCCTGTCGGGTCGCCTGTTGCCGAACTTGCATTAGCAACGCGGGATCGTAGGTGGGGTCGGCGCTCAACGCAGCGGCTAGGGCGGTGTTTGATCGCTCGAACTGGCCCTCGGCGGCATAGGCGGTCGCCAGAGAAGTCTGCAAATCGGCATTGGCCGGGCCTTGGGCCAATGTGGTTTTCCCAAATTCTTCGACTACTTTTCTGGAATGCCCTTGGGCCAACATGGTCCGCGCCAAAATGGGCAGCACCTGGTCCTGTGAAGCCTTCAATACCAATGCTTTTCGCAACTCGGTTTCCGCTCCAACAGCATCACCGGTATCCAGGAGCGCCTTGCCCAACAAAAGCCGCGCTTCTGGCAGTTCTGGATTTACCTGTAGTGCATTCTTCACCTGAATGATGGCAGCCTTTGCATCGTTCTTGGCCAAATAATCTCTGGCGGAATTCAGCATCGCCTCTGGCTTTTCACCGCATGCGACGAGCATCAGGGCCAGAAGCAGGGCAGAAATCTGGGTGCGAGTAGTTGTGTTGTTGGAGTGCATTGAATTACCTCAGTGAATATGCAAATGCCGATCGCACTACTTCAAGCCGAGTCGGTGCATTAAGTCGTAAAGAGTAGGGCGGCTCACACCCAAGAGTTCGGCAGCCTTGACCATATTTCCGTTTACGCGACCGAGTGCAGCGATGACTGCCCCGCGCTCTGCATTGTCGCGAATCACACGCAAGTCCAGCGAATTGTCAGTCTCCTCCGGCGTGGTACCTTTCAGACCGATGTCATCCTGGGTGATCTGATTGCCATCCGCCATTATCACGGCGCGCTTGATGCAGTTTTCCAATTCCCGAATATTGCCTGGCCACTTGTGGCCCTCGACTGCCCGCAATGCGGATTCGCTAAGGGACATGGAGGCGCGGTTCTGCTCATGTGAAAAACGTCTGACAAATGCATGGGCCAGCAACGTGGCATCACCGACGCGGTCCCTCAATGGCGGAATGTCGACCACAATTTCTGCCAATCGGTAGTACAAGTCTTCGCGAAAACGATTCTCTTTGCTCAATGCATGAAGGTCTTGGTGGGTCGCACAGACTATGCGCACGTCGACCGGAATTTCCTGCCGTCCACCAAGACGCTCAATCTTCCGCTCTTGCAGGAACCGCAACAGCTTTGCCTGCAATGAGAAGGGCAAGTCGCCTATTTCATCCAGCATCAAGGTGCCACCGTTGGCCGTCTCAATCTTTCCCAAGGTTTGCTTGGAGGCGCCAGTAAAAGCACCTTTTTCGAAACCGAACAACTCGCTCTCCAGCAGGTTCTCCGGAATAGCGGCGCAGTTGATCGCCACAAACTTTCCATTGCGCCGTGAAGATGCATCGTGCAAACCGCGTGCCAATACTTCTTTTCCGGTGCCGCTCTCGCCCAGAAGCATCACCGTGGCGTTGGTATTGGAGACCTTTTCAATGGTGCGGCAAATCCGCAACATCGCGGGATCGCGCGTGATGAGCCCATTCAGCGCATCTGGCTGGTGAAATTCCCGTAGACGCTTATTTTCAGCTTGCAACTCAAACAGTCGCAGCGCGCGTTCCACTGTCAGATTCAGCAGTTCGGGCTCAAACGGTTTGGCAAAAAAATCGTAGGCTCCCATCGCCACTGCACGCAAGGCATTGGCTTGGTCATTCTGCCCCGTGAGAACAATCACCTTGATGTTGGGGTCTGCTGCCATGATTTGCTCCAGCAGCTTGAAACCCTCTGACACTGAATCAGCGTCGGGTGGAAGTCCCAGATCCATGGTCACCACCGCCGGGTTGCTTTTGCGCAGTTGCACCATAGCACTCTCGCGGTCGCTTGCCGTGACAGATTCGAAGCGATCCAGCGACCACTTGATTTGTTTCTGCAGCGCCAAATCGTCTTCAACGATCAGCAGGGTGCGTGATTTTTCGGTTGTCATGCGTCTTCTAGTTAATGAAGGTCTGATGCCTTGCGCGATTCAAACATCGGCAAAAGCACCGTAACGGTCGTCCCTACCCCTACCGTGCTGTCTACCTCGATCTTTCCACCGAGCTCTTGCACGTACTGAAAACTCTCATAAGCTCCAATTCCCATACCTGCCTGCTTGGTTGTTTGAAACGGTTTGAACAAGCGATCCCGAATGAAGTCCTGTGACATGCCCTGTCCGGTATCGCCCACCACAACGCGCGCTTGCCCGCCTGCACGATCAAGCCGTAACCAGACTCGCCCCGACGGATCGGTCGCGTCAAATGCATTCTGCACGATGTGCCCGATGATGCGCTCCAGGCGCTCTTCGTGCCCCCGGGCGGCGACCGGGTCGAGAATCTCTGTCTCCAGTGTTCTGCTGCGGCCCTTCGCCACGGAAACCAGACGATCCACGATGGCGCTCAGGTCCACACCAAACGTTGCACCAGGCGGCGTAGCGCCTTCACGCAGTTGGAGCATTAGTTGGCGCATGCGCTCCAGAGAATTTTCGACCGTCATCAGCATGTCCTGCTGAAACTCCGGGTTTCCACCGAGTCGCTTGGCGTTTTTCATCATCAGCGACAACTGGGTAACGATGTTCTTGAGATCATGCACTACAAAGGCGGACATCTTGTTGAATGCATCAAACTTGCGCACTTCCAGTAGTGCCTCGGTAGCCTGCATCTGTGCCAGAAAGCTGGCTGCCTGTTGGCCCGCCGTCTTCAGCAGATCGTTTACTTCCCAATTGACATCCACGCGGGTTCGGGCACTCGCCAGCACTACAAAGCCGAACAAGGTTGGCCCTACCATCAAAGGCACTACCAGCCATGCCTGCGGAATCTCTGACAACCATGCTGGCAACTTCATCGCTCCATAGCGACGGGAAAAGGAGCGGTACTCCTCCAGGTTGATGACCCAGCCACTGGTTTCCATGAATTGGCAAATTTCGGAATCTGCAGCTTCCTTTCCTTGGGCTGGGTGCATATTCCAATGGGCGGTCTGCGTGAAAACCGCCTCGCCGTGCGCGCGCATCCACAACGCGCCCGCCGGGCTCTCCAGCATATCGGCCAACCCACGAATGACCTGCTCGCCCATTTCCTGCGGGGAATTGCGGTGGGACAGGGTGCGGGTGAACTTGAGCCACTCCTCTCGATAGTCGTAACGGTAACGGAAGAAATGCTTGCCCAAAAAGACACGCAGACTGGCGCGCACGGCCCCTGACATGGCCAATACAAACAACGAGATCAGTGCAAAGAAGACCATCGCCACCTGAAGTGCCCGGCCCCACTCGCCACCAAAGTACCGCACGTAATAGCCCGCTGCTGACATGAATACCAGGTACAAGCCAGCAATCAACAGTGTTGCCGAGTGAAATGCAGCTTTGGGAGAAAGGCGTATTTTCGAAATCCAATCGCTGCGGCGCGTCATCGACAGCACAAGCAAAGGTGTTACCAGTGCATGGACAACACCTCGAATGCTGAAGGCGTCCACGTCCATGCGACTGAACATGACGGCCTCCGAAAACACATAGAGATCAAACAGGAAGGCTCCGGCCAGGCCCAAACACAGTGGTTTGAGGTTCCAACGGGAGTCTTCCGTAGCGTTGCGAAAGACCTGCTCCAGCAACATCAGCGCAAAAACAGGGGATACCATCGCTACCATCAGGCTCCATCGGGAAGCGCCCACCATACCTTCGGTTGAGCGATACCCCAAGATGGCAAATCCGATTCCCAGCGACGCTAGCGTAGCAGCCGTTGCTACCAGGCGCTTCAGATTGCCAGAGGTCTGAACCGTCGCATTAAATTGCAGGAGCATTAACAGGAACGCGTACCACCCGGCATAGCGCAGCGAGTCCATGAGTTGGCTCATGAGTAGCCAATGGCCATCCCCGCCAAAACTGAACGCCAGACCCATCCACCCCCACAGCGCGGTCACTACTACGGTGGCGCTCACCACACCATTGGCCGGCAGTGGACTTCCGCTCTCCCGGTCTTGCTGGAGCAATTTCAGTGCAAACAGCGAATAGGCAATGCCGACCAGGGCATGTCCCCATGCCGCGAGGTTCATTTACTGGGCGCCTTTGCGCATCAACACAACACCGACGGTTTCGAACAAAATGATGATGTCCAGAAACAGATTGTGGTTCTTCACGTAGTACAAGTCATATTGGAGCTTTTCAGCGGCATCTTCCACCGATGCGCCATACTGGTAGCGAACCTGTGCCCATCCAGTTACGCCGGGTTTGACGCTTTGCCGCACCGCGAAAAACGGAATCTTTTGCGTCAATTGGTCCACAAAGAAGGGCCGCTCGGGCCGAGGCCCCACGAGGCTCATCGACCCGCCCAAGACACCAAAGAGTTGTGGCAACTCATCAATGCGCAGTTTGCGGATCACACGGCCAACCCGTGTGACACGGTCGTCCGAAGCGCTGGCCCACCGTGGCTTTCCGTCTTGTTCGGCATCCGTACGCATACTACGAAACTTCACCACATTGAACAGCCGTCCATTGAGTCCAACACGTTCCTGAAAGTACAGCATGGGCCCCTTGCTCTCCAGCAAAATGAGTATTCCGGTCACCACCATGATGGGCAGAGTCAGCACAATCAAAATGCTGGCACACAAAATATCAAAGACCCGCTTGACCGCCGCTCGCCCCCAGCCTCGGCCAAAACCCTCACCAAATATCAGCCAACCGGCAGATACCGAATCCAGACGAATCTGGCCCAGCGTTTTCTCGAAATGGGTGGCAATATCCATCACCCGGATGCCACGGAGCTTGCAGTCCAACAGCTCACGCAAGGGCATGCTGCCGCCCCGTCGCTCCGTCAACGCCACAACAATTTCATCGACCTTTTCTTCGTCGACGATCTCGGTCAAAGTCTTGCCGGGTTCCAAAAGGCCCCATGCGGACACCACAGACGCAGTTTCGTTAGGGCTGGCGAAATAGCCAACCAAGTCAACATTCGGGTCCGACTTCTTGAGACTACGTCCCACTACCTTTGCCGGTTTGCCAGTGCCAAGAATCAGCACCCGCTGGCGCAAGTACTCGCGGGGTGTCATATACGTTACGAGAATCCGCGTGACCAGTGTCAAGATCACAGCCGCGCCTTGCGCGGACTGCAAAGCATGCGCCTGCGCGCCGGTCAGCGGCGACAAGCTCCAGACTACAGCAGCAAGCACGACCGACCCACAAAACCCCAGCACGGCCCGCGCGTGCGTCTGCCCGATGGTCCGGTTATGTACGCGCTGATAAAAACCCAAGCCGGTGTTGCCAACCAAGATTCCGAGAGCCATCACCAATGCGTGAATCAAAGCCAGCGACACATCGACGTGGGGCTCTGGTTCGTGAACCAGCATGACGAACAACATGACCACCAGCACCAGTGCCAGGTCGAAACAAACCTGCAAAAGGGTTCGCCGATTGAAGTAGTGCCCGTATATCTTGATCAATTAATACCTCCCGTTGTCAGTACCCTTGTGCAGTGTCTGATGTTTCGTCCATTAAACCAGCCTTCACGGTCCGTTGATCAGTTGTTTGGAATTCATTTTATCGTTCGATTTTTGCATCCGATCAGCATCATTGGCAACAGGTAGAAGAGCAATGCCACCCGAGGGACGTCCAGGATGCTGCTCACCAGCCCAACTATTAGTGTCCCCAATAGACCCGACGCCAAGTAGGCAGACATGGGGTTTGCCGATGTTGGTGCCCACACCGTGGACGCCAGTGCCCACGCAATAAGCGTACCTAACGCTAGTCCTCCCAGCCAACCCCGCTCAATCAGCACCTCCAGGTACAGGTTGTCGATATGCCATGGAACGAAATAAGACTGCGCAGCCGGAAACCACTGTTTTAACTGATCGGAAAAGCCTCCGTTTTCCAGCAATTCCTGCCCCATTGCACCGGCTAGTCGCAGGTTGTCGATGTCGACTTCGCCTCCGGGTGTGTCCACGGAAATCCCGAACGTCAGCAACCGGGATGGAATCCGGGGATCGGAAACCAGCGAAGGACCCCGTAGCGGGACTTCCAGACTTTGCCAGGCGCCGTCGCGCGGTGCCACGCTAACGGTTGCTCCCTGGCAGTAACGGTCGTATAGCAAATGGCGCTGGCACAGTTGCACGTTCAGTTCAACCGGGTCCTGCACGCGAACATCCATCTTGAGAACTACCGTGCTGTCACGCAGCAGTTCGATGCGCTGCGTGAGGGCATACCAACCGGGAAGGTCGTCAAGATTGAGGGGAGTGCGCAGCGTTACAAAGCGATTGAAACCAGAGCCTTCCACGTCTTCGGCTTGCAAACTGGCATCACCGGAAAAGTTTTCTCCCTTGACAGAAGCGGAGTAGTTCGCGGGCAATCGGCCCAAGCCCTTTCCCAGCCACCAATCCGGCGTACTGTGCAGCAGTTCTACGCCGTGCTGCCAATGCTTGATTCGGCTGCCCATATCCTGGCCAGACTTGGCAATGCGTTGTTGCATGAAAGAGTCACCTCCCAGCACGGCCAAGATCTCCATGCCCAGCAAGATCACCAGCGCAACACCGCCCATGAAATGCCATCGAACTCGCGTCGGCTTTGTCAGGTATGCCTGTCTGTGCAACAGATACGCCAGCAACACGAGTGCGCAGAGCACTGCAAGATAGACGCCCCGTGAAAACGTGGTCAAACAGGCGTACCCCACCAGCAATACCAAGGCAGCGGCAGCGACCCAAAGTGTGGGGCGTCTGGCTGTCACCAGAGCCCATACCGAAAACGGAACTGCCAACGCCAAATACGCGTCAATAGCGGCACCACCCACATGCATCTCCCAGAACAGGGCAACTGTCCGGTAGTTGGAGGAGAAATTCCACAGTCCCACGGAGCCTGCGCGCTCCCACAACACTGACAGACTGACGCATGCCAGCCCGATCACCATTCCCCATGCAAAGCGTTGATGCGCCAACGCAGAGTCTTCCCTCAGGTGCTGAATCAGGAGCGGCCAAAGCAACAGGGCGAACCCGGCACTCTTGAACACCCTGAGACTGTTGAGCGTGTGGTCGTATCCGGCGAACCAGTCGAAGGACCACCCTCCTGCATCCATCACGCCACGTGTCAGGGCCACTGCACCGGTCGCAGCCAATACGCACCAAAGAACGTGCGTCAGTCCCCAGCGGGGGCTTGTGCGGTCATGAAAAAAAGCCCGGCGCGCGTATCCTCCCGCCAGCACGGCCAGCAGCACGATATCCAGTTCTTCAAACGCGATCCACCCCGTCCAAGGGGAAAAGTTCATGAAGGGCAGACATGCCGGAACCAATAGCATCCATGCGCCGGAGACTCCCCACTCGAATGCCACCACGCACCACAGCAACACGAGCATCCCCATGGGCCACAGCGGGTGGTTCAACGCCAGCGCGGCTCCGGCTGCTGTGCTGACGGTCGCCAGCAATACACTCGCAACCGCCGCGGGGGTCAAAGCCTACACCAGCACTTCCGCGCAGGGGGGATGCCCTAGAAACGCTTGTGGGCTGGCACTTGCGCCGTAAGCCCCTGACTGGTACACCACCACCAGATCACCAACCTGCGCCTCTGGTAGTTTCATGCGGTCAGCCAGCAGGTCCAGCGGCGTGCACAAGGGCCCCACCACAGACGCGGTTTCCTGGCTTGCGGCATGGGCCCGGTTGCCAATGGTTACCGGATAGTTTTTTCGCACGACCTGTCCGAAGTTTCCCGACGCTGACAAATGGTGGTGCAGGCCACCGTCGGCCACCAGGAAAACCTGTCCGCGAGACACTTTGCGGTCCACCACTTTGGCGACGTAAATGCCCGCCTCGCCAACCAGGTACCGGCCGAGCTCGATCACGATGCTTGCCTCAGGCAGCTCGCTGGCCGCGCGCTGGCAAATGCCGGCGAGGTTTTGCCCCACCGTGGTCAGATCCAGCCGCTGTTCACCCGGGAAATACGGTATGCCGAAGCCGCCCCCCAAATTCAGAAAGCGCACGGGTGTTGGCGCCAGCTCGGAGAGGCGCAGAGCCAGTTCGTAGGATTTTTGTTGCGCCTCACAAATTGACTCGGCCTTAAGGTTTTGTGAGCCGGCAAACAAATGAAAGCCTTCGAACTGAACTCCGCTACTGCCAATCAGTGCCATCAGCTCGGGCATTTGCTCCACATCGACGCCAAACTGCTTGGGGCCGCCACCCATCTTCATGCCTGAGCCCTTGAGCTCAAAGTCCGGGTTCACCCGGACCGCCACCCGTGCTGGCAAGCCCAGTTCAGCGGATACATCTGCCAGCTCGGTCACTTCCCGAAATGACTCGATGTTGACCAGAACCCCTGCCGCCACGGCCTGTCGCAACTCAGCCGTTTTCTTGCCCGGCCCCGCAAAGCTTACTTCCAGGGGGTTGGCGCCCGCGTTGAGGGCTACCTGCAACTCGCCGGCTGATGCCACATCAATGCCATCTACCAATCCGGCCATAAACCCAACCACAGCCGGCATCGGGTTGGCTTTCATGGCGTAATGCAGTTTTACCGATTTGGGGAGCATGTTCCGCAGTTCCATCACGCGCGCACGCAGCAGCCCACGGTCATAGGCATAGAACGGGGTCTGCCCCACCCGCTGCGCCAACCGCGAGAGGGGCATGCCCCCGACTTGCAGTTCACCGCCCACTACCGGGAACTGCTCCATGGCAGCGTGAACGGGTGTTGGCCGTGGATTTTCAAGAGTGCTCATGCGTTCCCTCGCTCGGCCCACTCGGTGGCCAGCAGTTTGCGGTCGATCTTGCCATTCGGGTTGCGCGGCAGGGGCCCGTTGCGCACGTCGATATGGGCGGGCACCATGTACGCCGGCATCCGGGCCTTGCACTCGGAGTACAAGGCAATTAGATCGATAGCCCTCGTGGAATCTATTGGAGTAGCTATCACTTGTATAGCATGCCCCAGCACATCGTGGTCCACACCAAAGGCCACGCACTCACCCACCATGCGGGTTGCATACAGCACTTCCTCTACTTCCGTCGGGCTGACGCGGTAACCCGATGTCTTCATCATTTCATCGCGCCTGCCAATGAAGAAGAGAAATCCCTCCTCGTCCTGGCGCACGTTGTCGCCAGAAAAAACCGCGTATTCCGGCAGCTGCAGCCCAGGCTGGCGCCCTGGCGCATCCGGCGCCAGCAGCTTGTAGCGTTCTGCGGTTTTTTCTGCATCGTTCCAATAGCCCATGCCCACCAGGGCGACCCGGTGGACCAACTCGCCGGGCTCATGTGGCGCGCACGCCGAAC
>JAUSNJ010000154.1 GCA_030645355.1 Rhodoferax sp. | reverse complement strand
GGGGCGCTCGTTGGCGGGGATGATGTCGGCGGGCACCAGGTGGATGCGGCCGTCTGGCGTGTCCACGTGCTCCTTGAAGACGGTGGGCTCGCCGGGGTCGCTCGCGCTGTGGCAGGGGTAGGTGACGCTGGACTCGCGCTGCAAGCGTTCCCAGGTGATGCCACCAATGGCGGCGTGCATGGCTTGGCGCATCTCTTCGTAGACAAGCTCAACACCGTGGTAGCCCTCGTCGCTGTTGCGTAGTACGCTATCGTTTTCATAGCTCCAGTTGAGACCCATGCCTGCAGCCATTTTTTGCAGAATCCACAGGTCGGCCCGTGCCTGGCCGGGCGGGTTGATCGCCTGTTTGCCCAGTTGAACCATGCGGTCGGTGTTGCTCACCGTGCCGGTCTTCTCGGGCCAGGCGCTGGCCGGCAGCACCACGTCGGCCAGCCAGGCGGTTTCGGTCATGAAGATGTCCTGCACCACCAGGTGCGACAGCGACGCCAACGCGTGGCGGGCTTGGTTCTGGTCGGGGTCGCTCATGGCCGGGTTCTCGCCCATGATGTACATGCCGCGCACCTTGTGCGGGTCGCTGTCCGGGGCCAGGGCCTTGTGCATGATTTCCACGACGGTGTAGCCCGGCTGGTCATCCAGTTTGGTGTCCCAGAATTTCTCAAACCAGTCATGCGCAGCCTTGTTGGTGACGCGCTGGTAGTTGGGGTACATCATGGGGATGAGCCCGGCGTCGCTGGCACCCTGCACATTGTTCTGGCCGCGCAGCGGGTGCAGGCCCGAGCCCGGCTTGCCGATCTGCCCGGCCACGGTGGCCAGTGCGATCAGGCAGCGCGCGTTGTCGGTGCCGTGCACGTGCTGGCTCACGCCCATGCCCCACAAGATCATTGCCCCCTTGGCCGTGGCATAGGCGCGCGCCACCTCGCGCAGCGTCTGGGCCGGGATGCCGCAGATGGGCGCCATGGCCTCGGGGCTGTAGCCTTTGACGTTTTCTTTCAATGCTTCGAAATTGATAGCGCGCTGTTCAATGAATTCGAGGGCTACAAGGTCTTCTTCTATGATGGTGTGGATCAGCGCGTTGAGCATGGCGACATCGGTGTCGGCCCGGAACTGCAGTGTGCGCCAGGCGTGCTTGCCAATGTCGGTGATGCGCGGGTCGGCCAGCACAATTTTGGCGCCGCGCTGGGCCGCGTTCTTCATCCAGCTGGCGGCAACCGGGTGGTTGCTGCTGGGGTTGGAGCCGATCACGAAGATCAGGTCCGAGTGCTCCACATCGTTGACCTGGTTGGTGACCGCGCCCGAGCCCACGCCTTCGAGCAAGGCCGCGACGCTGCTGGCATGGCACAGGCGGGTGCAGTGGTCCACATTGTTGGAACCAAAGCCGGTGCGCACCAGCTTCTGGAACAGATAGGCTTCCTCGTTGCTGCCCTTGGCCGAGCCAAAACCGGCCAGTGATTTAGCACCGTGGGTGTCACGCAGCGCCTTCAGCGGGCCAGCCGCCAGCGCCAGCGCTTCGTCCCACGTTGCCTCGCGGAACACATCGGACCAGTCGGCCGTGTTGCGGTTCAGGTACTGCAAAGCGGCAGGATCCTTGGGCACACCGGCCTTGCGCACCAGCGGCACGGTCTGGCGCTGCGGGCTGTGCGCGTAGTCAAAACCAAAGCGCCCCTTGACGCACAGGCGCCCATGGTTGGCCGGGCCGTCGCGTCCATCCACGCTGATGATGGCGTTGTCCTTCACGTTGTAGGTGATCAGGCAACCCACGCCGCAGAACGGGCACACCGAGTCCACCTTTTTGTCCACTGCTTGCGAGCCAATCTGCGTCTTGGGCATCAACGCGCCCGTGGGGCAGGCCTGCACGCATTCGCCACAGGCCACGCAACTGCTGGCGCCCATGGCGTCGCCCAGGTCAAACACGATGGCGCTGTGCGCGCCGCGATGCGCGTAGCCGATGACCCCGTTCACCTGCTCTTCGCGGCAGGCCCGCACACAGCGGTTGCACTGGATGCAGGCGTCGAGGTTGACGGCCATGGCGGGGTGGGAAACGTCAGAAGCTGGCTGTTTACGGCGCAGCGCCTGAAGTGCAGGGCGCACCGATACACCCATGCGCGCAGCCCAATCACTCAGTTCCCCATGCTGCCCAATAGAGTTGGCCAACCCAGGTCCGGCAGCGCTGGGGGATGCGCCGGGTGACGATATTGAGCTTCGCGACGAGGAACCCGGCGTATCCCCCGGCGCAGCAGCGCGAGAAGAGGCCGCTGCATTTCCGTCATTCCACTTGTAGCCAACATCCGGCATATCCGACAGCAGCATCTCCACCACCATCGCCTGGCTCTTCAACGCCCGCGGGCTATTGGCTTTGACCTGCATGCCCACAGTAACGTTACGACAGCAACTCGGCGCCAGACTGCGTTCGCCATCAATCTCCACCACACAGGCCCGGCAATTCCCATCCGCACGCAAACCGTCCGAATAGCACAGATGCGGAATGTCCACCCCATGGCGTTGCGCCGCCTTGAGAATGCTCTCGCCCACCTGGGCGGTGGCCGGCTTGCCATCCAGCGTGAATGCAATGCTGGCGCTCATGCCGCACCCCCAATCTCATGCGCAAAGTACTTCTGCACTGAACGCACCACATTCGGCGCCGCCTGACCCAGTCCGCAAATGGACGCGTCGACCATCACCTGGCTCAAGTCTTCCAAAGTCGCGTTGTCCCAAGATGAGGCTTGCATCAGTGCGACTGCTTTGACGGTGCCGACACGGCACGGCGTGCACTGCCCACAACTCTCGTCCGCAAAGAAACGCATGGCGTTTAGCGCCGCGTCTCGCGCACGATCATGCTGGCTGAGCACGATGACGGCGGCCGAGCCGATGAAGCTGCCATAGGGTTGCAGCGTGTCAAAGTCCAGCGGAATGTTGTTCAGGCTCGCGGGCAGGATGCCGCCCGATGCGCCCCCCGGCAGGTAGGCGTACAGCGTGTGGCCCTCGGCCATGCCGCCGCAGTATTCGTCGATCAGTTCCTGCACCGTAATGCCCGCCGGCGCCAGCTTGACTCCAGGGTATTGCACCCGGCCGCTGACGCTGAAGCTGCGCAGCCCCTTGCGGCCGTGCCGCCCAAAACCGGTGAACCATTGCGGACCTTTTTCGACAATGTCGCGCACCCAGTACAGGGTCTCAAAATTGTGTTCCAGTGTTGGGCGGCCAAACAGGCCGACCTCGGCGATGTAGGGCGGGCGCATGCGCGGTTCGCCGCGTTTGCCTTCAATGCTTTCGATCATGGCCGATTCTTCGCCGCAGATGTAGGCACCGGCGCCACGGCGCAGTTCGATCTGGGGCAGCGGGCAGGGCGGCTCGGCCTGCAGCTTGGCCAGCTCGGCCTGCAGCATCGCGCGGCAGCCGTGGTATTCGTCACGCAGGTAGATGTAGCAAGCTTCAGTGCCCACTACCTGGGCGGCGATCAGCAGGCCCTCCAGAAAGCGGTGCGGGTCGCGTTCCAGGTAGGTTCGGTCCTTGAAGGTGCCGGGCTCGCCTTCGTCAATGTTGACAGCCATGACACGCGGTGCCGGCTGTTTGCGCACGATGCGCCATTTGCGCCCGGCCGGGAAACCGGCGCCGCCCAGGCCGCGCAGGCCCGAGTCTTCCAGTGCGGCGATCACCTGTAGCGGGTCGTATTCGCCTTGCACCACGGCGGCGGCCAGACCGTAGCCGCCGTGGGCGCGGTAGGTGGCGTAGTCGGTGAAGGCGGGCGTTGCCTGTTGCTGCACGGGCGGTGGTGAGATGCTTTTCTCCGCAAACTCGCTTGCTATGAAATTGGTAGCTGCATCGTCAGGTAATTCGAGGGCTAGAGGCTGATTTCGCATGTGAGCCTCGGCCAGGGAGGCGATGGCCTGCTCCGTGGCGCGGATCACCGGGCTTTGGTGCACGCTGGCCACCGGCGCCTGTTCGCAGCGGCCCAGGCAGGGCGCGGCCACGACGCGAATGTCGGGGTTGCCCAGCAGCGCAGGCAGGCGTGCCATCAGGTCACGGGCGCCGGCCATCTCGCAGGCCAGACCGTCGCAGACGCGCACCGTCAACGCGGGTGCTGTGGAGTCGTCCTTCAGGATTTCGAAGTGGTGGTAGAAGCTGGCCACCTCAAAGACCTCGGCCATGGGGATATTCATCTCCTGGGCCAGTGCCACCAGATGGCGCTCGAACAGGGCGCGGTAGTGGTCGTTGAGGGTGTGCAGATGCTCGATCAGCAGGTCGCGGCGGTAACCGTCTGCGGGGCGTGGGCCGATCAGGGAGCGCACCTGCTCCCGTGCGGCGGGGTCGGCCTGGCGACCTTTGAGCTGGTTGCGGCTTTTACGCGGACCGGCGCGCAGGTCGGCAGCTGGTGTCAGGGCGATGGGTTTCCATTCGCCGGAGGGGGTAGAGGGGTTCATGGGGGCAACAAGGGCAGGGTCTGGCCAGTATCGACGCCAGGGAATGGGGCTGTCCAATTCAATCGGGACATGGGGTGATTCAATTCCTGAATGGGTTCAGGCCTTCAGCATTCCGCTATGGGCCTGCGCGTGCAGCAACCACGTGGCGTCCTGCGCCAGCACCAGCGCGGCCTCCAGCGCCCGCGATGCGCGTGCCGACGCGTGGGACATGAAACCGATGGGGGTGCGCACCTCCGGACTGCTCAGGGGCAGGGCTTCGAGCGCGCGGTTGTCGCGCACTGCGCCGACCAGGGCGCCGGGCAGAATGCTGCAGACGCTGCCCGCCGCCACGCTGAGAGCCAGGGTGAGCACGGAATTGGTTTCCATGGCGGGTTTGACCGGCAGTCCGGCCATGGTGAAGGCGGCATCGACGATATGGCGGTTGTGCATGTCGGGGGTCAGCAGGCACAGCGGCAGGCTGGCGGCGGCTTTCCAGGTGATGGAGGGGCCGATCCGCAGGCCGTCAAGTCCCGGTGTGGTGGCCCGGCGCAGCAGGAAGTAGTGCTCGGTGTACTGCGGCCTGGCCAGCAACCGGGTGTTGTGCAAGACCATGCGTTCGGTGTAGCCCAGGGCCAGGTCCAGCGACAGGTCTTCCAGTCCGTTCTCCAGGTCGGCGGAACTGAGCGACAACACGGTCGGCACGATGCCGGGATGGCGGGCCTGCAGCTGTGCGGCAAAGCGCGCCGCGATGGGCATGGCGGTGGGGACCGCGCCCACGCGCAAACCGCCGCGCGGCTCCAGTGCGTCGCTGCGCAGCTCCTGGTGCAGCAACGCCTGTTCGTGCAGCATGGTCTGCGCCGTGGCCAGCACGCGCTGGCCCTCGGGTGTCAGGCCCGCGTAGTTGCGGTCGCGTTTGACAATGACGACATCGAATTCCTTCTCCAGGGCGCGCAGGGCGTTCGACAGGGCGGGTTGGGTGATGTGGCAGGCCGTCGCGGCGCGCCCGAAGTGCTGGTGCTCGTGGAGCGCAACCAGATAACGCATGGAGGACAGCAGGTTCATGGAAGTGGCAGCGTCTGCTTCATGCCCATAGCATACCCACTGCAACCCCCAGAAATGCGAAACCCTGCGCAGAACGCAGGGCTTGCAGTTTTGCCACATTGCTGTGGCCTAGGTCGTCACGATACCGTAACGTAAACCGGGCGAAGTAGCACCGGTGGTGGGTTGGGGATGGGTTGGTGCTGGTCTATACGGTGCCACCTTTCTCGAGAAACCTTTTTCGGAACCCATTGCATGGCAACGACTCCCGTAACGCCAACTATAGGCAAAGCTTGGAGGAATGCAAGGGCGACAGGTTGGCGGGCTCCACAAGGGTGCGTGGGGTATCCTTTTCAATAGTCCAGTCGGATGGCTGTGCGATCTCGAAGCGCGCCCGGCCAAAGGACTTGGCGCGGTACATGGCGGCATCGGCGGCCTTGATCAGTTGATCGGGAATCTGGTGGGTGGCGGGTTGCACGCTGGCCAAACCTATGCTGCAGCTCAGCAGGGGCCCCGTTGGGGATGCAACGTGGGCAATGGCCTCGTGTTGCAGGCGTTCCAGGCATTGCTGGGCCATGACCACCGCGTGCGCCAGACTGGCGCCGGGCAGCAGCATGACAAATTCTTCGCCCCCGTAGCGCGCCACCAATTCCCCGGCGCGGCGCACGCAATCGTTCAGGGACCGCGCCACGCGGCGCAAGGCCTCGTCCCCGGCCACGTGGCCGTAGTGGTCGTTGTAGGGCTTGAAGTGGTCCACGTCGACCAGCAGCAGGCTCAGCTCGGTGCCATTGCGGGCGGCGCGTTGCCATTCGGTGGCCAGGGTCTGGTCAAACAGGCTGCGGTTGCCGATGCCGGTCACGCTGTCCGTGATGGACTGCTGGGCCAGCAGCCGGTTCGATTCTTCCAGGGCCCGCGTCTTGCGCACCAGATCGGTCACGTCCACCCGCACGGCCACCAGGTAGCCTTCGGGCGTGCGGGTCTCGTAGGTGTGGATCCATTGGTCGCCGGCCAGCTCCTGCAACAGGGGCTCGGTGCGGGTGCCGCGTGTGGCCATGCGCTGGGCCAGCCATTCATCTTCACGGCCCACGGCGGAGGGAATCAGCCCCTTTTCAATATTGCCGCGCACCAGCGGAATAAAGGTTTTGCCAATGTCATTCGGGGTGTGCAAATTGGGGTGCATCAGGTTGATGCGCTTGTTGTACATCACCAGCCGGTCGTGCTCGTCGTAGATTTCCAGCCCCACGTCCAGCGTGTCCAGGCTGGATGCCATCATCTGGCGGGTGCGAACTGCTTCCTGTTGGGCCGCCTGCATGGCCTGGTCCATCGCTTGGCGTGTGGTCCGTGCCCGCAACCCGAACCACAGGGTGCTCGCAACCATACCCAGCAGCCCGACTGCGGCCCACGCTATCGGCCCCGTGGCCCAACCAGCATCCGGCTGCTGCGCTGCCAGCCACCACAAAGCCACCCCTTCGCAACCGATGGAGATGACCGCCAGCAGCGCTGGCCCGTTAGGTGGGGAAGGGTTGGGGACTGTGGCCATGGGCCAATTATCCCCGTGATCGTTGCGCCAGCCGGTCTAGTTCACCATCACCAGCTTGCCCATGACCCCGCGCGAACCCATGTGGGCGTAGGCGGCTTTCAGCTCGGCCATGGGCATGGTGCGGTCGATGACCGGCTTGATCTTGCCCTGGCCGTACCACTGGGCCAGCTCCATCATCATGGCGGCATTGGCCTTGGGTTCGCGCTTGGCAAAGTCGCCCCAGAACACGCCGACGATGGAAGCGCCCTTGAGCAGCGCCAGGTTGAGCGGCAGGGACGGAATGGGGCCCGAGGCAAAGCCTACGACCAGGTAGCGCCCGCGCCAGGCAATGGAGCGGAAGGCCGGCTCGGCAAAGTCGCCACCCACGGGGTCGTAAATCACGTCCGGGCCTTTGCCGCCGGTGAGCTCCTTCAGTGCGTCGCGCAGGTTGGTGGTGGTGTAGTTGATGGTCTCATCCGCGCCGATCTTCTTGCACAGCGCGCACTTTTCATCGGTGGAGGCTGCGGCGATCACCTTGGCGCCCATGGCCTTGGCGATCTGGATGGCCGAGGTGCCGACGCCGCCGGCGGCGCCCAGCACCAGCACGGTCTCACCAGCTTTCAGCTGCGCGCGGTCCACCAGTGCGTGGTAGGACGTGGCGTAGATCATGATGAAGGCGGCCGCATCCACCATGGGGAAGCCGGGCGGCAGCGGCATGCACAGCGCTGCCGGGGCGATGGTATGGGTGCCAAAGCCGCCGGTGCCGCTCAAACAGGCCACGCTTTGCCCGACCTTGAGGTGGGTGACGCCTTCGCCCACGGCCTGGATGACGCCGGCGTATTCCGAGCCCGGCACAAAGGGCAGGGCAGGCTTCATCTGGTACTTGTTCTGCACGATCAGGATGTCTGGGAAATTCAGGCTGGCGGCCTTGATTTCGATGAGCACCTCTCCGGTCTTCGGGCTGGGTGTGGGCAGCTCTTTCCAGTTCAGGGCGTCAATACCGGTGGGGTTTTCGCAAAGCCAGGCGTGCATAAATCGTTTCCTCATCAATAGGGGACGGGCTGTCCCACGGGTTGTCCAGTTCTTGGCGGATGATAGGCCCCAGGCCCCACAAAAAATGTCTCTGGGGCGACCCGGCCCGGTTACATCAGGGGTTCATTGCGGCCCCCTACAATGGTCCTTCAACCCCCCAAGATCTATGAAAATTCTGATTTCCAACGACGACGGCTACCTGGCGCCCGGCCTGATGGCGCTGTATGAGGCCTTGAAAGACGTGGCCGAGGTGGAGGTGATTGCGCCCGAGCAAAACAACAGCGCCAAGTCCAACGCGCTGACCCTGCATTCACCGCTGTACGTGACCCGCGCCAGCAACGGATTTCGCTTTGTGAACGGCACCCCGGCCGACTGCGTGCACATTGCGCTGACCGGCCTGCTGGACTACCGCCCCGACCTGGTGGTTTCGGGCATCAACAATGGCGCCAACATGGGGGACGACACCGTCTATTCGGGCACGGTGGGGGCGGCCATGGAAGGCTTTTTGTTTGGCGTTCCGGCCATTGCGTTCTCACAGGTGGAAAAAGACTGGCACCACCTGGACGCGGCCACCCGCAAGGTGCGCGAATTGGTGCAGTCCATGGTGCAGCAGCAGTTGATCACCCACACGCCGTTCCTGCTCAATGTGAATATTCCCAATCTGCCTTATGACCAGATTGGCGCGATGAAACTGTGCCGCCTGGGCAAGCGCCATGCGGCGGAGAAAGTGATCCAGCAAAAGAGCCCGCGCGGCGAAACCATGTACTGGATTGGCGCGGCCGGCCCGGTCAAGGACGATGCCGATGGCACCGATTTCCACGCCACCGCCCAGGGCCATATGGCCATGACCCCGCTGAAAGTCGACCTGACCGACCATGACAACCTGGGCTATTGGGCGCAGACGGCATCGCGTTTGGTCGGTGCCGCGCCAAAACCAGCGCCATGAAGCAACGCCCGTCGTTTCCCGCACGGCTGGACACCACGCTGGCCAAGAACCGGCCCAATGCCCATGGTGTGCCAGCGCCCGCTGCTGCAGCCGTTACGCCTGCGCCCCTGCGAAATACACCTGCGGCACCCAACAAAAACCCCTCCACTGCGAAACCTGCGGCGCCGCAAGGCCACGGCATGGAATCCGGCGCCGTGCGTGCCCGCATGGTGCAAAAGCTGGCGGCCGGGGGCATCAGCGATGCCCATGTGCTGGCCGCCATGGGAACCATCGAACGCCATCGCTTTGTTGACAGCGCCCTGATCAACCAGGCCTACGAAGACACCAGCCTGCCGATTGGCCTGGGCCAGACCATCTCCAAGCCCGGTGTGGTGTCGCGCATGCTGGAGCTGCTGCGCAACGGCAACAGCGGGAAGCTGGGCCGGGTGCTGGAAATCGGCACCGGTTGTGGCTATCAGGCCGCGGTGTTGAGCCTGCTGGCCAGCGAGGTCTACAGCATCGAGCGGCTGCGCGGCCTGCATGACCGCGCCCGCGAGAACCTGCGCCACCTGCGCCTGGCCAATCTGCACCTGCTGTTTGGCGATGGCATGGTGGGCTACGCCAAGGGCGCGCCCTATGCGGCCATCATTGCCGCGGCGGGTGGTGAGGCCGTACCGCAGGCATGGGTCGACCAGTTGGCCGTTGGCGGTCGGCTGGTGGCCCCGGTGGTGACGCCGGGCGCACCGGGGGGCGCGCAGGCCCTGCTGGTGCTGGACAAGACGCCACAAGGTGTACGCCAGACCATTTTGGAGACCGTGCACTTTGTCCCCCTAAAATCGGGTGTTGCTTGAAGGAAGTGCTTATGTTTGGTTTGATGCGTCCCGGTGTTTGGTTGACAGCTGCGGTGGTGGTGGCGTTGTCCGCGTGCGGCTCCAAACCCCTCAGCCATGCGCCCGTGGAGGACCGCGCCTCGGTGCCCAGCCGGGTGGAGACGCCTGCACCCGTGGTGCCGGTGAAACAGCCCCCAGGCTTTGAGAATGCAGGCAAGGCGGGTTACTACACCGTCAAGCCCAAGGACACGCTGATTGGCATCGGTCTGGAGGCCGGACAAAGCCACAAGGACATAGCCCGCTGGAACAGCCTGGAGAACCCCAACCGCATCGAGGTCGGCCAGGTGTTGCGGGTGACACCGCCGGTGGCGTCTGAAGGCACTGCTGTGGCCAAGCCTGTTGCATCTGGCGCTGCAACTCCGACCGCGATAGCCGCGGGGTCTTCCAAACCGGCTTCGACCCCTGCATCTGTGCCAGCGGCGGCTGCGGTTGCATCGGCTCCCGCCTCAGCCCCTGCAGCCACGACGGCTGCCGTGACGGCGCCAGCGGCCAGCGGTGAGGAAGACCTGGGCTGGATCTGGCCCGGCAGTGGCCCGGTGCTGGCCGGGTTTGACGAGGCCAAGAACAAGGGACTGGACATTGGTGGTGCGGCAGGTGATGCGGTCGTAGCGTCTTCGGACGGCAAGGTGGTGTACGCCGGCGCCGGCCTGCGCGGCTACGGCAACCTGATCATCCTCAAGCACAACAATATGTATCTGACGGCCTATGCCCACAACCAGACGCTGCTGGTGAAGGAAGACCAGTCGGTGAAGAAAGGCCAGAAGATTGCCGAAATGGGCAACAGTGATGCAGACCGCGTGAAGCTGCACTTTGAAGTGCGCCGCCAGGGCAAGCCCGTCGATCCGGTCAAATACCTGCCCTCCCGCTAACGGATGGTGCCATGAAAAAACCCCGCAACAGTGGTTTGGGCAGCAGCGCCGCAGACCCGGGGCTTGCGGGCCATCACCCAGAGCCAATTAGCCCTCCAGCCCTCGAGGATGCTGAGGATGTTGCTCCTGATTCAATAGCATTGCAGGCTGTCGAGTTGCTCGCGCGCGAACTCGCCGCGGATGACGCCGTGACCGACGAGTCGGTCGACGCGCTATCGCTCTACCTGCGCAGTGTGCGCCGAACCGAGCTGTTTACCCCGCAACAGGAATTTGAGACCGCCACGCGGGCCCGTGCCGGTGATTTTGCCGCTCGCCAGAGCATGATCGAGCACAACCTGCGCCTGGTGGTCAGCATTGCCAAGGGCTATATGGGGCGCGGCGTTCCCATGGCCGACCTGGTGGAAGAGGGAAATTTGGGCCTGATGCACGCCATCGACAAGTTTGAACCCGAGCGGGGTTTCCGCTTCTCGACCTACGCCACCTGGTGGATTCGCCAGTCGGTGGACCGGGCGTTGATGTACCAAGGCCGCGCCGTGCGCCTGCCGGTCAACGTGGTACGGGAACTGCAGCATGTGCTGCGGGCGCGCCGGCTGCTGGAGAACGATTCCGAGCTGGTTGCCAAGCGGCCCGAGGGGATTCGCGTCGAGGATATTGCTGCACTGCTGGGTAGCGAGCCTCACCACGTGGCCGATTTACTGTCCATGGCCGAGGCGCCACGATCACTGGATGCCTCGCTGGACCGCACCGGCGACGACCAGACCCTGGGGGACGGGCTGGTGGACGAGCTGACGCTGGCCCCGGAAGACGTCACGTTGGCCCACGAGGTCGACCTGTTGCTGGAAGAGTGGATTGGCACGCTGTCCCCACGCGAGCGGGAGGTGCTGGAAGGGCGTTTTGGCCTGCATGACCACGACCCCGAGACCCTGGACACGCTGAGCGTGCGCTTGGGCCTGACCCGGGAGCGCGTGCGCCAGGTGCAAAACGAAGCCCTGGTCAAGCTCAAACGCTACCTCAACCGCCGGGGCATCACGCGCCAGTCGGTGATGTGAGCGTCGACCCCCAATGCGCGTGAATCAGGAGTCCTGAATGAAATCGGTTGTGTCGGGTGGTGTTCTTGTGCTTCTTGGACTGGTTGCGGCCTTGCCCGTGGCCATGGCCGCAACGCTGGTGTGTCCCGATGTGGCAAAGGCCGTGCAGGTTGGCACCTGCCCCAGCGACGAGGAGTTGAAACACACCTTCACCGGCTACTGCAGTGACGATGCCAAGGCCTACAAGGGCGAGACCGATGTCTGCACCGATTTTCAGCGCTACCGGCAATTGAAGAACGTGGCCCTGTGGGAATCCGCGGATGGCGTGTTTGACGCCTATGTGTCGTGCGAGCTTCCCAAGGACGCGCTCAAAAGCACCAGGCTTAGCGGCGCCAAAGTCACTCAGCGGGGCAAACTTACCTTGCTGACCTGCAGCTACGGGCAGGGCGTCAACTTCGTCTACCGGACGCGTGCGCAATGCACACTGGACAGCAGCGCGACGCAGCAGCCAGCCGGCCAGGCCACCTGCGAATAGCGCCTTAGCCCAGCGTACGGCCCAGGAAACGCAGGGTGCGGTCCCAGGCCTGTTGTGCCCACACCGCATCAAATTGCGTGGCCGGAATGCGGCCCGGGCCGACTGCGGTCTCGTTGGCAAAGGCGTGGTGGGCCAGGTAGCGATGGAATTCAAAACCGACACCGGCCGCGCGCAGCTTGGCTTCCAGCGCGTCGATGGTTTCAATCTTGAAAAACTCGTCCTGCGTGGCCCAGTGTCCCAGCAGCGGGGCTTTGATCTTGCTGGCGTCTATGTATTCCAGTGGCGGGCAGCCGTACCAGACCACACCCGCGTCCGCCTCCGGCGTCTGGGTCATGGCCAGCAGCGTCAGCGCGCCACCCATGCAAAAGCCGGAGACAGCGACCTTGGGCGCGCGGGTCTTCAGATATTGCACGGCACCTCGAATGTCCTGCGACGCAGCATCGCCAAAATCCAGTCCTGTCATAAGATGGTGCGCCTCCTCGGCCTCCACGGTGGACTGCCCGCGGTACAGGTCGGGCACCAGCGCCTGATAGCCGGCAGTGGCCAGCCGGTCGGCAACGCCGCGAATTTGCGCATTGAGCCCCCACCACTCCTGAATGACCACCACCGCGGGAGCCCCCGAAACGTGTGCCGGCTCCGCCAGATAGCCCTGCACGGTCTTGCCATCGGGGCGCTGAAAGTTCACCATGGTTCCCATCGTTGCTCTCCTGATGCTGCTTTGAAAACCGCATGGTACGCGGATCTTTGGTCCCCACCACCAACCTGAGACAATTCAGGCATGACAGACGTGAACCCAACCCAATCTCCCACTGAAAAACCGCTGCCCGAGGGCTGGCTCAAAGTGAAATCCCTGGACCTCGAAGCCCAGGGCGTGGCCCACAAACCCGATGGCAAGGTGGTCTTTATTGACGGCGCGTTGCCCTTCGAGGTGGTCAGCGCGCAGATACACCGCTCCAAGAACAGTTTCGAGAAAGGCACGCTGACCGAGATCCATACCGAATCCTCGCAGCGTGTGCGCCCCGAGTGCCCGCACTTTGGCCTGCACGAAGGCGCCTGTGGCGGCTGCAAGATGCAGCACCTGCATGTCGGTGCGCAGGTGGCCGTCAAGCAGCGGGTGCTGGAGGACAACCTGTGGCACATCAGCAAGGTCAAGCCCGACAACATCCTGCGCGCCATCGAAGGCCCGGCCTGGGGTTATCGCTACCGGGCGCGCCTGTCGGTCAAGCATGTGCGCAAGAAGGGTGCCGTGCTGGTGGGATTTCACGAACGCAAAAGCCGTTACGTGGCCGATATGAAAGAGTGCCGCGTGCTGGCACCCCACGTCAGCGCCATGCTGATGCCACTGCGGGAACTGATCGGCGCCATGGACGCGGTCGAGGCCTGCCCACAGATCGAACTGGCGGTGGGCGACATGGAGGGCTGTGCCCGGAATGTGACGGCCCTGGTACTGCGCCACCTGACGCCGTTGGGCGACGCTGACCTGAACCGTTTGCGCGGGTTTGCCGTGGCCCACCCGGGCGTGCAGTGGTGGCTGCAACCCAAGGGGCTGGAGACGGTGCATCGCCTGGATGAAGTGCCCGGTCACGAGACGGTGCAACTGGCCTATTCCTTGCCCGACTTTGGCATCACCATGCCGTTTCGTCCCACCGATTTCACGCAGGTGAATCCCCATATCAACCGGGTGCTGGTGTCGCGTGCCCTGGGCCTGCTGGCGGTGGCTCCGCACGAGCGGGTGATTGACTGGTTCTGCGGGCTGGGCAACTTTACGCTGCCGCTGGCCACGCAGGCCCGCGAAGTGCTGGGCGTGGAGGGTGCCGAGTCCCTGGTCGAGCGTTCCCGCGAAAACCTCAAGCTCAATCAGGCTGCAGCCCTCGGAAAACGTGCTCTATGTGCTACAAAATTCGTAGCGCGTGACCTCTTCGGGATGACACCGGAGATGCTGGTCGGCGATGGTGCCGCCGACAAGTGGCTGGTAGACCCGCCGCGCGAGGGTGCGTTTGCGCTGGTGCAGGCCCTGGCTGCTATCCGCCAGCGGGTGGCTGACGGCACGGCCTCCGATTCGGAGAAGAGCTGGAACGCACCCAAGCGCATCGTGTACGTCAGCTGTAATCCGGCCACGTTGGCACGCGATGCGGGCGTGCTGGTGCAGCAGGGGGGCTACAGGTGTTCGTCGGCGGGTGTGGTCAACATGTTTCCGCACACGGCGCACGTGGAAAGCATGGCGGTGTTTGACCTGCAGGACTAGAGACTGCGCGTAGCGACAAGCGTTGCGGCTTGTTCAGTGCGCGGCTTTGTCGGCGGGCTTGGGCTTGGATTTGGACGCACCCGGTTTGTCTTTGCCAGCGCTGTCGCTGGCTTTTTCGTCGATGATTTCCTCTACCGGCTGGGGCGCCTTGTCGGCTGTCGGTGCAATGCCTTCGATCTTGTTGTCGCGCATGTACTGGTCCATCTCTTTCCAGCCGTCAAAGATCGCGGCCTTGGAGGCTTTTTCGTTCAGCCGGTAGCAGTCTTCAATGCTGCGCAGCCCGTGGCGGCAGGCGCTGCCAATGGCCTTGGAGTCGGCGATGCGCTGGGCGGCCTTGGGGTCGGCCATCAGTGCGGTGACGGCATCACAACCACCCAGAGTCAGAGCCATAGTCAGCGTTATGGCGAGAAGGATCAGGCGTGCAGTCATGGGTCGTGGTGTGGAGTGGTTTGTATATCGGCCAAGGTGGTCGTGGATTGAATGATCATCGCTCGGATTGAACGCAGAAAAGGCCCGAAATGGGCCTTTTTTTGGGTCTTAGGGTTGGTCTTGCGACCGGACCAGCGATCTATCAGTCGCGCTCGCCACCAAAGATGCCCAACAGTGCCAGCAGGCTCTGGAACACATTGATGATGTCCAGATACAGGGCCAGCGTGGCGCTGATGTAGTTGGTCTCGCCGCCGTCGATGATGCGCTTGAGGTCATACAGCATGTAGGCGCTGAAGATGCCGATGCTGACCATGGACAGCACGATCATGCCGGTGGTGGAGCCCACAAAAACATTGATCAAGCCACCAATGACCAGCATGATCAGGCCGACAAACAGGAACTTGCCCATGCCGGAGAGGTCACGCTTGATGACGCTGGAGAGCGCCGCCATGCCCATGAACACGCCAGCCGTACCGGCAAACGCCGTCATGATCAGCTGAGGGCCATTCTTGAAGCCCAGGGTGGACTGGATCATCGGAGAGAGCATCAGGCCCATGAAGAAGGTGAAGGCCAGCAACATAGGCACGCCGGCTGCGGAGTTCTTGGTCTTCTCGATGCCGTAAATAAGCCCAAACGCCACGCCAATGAACAGCAGCATGCCCAGCCAGCCGCGGAACAGGGCCGCGAGTCCCAGTTCGACACCCAGCCAGGCGCCCAGCACAGTGGGCATCAGGCTCAGGGCCAGAAGCATGTAGGTATTGCGCAAGACCTTGTTGCGCTCTGCACCAGAGCTGATATAGCCCTGGTCAAGGTTCAAAGTGGTGATGCGGTCAGTCATAGTGAAAACTCCTTCAGTGTCTGCAGGCTGCAGATGGGGGGATTCTAGGGTTTCTCAAGGCAGCTTCAAGACATTTCGTCTGGAATTGGCCCCAATTAGTGTGAGGCTGTTGTGCAAACCGGTATGCAATGGGTCTTGCTGTCGGGGGTTATGCTTGCACCCTACCGCCAAAAACCAATTGTCTTGAGGAGCCTTCCACCATGAAAACCAAATCTGTTCTTGAATTTGCCGACGTCAAAGCCATTGCCGCAGCGGCTGAGGCTGAGGCCCTGAAAAACAACTGGGCGGTCAGCATCGCCATCGTCGACGATGGCGGCCATTTGTTGTGGTTCCAGCGCCTGGACGGCGCAGCACCCATCTCAGCGCACATTGCGCCCGGCAAGGCGCGCACGTCCGCTCTGGGACGGCGCGAAACCAAAATCTATGAAGACATGATCAACGGCGGGCGCGTCTCGTTCTTGAGTGCACCCGGCCTTGAAGGCATGCTCGAAGGCGGCGTGCCGATTCTGAAGGACGGCCAGTGCCTGGGCGCTGTGGGCGTCAGCGGCGTCAAGTCCACCGAGGACGCGCAGGTCGCCAAGGCCGGCGTGGCTGCCATCGGCCTGTAACCAGACGCAGCGGCGGAGCGTAGGGGCTAGTGCTTGGGCTCGGTCACAAAGTTAATCTTGCGCAGTCCCGCCTGCTGCGCCTGCGCCATGGCCTGTGCCACAAACTCGTAGCGCACCGCCTTGTCGCCCCGGATGTGTAGCTCGGGCTGCGGCTCCTTGCGCGCTTCGGCCTGCAGCCGTGTGGCCAGCTCGGCCTCCACCAGCGGGCTCTGGTTCAGGAAGATGGTCCCCTGGGCATCCACGCTGAGTTGTAGGGTTTCCGGCTTGGTCGCCAGCGGCTGTGCCGTGGCGCTGGGTAGGGCCACGGTGATGGCGTGCTTCATGACCGGCACGGTGATGATGAAGATGATGAGCAGGACCAGCATCACGTCGACCAGTGGCGTCATGTTGATCTCGTTCATGACTTCCGTGTCGGCGTCCAGGGTGTCGTCCAGTGTTCCAAAGGCCATGGTGTTTCTCGGTTAAGCGTTGCGGACCGTGCCCGTGCCGACGCGCGCGCCGGTGACAAAGTACGAGTGCAGGTCGTGGGCGAAGCGGTTCAGGCGGGTCAGGATGGACTTGTTGCCGCGCACCAGGGCGTTGTAGCCCAGCACGGCCGGAATGGCGACCGCCAGGCCCAGCGCGGTCATGATCAGCGACTCGCCAATCGGCCCTGCCACCTTGTCGATGGTGGCCATGCCCTCAGAACTGATGCCCATGAGCGCGTGGTAAATGCCCCAGACCGTGCCGAACAGCCCGACAAAGGGCGCGGTGGAGCCGACTGACGCCAGGATGGCCAGGCCGGACTGGAAGCGCGCGGTGCTGTCGTCGATGGAGTTGCGCAGCGTGCGGATCACCCAGTCGCTGATGTCCAGCGTGTCATGCAACTGGGTCTGCGCGTTGCGGTGGTGGGCCGTGGCCTCGCGTCCGGCATGGGCCAGCTCCACAAACGGGTTGCCCGCGTGGGGCCCCAGTTCACGCAGACCCGCCTCAAAGCTTTCGCTGTGCCAGAACGTCTCGGTGCGGCGGCTCAGGCCCTTGTATTTCACGATGTCCAGCGCCTTGATCAGGATGACGATCCACGAGGCAAGGGACATGACCAGCAGCAGCAGTGCGACGAACCGGGTGACCCAATCGCCCTGGCTCCAGAGTGCCAGCAGGCCGAGTTGTGACGAGGTGGTGTGTGTGTCCATGGTCTTCTTCAAAAAGGTTAAGGGTTATTCGAGTACAAAGGTGAAGGGCAGGTTGAACCACATGGTCTCCGCCACTCCAGAGCGTTTGCCCGGCACGTAGCGCCAGCGCAGAGCGGTGGCAAGGGCCGCCTGATCCAGGCGGTCAAAGCCGCTGCTCTGTTTGATTTCAGCCTGCTGGGCCGTGCCGTCCACGCCAATGAGGGTGCGCACCACCACTTTGCCCTGTTCACGCAGCCGTTTACTCATGGGCGGGTAGGGCGGCCGGGGGTTGTTGAGGTAGTCGGCGTCGCTGGAGGGCAGCACCAATGTTGCAGGCGCGGGCGCCGCCTGGAGGTTGGGCGCGCTGGCCTGGGTGCTGGTCGCCGTGTGGGCGGTCGCCACCGTTGCGGATGCGGCAACGGTGGCGAGTTCCGTTGTCGACGGTGTCGTTTCCTGAATGGCCAACGTAGAAGGTGTGGGCGGTGTGATGGGCTTGGCCTGGGGCACCCGCGCTGCAACCGGCGCCGGGACCGGTGCCGGTTTCTCGGGTTGGGCCGCTTCGGGTGCGGCCATCTCCACCAGAATCACGGCGGGAACCACGAGTTCTGCGACCTTGCGCAGCAGCCCGGACTGCAGCGCCCACAGTGCGCCACCGTGTAGCAGCAGCACGGCCAGAACAATGCGCAGGTTTCGGCTCATTTGCGCAGCACCCAGAAAGCGGCGCCCATGGACAGGGCAAAACTCAGGGCCAGAAAAGTGAAGGTTTGCATGGGGTTATCTCGTCGCAGCGGGCGTCAGGTATCGGCCCACATGCGCAGCAGGTTGTGGTAGACGCCGGTCAGCGCGGTGGTCTCGGCCGAGTCGCCATGCTGCTTGCGCAGGGCCAGCAGGTTCATGTCCAGCTCGTACAGCAGGCGGCGTTGCTCGTCGCTGCGCACCATGCTTTCAATCCAGAAGAAACAGGCTAGACGGTGGCCACGCGTGACGGGCTTGACCTGGTGCAGGCTGGTGCCGGGGTACAGCACCATGTGGCCGGCCGGCAGCTTGACGGCCTGCTCGCCATAGGTGTCGGCGATGCAGAGTTCGCCACCGTCGTAGCTGTCCGGGTCGGCCAGGAAAATGGTGCACGACACGTCGGTGCGCACGCGCTGGCCGGTGTCGGGGAGGTAGCGCACCGAGCCGTCGATGTGGTTGCCGTAGAAGTTGCTGTCACCACCGTAGCGGTTCAGCCGTGGCGGGAACACCCGCTTGGGCAGGGCGGCCGAGAAGAACAGCGGGCTGCGGTCCAGCGCGCGCAGCACCAGGGCGCGGATCTCCTGGGCGGCTGCGCAGTCGTGGTCCAGCTGCTCGTTGTTCTTGACCTGGCGCGCCTGGTCGCCCGCACCCATGCGGCCATCGCCCCAGGGCGCGTCGGCCAGCAGGGATTGGGCCTGCCGCACTTCGTCAGCAGTCAGGATGTCGGGTAAGTGGAGCAGCATGGTCGGGCCGGGATCTAGAACTTCAGGCTCAGTGTCAACTGCGCGTTGCGGCCCGCACCTGGGATGTAGTGCCCGGTGTACAACGAGTCGGCGTAGACCACGTTGGCTATGTTGCTGATGTTGCCTTTGAGCGTGACCTGCTCGCTGAAGGTGTATTCACTCATCAGGTCCACCGTGGCAAAGGCGGGTGCCATCCAGCCAGGGTTGCGGTTGGCCGCCTGTTCCGAGCGGAAGTTGACACCGGCGCCCACGCGCCATTGCGTGTTGAGCTGGTAAGTGGTCCACACCGTGCCGCTGTGGATGGGCGTCAGGGCAGGGCGCTCACCCGCCCGGTCACCGGCACCGGCGGTTGGCGATGCGATGTCAATGGCCGCATCCGGCATCCACATGTAGGAGCCAAAGACTTCCCACTTGGGGCTGAGGTGGCCGGTGATGTCGATCTCCAGACCGCTGCTGTGGCGTTTTCCGGACAGCAGGAAGGCGGTGGCGGCGGAATCCGGGTCGGTGTTGCGTTCGTTGTACTTGGTGGACTGGAAGAGGGCCAGGCGGGTGGTGAAGCGCTTGTCGGCCGTGTCCAGCTTGGCACCGAGTTCGATGTTGCGGCTTTGCTCGGGCGGTGTGTTGGCGCTCAGGGCGCTGTAGGAGTAGGTGTCGGCCGAGGTGTTGAAGGACGTGCCCCACGAGAAGTGGTACGAGCTCAGGTCACTGGGCTGGTACAGCACGCCGACGCGCTCGCTCCAGTCGCCAATCGTTTGTGCATACGACGAACCAACGGCACCGGTGGCGGTGATGGTGTTGAAGTCACCACGCATGCTGTCGTAACGCAGGCCGCCCAGTACCTTCCATTTGGGGGCAACATGCACCATGTCCTGGGCATAGGCGCCCAGGTTTTGCGCCTGGAAAGCGCTGGTGCGCAGCACCGTGCGGGCGCTCTCGTCGATGGAAGCGCCGTCAAATGGCGTGCCGGCCAGCGTTTTGGGCTTGGTGACGGCGGATGCTGCGTAGACGTTCTTGGACTCGCGGGCAAAGTCCAGCCCCGCCAGAATTTCGTGCTTGACGCCCCAGGCTGTCATCTTTTGGCTGTAGTCGCTCTGGGCGTAGAGGCCGTCCAGGTCCTGAATCTTGGCGTTGTTGCCGCGGTTCAGAATGGTGCTGGGGCCGTACGTGTCCAGTGCCACGGCGGTGGCGGGGCACTGCGGATTGGTCACCACACCGGTGGTGGCGTTGGTTGTCTTCTGGCAGTAGCGCACGGTGCCGGCACGCTGGTCGCGGGTGTAGGCGCCTTTGCGGACCACGGTCTTGATCTCGCTGTCGTCCTGGAAGCGGTGCAGGTGGCTGGCCGTCAGATATTTGGCGGTGCCATTGTTGTAGTCGCTGGCCATGCCGTAAAAGGCACTGGGGTCCATCTTGTCGTTGACCGTGGTGTCCGATGTGGGCGACGCCGCGGTCGGCTTGGTCCACGGCAGCCCGTAGTTCATGCCATTGTTGTTTTGCAGCGTGTACAGGCCGATTGAGAACTCGTCGGCCGTGCCAATGCCAAACCGGTAGGCACCGGCGACGCCCTTTTTGTCGATGCTGCTGCCTGCGGCATTGTTGTCGGCCTTGGTCACCATGGCGTTGATGCGCAGGGCGGCATCGTCTCCGGTTTTGACGTTGAAGTCCCCGGTGATGCGCCGGTAGTTGTACTGGCCCAGCGTGGTGGAGATTTCGTGCTGGTCAATGGTGCGCGGCGCTTTGGACACCTGGTTGACTGCGCCGCCGGTGGAGCCACGGCCAAACAGCATGGAGGCTGAGCCGCGTAGCAGTTCGATGCGGTCGTTGTTGAAGGTGTCGCGGTCGTAGAAGGCCGGGTCGCGCAGGCCATCCACAAAAATGTCGCCGCTGGTTGCCAGTGAAAACCCGCGCAGGCGGATGTCTTCCTCGCCGCCCTCGGCGGCCTGAAAGGTCACGCCGGCCGTGTTGTGCAGCACGTCTTTCAGGGTGTCCAGGTTGCGGTCGTCCACCAGTTTTTCGGTGACGACGGTGATGGACTGGGGAATGTCGCGCAGCGCCTGGTTGCCTTTGCCGATGCCGCTGGTGGTGGCGCGCACGGCGTCTTTGCCTTCTGCGGCCTCGAACCGCTCTTTGATGACGACGGGTTTGAGGGTTTTTTCTGCGCCCGGGTTGGCGGTTTGGGCCATGGCACTGAGCGAGCCCATCAGCAGCAGCGCGCCCAGCGGCAGGTGCCTGCCCGGCTTTGCTATTGAATGTGTAGCAGATGAATCAATATTGACGAGGGCTGGAGGTTTATTTGTCTTGAAGTGCTGCTGGGTCATGGTGCGGTTTCGGTCAGGGGTTGTTGGCTGGCTGAATCCGCGGGAAATGAAACCCCGGCGGTGTGGCTGGCGAAAAGATTTAATGCAATTCTAAATGCGAATCGTTGTCATTTGCAATAAACTATGGTTTTATTTGAGAGCGAATATGCAAAAACGTGATTTCTTGCACGCCGGCGGCGCTTTGGCCGCCGGCGCACTGTGGCCATTCGCAGTGATGGCCCAGTCCGCGAGCGAGGCGGGGCCAGCTTCCCGGTCCACCGTGCTGGCGGCCTGGCACCAGGACGCAAGTACGACCTCGGCGGCCGGTGAATTTGTTGGCCTGTTTGAGCTGGATTGGCAGGCGGCCCAGGTGCGCATCCAGTCCACGCTGGCGGTTCCCACGCGCACGCATGGCCTGCTGGTTCAGCCCGACGGTGGCTTTGTTGCGGTAGCGGTCCGCCCAGGCATGTGGATCGTGCGCTGCGACGCCAAGGGCCAGGCGGTGCAGTGGTTGCGCATGGACAGTGAGCCCGAGGGCCGCACCCTGGATGGCCACCTGTGCGCCAGTGCCGACGGCCAGTGGCTGTACACCGCCGAAACCAGCGCGCGTTCCGGTCAGGGCTGGGTGTCGGTGCGCGACAGCCAGACCCTGCGCAAGGTGGCGCAGTGGCGCACCTATGGCGTGGAGCCCCACCAGTTGCTGCTGGACGCCACCGGCAACCTGATGGTGGCCAATGGCGGCATCCTGCGCGCCGAGGGCGACAAGAAGCGCGACCTGCACCTGATGGACTCGTCCCTGGTGCGCATGGACCCCACCACCGGTGAGCGCCTGGGGCAGTGGCGACTGAAGGACCAGCGCCTGGGCATTCGCCACATGGCCTGGAGCCGGCCGGTTGTCACACCGGGTAGCAGCCAGCCGACGGCCAAGCCGCTGTTGGGAATTGCGCTGCAGAACGAGCATGACGATGTGATCCGCCGCCGTGCCTCTCCGGTGCTGGCCGTGTGGGACGGCGACACCCTGCAAACCCCGGCACAAGGCCATGATGGCGGGGGCTACAGCGGTGACATCGTCGCCAGCCCGGATGGCGGCTTTGTGCTGAGCTGCCTGCGCACGAATACCGCGTTCCAGTGGAGCCCGCATGCGCCCGAGGAGCTGACCGCCATCGCCAAGCTGCAGGACGCCGGCGCCTTGACGAACTGGCCGTTGGCGCAACATAGCGATGGCGTGTTGTTGGGTTCGGCCCGGGGTGTCGCGCGCTGGCACCCCGCGCTGGCTCCGGTGTTCCTGAAGTGGCCGGTCGGGCTGGCACTGGACAACCATTGGGCGCTGGTGGGCTAAGCCAATGACCCATCCAACCGAGCCCATCCCGCCAGACACTCGCGTGGCGCCCCATGATGACCCGGCAACGGTACAGCGCAAGGGCGCGCCCGCCACCGGGGCTGTGCTCCGGCTGCCCAGCCGCGCCATTTTTGTCGGCGCCCAGGAAGTCGAAATCGAGCACAACGGCGCGGTCTACCGGCTGCGCCAGACCGCATTGGGCAAGCTGATACTGACCAAGTAGCACGCCCCCAAACTCCCGAACGGGAGCCACCTGCACCAGCCCGCGGCCGCCAGCCAGTGCTCCAACCTCAACGAAGGAAAGCACCATGTGTGAACACGCGAATGCCTTGCTGACTGCAAAACCGCCATCTGGCTCCCGGCGGCGCCGGATCTGGGAACTGGACCACCAATGCCACTGCCCCGTGGTGGGCGTCTGCCTGCCGCTGGATACCCTGCGCCGCCTCGTCGGCAAGGCCCTGCGCGGCAAGGCGGTGGCCGATGACTACGACGTGCATGTGGGCGCTGTGGCCGAATGCATGCACCGCAATCGGCTCTCAGAGCTGCTGCAGGATGAACTCGACACCCGCTACAGCCGAGAAGTGCAGCAGGCGCGCAGCGCCAAGACGACGCAGGCCCTGGCGGGAAGTTGGACGCAAGCCGTGCACCGCGGTGACGTGGCCGGCGCCCTGTGGGCGACGCTGACACACCCGCGTTGCGACACCGAGCTGCAGGGCCGCGTGTGCCGCGACATGCACATGCTGCAGCACCAGGCCGGAGCACGGGTGCAGGTGGACCTGGCACGTTTCCACGCCGTGCTGGGTGAAAACGCGGTGCTGGCCCGCGAACTCGGCCGGGTGCAGGAGCGCAGCACCCGCCTGCTGGCGCAAAAGTCGGCAGACATGGCCCAACTCCAGGCGCAACTGGTGCGGGTTCGCGCCGATGGCCTGGCCAAGGACAGCGCGGCCGCCATGGCGCGGGAGGATTTGGTAGCCCTGAAGGCCTCGATACCGGGCATGGACAACCTTGTGCGCCAGCAGAAAAAAGTCGAGCAGATGGCCCAGCGCCAGGTCGAACTGGAAGGGCAGAACGCGGCGCTGCGCCAGCAGCTTGCCGCCGCAACCAAATTGCTGGAAACCGGGCAGGCGGCCCCGACGCGGGCAGACAGTGGTAAACAGCGCGAGCCGTGGGCGGTGCCGGTCTCGGTGGTTCTGAACCAGAAGGTGGTGCTGTGTGTCGGCGGGCGCAGCGGCAATGTGGCCAGCTACCGCGACGTGGTAGAACGGGTGGGTGGGCGCTTTGCCCACCACGATGGCGGGTTGGAAGACAGCCACAGCGTGCTCGACGCCAGCCTGTCCGCCGCCGACCTGGTGATCTGCCAGACCGGCTGCATCAGCCACAACGCCTATTGGAAGGTCAAGGACTTCTGCAAACGCACCGGCAAGCGCTGTGTGTTTGTGGAAAACCCCAGCACCTCATCGCTGGTGCGCGGGCTGGAGCAGGTCCTCAAGCAGGATGCGACGGTACTGGCAACGGGACATGCCGGCATTTCACCAGAGAGTTGTGAGTAAAACAAGCCTGTAGCCCTCGTGAAATATGACTATGTAGCTATAAAATACATAGCGTTCAGGCATGTTCCACGAGAGTTGAAACCTGATTTGCATGTCAGCGCTTTACACCGCCGTGTTGGCGGGGCAGCGCAATGTGCAACGAGTCACTGCCCCCAGAAAGCGTCCTCTTGCGCTTGGTCGCTCGAGAACAGCCGGACCTCGACGATCTTGCCGTCTTCCATGCGGATGAGGTCCACGCCGGGCTGCTTGAGCTTGAGGCCATTGGCCTCTCCAGCAAACTCTATGGTGATGACCACCCAATCCCCGTTGGCCATGTAGTGGTCGGCGCGGGTGTTGGCGAACGTCCCCTTGGAGACCTCCATCATCTTGCCCAGCATCGGGCCGACGGCAGCCATGCCCTGGTGCGTGCCGGAAAACCGGTTCTTGCCCGGCTGGTGCCAGATTACGTCGGGCGAAATGATGTTGCCCAGTGTGACTTGGTCGTTAGTTTGTACGGCCTTGATGTAGGCCTTGGCGATATCGATGTTGTGCATGGCGTGCTCCTGTGTTGACGCGGTTGTGGAAAATGCTTGTGCCAGCGCGGGGCGGTGCCTCGGCAGGTGGTGGTTTTCATGGGGAGAAATCAGGCCATCATGGCCTGCAAGGCGGCCAGATTGCGCGTGAACGACCAGTTCACATGCACCACACGCCACTGGCCTTCGATGAGGCGATAGACCTGTGTCGAGTTCCAGGGGGTGCCCTGCTTCTCGCCACCTTGTCCGTCAAGAACGATGTTGATCAGGTTGTAGTGCAACACCGCGAGGTCGCCGCCATCGCTGACGATCACCTGGGGGTTGGGGAACTCGTTGCGCAGGATATTGAGCTTGCCCTCGAAAAACTGGCGGAAGTACGCCTCCACGGCCTTGCGGCCCTCCAGGCGCATCTCGGTCATAGGGTCGAAATAGGTCACGTCCTCGCTGTACATCTCCAGCGCGCCGTCGACATCGCCCTTGTTCCAGCGTTCGTTGATTGCCAGCTCTAGGGCGAGGATGGTTTCGGTGATCTTGCTGACGTCTGCTGCCTTCATTGGTTGTCTTTCTCAAGTGGTTGTGTATGGTTATTATTTGACACTGGAGGCTAATTTGACAGGTATATATACTCCTTTTAAGGGTGCATTTTGGACAATTGCGGAAGTCATATATGCAAGACCACGAAAGCGGCACAGCCCGCGTCAGGAAGGACGAAGATGAATTCGGAGATTCAGCGCCTGGGCTATCGACCGCAAGCGCCTTACCAACTCGATCTGGAAGTTTTTTCTGTGGCCGACCTCAGGCTCCGGGGCAAGGAGCAAGTGCGAGTTACCCATCGGTACGAGTTCCATACCTTGGTGTGCGTCACGCAGGGCACATGCACCCAGATGGTCGACTTCAAGTCGATCACCTGTGAGCCAGGATCGCTGCTGGTGGTGCGAGCGGGACAGGCCCACAACTACGGACAAAGTGAAGACTGGGACGGCTGGAACCTATTGTTCCGCCCTGAATTCGTCTTACCCGTTTCAACTACCGCACACGATCTCAAGCTCGCTCTCAATTTAGAGCAGTTGCCGGAACACATGGTCCTCAGTAGCCAAGAGCTGCGCAAGGTAACGGACTTGTTGCAGCAGATGCGGGAAGACACGCTGATCGACGCGCAACAGGAAGACGTGCATGCATTGCTGCGCCATCAGCTCCATACGCTCTTGACTCGCTTAAGTATTCTGCAAGGCAGACAACCAGCACAGGATCCACTGGTCTCTCCCGCATCGCAACGCTTCAGGCGCTTCCAGCAGCTTGTGGACGAGCGCTTTGCTGAATGGCACCAAGTGGCCGACTACGCCGGTCAGCTCGGCTACACGGAAAAGAGCCTGGCGCGTGCAGTGGCCGCAGCGACCGGCATGACAGCCAAAGCCTTCATCGCTGCGCGCATCAATCTGGAAGCGAAGCGATTGCTGGTGCATACGGAAGCGTCCGTCGTCGCCATCGCAGAGAAACTGGGTTTTGACGAGCCTACCAACTTCAGCAAGTTCTTCAAGCGCGAGGTGAATTGCACACCAGCAGAGTTTCGACGTCGGCAAAGGACGCCCATCTGACACCCGTCCGCCTCACTAGGGGTATCAATACATCAGCCGTTCCGGGTGGATCTCTTGAAGGATGGTGGTGGCGATCTCTTCAATCGATTTGGTGGTGGTGGACAGCCAGCGGATGCCGGTGCGCCGCATCATGGCCTCGGCCTCGTTGATTTCCATGCGGCAGTTTTCCAGCGACGCGTACTTGGAATGGGGCCGGCGCTCGTTGCGGATTTCGCTCAGGCGTTCGGGCTGGATGGTCAGGCCGAAGATCTTGGCCTTGTGCGGTACCAGGGCCGGTGGCAGCTGGCGGCGCTCAAAGTCCTCGGGAATCAGCGGGTAGTTGGAGGCCTTCAGGCCGTACTGCATGGCCAGGTACAGCGAGGTCGGTGTCTTGCCGCTGCGGCTCACGCCTACCAGGATCACGTCGGAGTGCTCCAGATCGCGGTTGCTTTGGCCGTCGTCATGGGCCAGCGAAAAATTGATGGCCTCAATGCGGCTCTGGTACTCCTTGCTCTTGCTGGCGTCACTGAACCGGCCAATGCGGTGGTTGGATTTGAGCTTGAGCTCCTGCTCCAGCGGGTGCACAAACATGCCGAACATGTCCAACAGCATGCCCTGGCAGCCGTCCTGTATGACCTTGAGAACGTCCATATTGACCAACGTCGTGAACACAATGGGGCGGTTGCCATCGACCAGCGCCGAGTGGTTGATCTGCCGCACAGCCTGGTGTGCCTTGTCTACGGTGTCGCAAAACGGCAGCCGCACGTGGCGTGCCTTGGCCTCGAACTGGGCCAGGATGGCGTTGCCAAAGGTCTCGGCGGTAATGCCGGTGCCGTCGGACACAAAAAATACGGTGCGGTGGGTCATGGTGCTGGGTCGCTGGGTTGTCAGTGAAATGCAAGCGCGGGTCGGTAGCCGAGGGTGCCAACGTTAGGGTGTGCCCCCTACAATAGCGGCAATTTCCACATTTTGTCATTCCCGTGCGCCCCCAATAGCAACAACAGTGGGTGAATCGGGCGTGATCGCTGCTGTCTTGGCGGGCGTGTGCCGGTGCTGATGCAGTAGCAATAGGTTTTTAACTTCCGGAGCTTTGCCATGTCAACCCTGTTCAATCCGACCGATCTGGTCGTCCCTTTCGAGCATCTGCGCATGACCGACGTCGAGTCGGTCGGCGGCAAGAATGCCAGCCTGGGGGAGATGATTTCTAATCTTCCCACCGGGGTCAAGGTGCCCACCGGCTTTGCCACCACGGCCCATGCCTTCCGCGAATTTCTCAAGTTTGACGGTTTGACAGAAAAGATCAGCGCCAAGCTCAAGGCACTGGACGTGGAGGACGTGCGCGCGCTGGCCCAGGTGGGTGCCGAAATCCGCGCCCTGGTCGAGGCCCAGCCGTTTCCGCCCGAACTGGAAAAAGGCATTCGGGAGGCGTTTGCCACGCTGAGCGCCGGCAATGCTGAGGCCACCTTCGCCGTGCGTTCCTCCGCCACCGCAGAAGACTTGCCCGATGCGTCCTTTGCCGGCCAGCAGGAGACCTTCCTGAACGTGCACGGCATCGATGACATCCTGCACAAGATCCGAGAGGTGTTCGCCTCGCTGTACAACGACCGCGCCATCAGCTACCGCGTGCACAAGGGCTTTGCCCATGATGTGGTGGCGCTCTCCGCCGGCATCCAGCGCATGGTGCGCTCTGACCTGGGCGCCGCTGGTGTGATGTTCACCATCGACACGGAGTCCGGCTTTGACCAGGTGGTATTCATCACCTCCAGCTATGGCCTGGGCGAAACCGTGGTGCAGGGCGCCGTCAACCCCGACGAGTTTTACGTGCACAAGCCCATGCTGAAGGCGGGCAACCGCGCCGTCATCCGCCGCAGCCTGGGCTCCAAGCTGATCCAGATGCAGTTCACCACGGCCGAGGAAAAGGCACAAGGCGGCAAGCTGGTCAAGACCACCGATGTGCCGACCGAACTGCGCAACCGCTATTCGCTGACGGACGCCGACGTGGAGCAACTGGCCCACTATGCGTTGGTGATTGAAGAGCACTATGGCCGCCCCATGGACATCGAGTGGGGCAAGGACGGAATCGACGGCCAACTCTACATCCTGCAGGCCCGCCCCGAAACCGTGAAAAGCCAGGCGGGCAACCAGGCCGAATACCGCTACAAGCTCAAGGGCTCGGGCACCGTGCTGGTCGAAGGCCGCGCCATCGGGCAAAAGATTGGTACCGGCCCGGTGCGCATCGTGCACAACATCAGCGAGATGGACAAGGTCCAGGCTGGCGACATCCTGGTGACCGATATGACCGATCCCAACTGGGAGCCGGTCATGAAGCGGGCCTCGGCCATCGTCACCAACCGCGGCGGGCGCACCTGCCACGCCGCCATCATCGCCCGCGAGCTGGGCATTCCGGCCGTGGTCGGTTGTGGCCACGCCACCGAAGCGCTGAAGGACGGCATGCTGGTCACCGTGAGCTGCGCGCAGGGCGACACCGGCTTCATTTATGACGGCCTGCTGGAAACCGAAGTGACCGAAGTCCAGCGCGGCACCATGCCCGAGAGCCCGGTCAAGATCATGATGAACGTGGGCAACCCGCAACTGGCCTTTGACTTCTGCCAGTTGCCCAACGAAGGTGTGGGCCTGGCGCGGCTGGAGTTCATCATTAACAACAACATCGGTGTGCACCCCAAGGCGATCCTGGACTACCCCAATGTGGATGCCGATTTGAAGAAAGCCGTGGAGTCGGTAGCCCGTGGCCACGCCTCACCCCGTGCCTTCTACGTGGACCGCGTCGCCGAGGGCGTGGCCACCATTGCCGCGGCCTTCTGGCCCAAGCCCGTCATCGTGCGCCTGTCGGACTTCAAGAGCAATGAATACCGCAAACTGATTGGCGGCAGCCGCTACGAGCCGGAAGAAGAGAACCCCATGCTGGGCTTCCGGGGTGCTGCGCGCTATGTGAGTGCCGAGTTTGGTGAGGCCTTTGCCATGGAGTGCGAGGCCTTGAAGCGCGTGCGCAACGACATGGGCCTGAACAATGTGCAGGTCATGGTGCCCTTTGTGCGCACCCTGGGCCAAGCCAAGAAGGTGACCGAATTGTTGGGCAAGCACGGCTTGAAACGCGGCGAAAACGCGTTGAAGCTCATCATGATGTGCGAGATCCCCAGCAACGCGATCCTGGCCGACCAGTTCCTGGAGTACTTTGACGGCTTCTCGATTGGTTCCAACGACCTGACCCAGCTCACTTTGGGGCTGGACCGGGACTCCGGGCTTGAGTTGCTGGCCGCAGACTTCGACGAGCGTGATCCGGCGGTCAAATCCCTGATCAGCCTGGCGATTGCCGCGTGCAAGCGCCAGGGCAAATACATCGGCATTTGCGGTCAAGGTCCCAGCGACCATCCCGACTTCGCACAGTGGCTGGTGGAGCAGGGCATTTCATCCATCTCGCTCAATCCGGACTCCGTCATCTCTACCTGGCAGCAGCTCGCGGCACAATGATTTCGACGCCAAGCCCGCGCCGGTGGAGCCTGCACGCAGGTTTGCTGGCGCTGTGGTTTGTCGCGTCGTTCGGGGTGGTGTTTTTTGCGCACGATCTGCAGTTCGTGGTGGCGAACTGGCCCGTCGGGTTCTGGTTTGCGGCCCAGGGTTCCGTGCTCATCTTTATCGGCATTGTCGTGGTGTTTGCCTGGATGGCGAACCGCCGGGAAGGGCCGGAGCCCGGGTTTGACGGCAAGACCTATGCCCGCTACAAGCGCACGTTGGACCGCCGGTTTGCCGTGTACGTCATTTGCCTGGTACTTTTTTTGCTGGCGTTGGCTATAGCGGAACGCATGGGGCTGTCCAAGGTCTGGGTGGCTGGCATCTTCCTGTCAGCCACGCTGGTTCTGTATGCCGTGATTGGTGTCTACGGACGCACGGCCGAAGCATCTGAATATTACGTGGCGGGCCGGCGCATACCGGCCGTTTACAACGGTATGGCGACCGCCGCGGACTGGATGAGCGCCGCATCGTTCATCAGCATGGCCGGTGGTCTCTACTTGCAGGGGTACTCTGGAACCGGGGCGCAGGCTGGTGGCCTGGCCTATGTCCTGGGCTGGACCGGCGGCTTTTGTCTGGTGGCGTTGTTGGTGGCTCCGTATTTGCGGCGCATGCGGCTGTATACGGTGCCCGATTATTTTGCAGTGCGTTTTGGCGGCCGCTGGCCCCGCATGATTGCGGCGTTTGCCGCGGTTCTGTGCTCGTTTACCTATGTGGTTGCGCAGATCTATGGCGTGGGCCTGATTACCTCGCGTTTGACGGGCGTGCATTTTGAAATTGGCATTTTGCTGGGCCTCGGCGGCGTGCTGGTGTGTTCGTTTCTGGGTGGCATGCGGGCGGTGACGTGGACCCAGGTCACGCAGTACGTGGTCATCATCATGGCGTTTCTGATTCCAGTTTCGTGGCTGGCGTACAAGCAGGTGGGCAATCCATTTGCGCCTGTGGTGTATGGGCAGCAGTTGCAGAAAATTGCAGCCATGGAGCAGCAGTTGCGGGATTCACCACAGGAGCAGCAGGTCATCGACGAGTATGCCCGCCGGGCGCGCGCATTTGAAAAGAAGCTCCAGGATGTGGAGGGCTCACTGCAGTTTGAACGGCAGGAGTTGCGTCGCCAATTGCGCGCCTTGGGTGACATGAAGGCCGATGACGAGCGTGCGGTTGCGCTGCGACGCGAATTGGCCGCAGTCCCAAAAGATGCGCCCGCCGCCCGCGAAAGCTGGACGCGTGCTGCAGCCGAGAACTGGTCGCGGGCCAAGCCTTTGGGTGGCATGCCCAACCATGCCACACCGTTCGGGGGCGACCCACTGGGAACAGCCGAGCAACGGGATGCCTTTGATACATCCCGCTTGAATTTCCTGGCGCTGATGTTCTGCCTGATGGTGGGTACCGTTGGTTTGCCCCACCTGTTGACCCGTTATTACACGACGCCCACGGTAGCCGAGGCACGCAGTTCGGTGGCGTGGTCTCTGGTTTTTATCGCCCTGTTGTACTTGTCTGCGCCCGCTTTGGCGGTGTTGGTGAAGTACGAAGTCATGGCACATTTGGTCGGACAACCTTTTGACAGTTTGCCTGCCTGGGTGGCCCAATGGGCGCGCGATCCAAGTCTTTTGAGTGTGTCCGACGTCAACGGGGACCATATTCTGCAATTTGCCGAGTTGAAAATCAGCCCTGATCTGGTCATGCTGGCGACGCCCGAAATTGGGGGACTACCCTATGTGGTGTCGGTGCTGGTCGCCGCCGGTGGTCTGGCGGCAGCATTGAGCACTGCGGATGGCTTGCTCCTGACCATTGGCAACGCATTGGCCCATGATGTTTACTTTGAAGGCGATGGTGACAAGGCCCAGGCCATGCGACGGGTCATGTGGTCCAAGTTTGCGCTGCTGGTCGTCGCCCTGATTGCTGCCTATGCCGCTGCGCAAAGGCCGGCGGGCATCCTTTACCTGGTATCGGCTTCGTTTTCGCTGGCGGGCGCGGCATTTGTGCCGGTCATGGTGCTCGGAATTTTCTGGAGAAGCACAACACGGGCTGGCGCGGTTGCCGGCATGTTGGCCGGGCTGGGCGTGACCGTGTATTACATGGGTATCAACCTTCCCGCCGTACGTACCATGTTGGGCCTGACGGGAGAGGGCCTTTGGTGGGGCATACAACCCGTGTCGGCGGGCGTGTTTGGCGTGGCGGCCGGCCTGGCCACCGCTGTCCTGGTGAGTCTGGTGACCCGACCCGAGCCAGCTGCCAACGTCTGACTTGCCGGGCAAAGCCTGCGTGGGCTATAATCTTGGGCTTCGCCTTGCTGCACCTCAATTAGACGCTGAGGGCAGCTTTTCATTACCCCCTGAACATTTAATGTGGGGATATCCAAAAGGAGTATCAATGCGTCACTACGAAATCATTCTCATGATCCACCCGGATCAGAGCGAACAAGTTCCAGCCATGCTGGAGCGTTACAAAGGCATGATCACTGCCGGCGGTGGCAAGATCCATCGCGTGGAAGACTGGGGTCGCCGCCAGTTGGTCTACATGATCAACAAGCTTGCCAAAGCCCACTACCTGTGTGTCAACATCGAAGCCGACCAGGCTGTGATGTCCGAACTGGAACACGCGTTCAAGTTCAACGACGCCGTATTGCGCCATCTGACCGTGCTGAAGAAGAAGGCTGATACCGGCCCTTCGTCCATGATGAAGACCGTGGAGCGCGAAGAGACGCGCAAGACACAACAGGCTGAATACAACGCCTAACGAACTTTTTTACTGACGGAGAGTGCCTGCCAATTCCCTTGTACTGAGTGCCTGTATCGCAGAGCTGGATGCCATGCGTTACACACCAGCTGGAATACCCGCCCTGAACCTGCAGCTCGAACACGAGTCTGAAACACAGGAAGCCGGGCAAGCCAGACAAATCAAGGTGGCAGTGAAAGCAGTGGCTTTTGGCGCATTGGCAGAGCGGTTGGTCAAACAACCCATTGGCAGTGTCTGGAAGTTCAGCGGTTTTCTAGGCAACGCCCGTCACGGTAAAAGTATCGTTTTGCATATTCAAGAATTTTCGCAAGATTAGTTTTTTAGGAGGCCCACATGGCCACGTTCAAAAAATTCAACAAAGACAAGCGCCCCAAGCGCCCCGCACAGAACCTGCTGTTCAAGCGCAAGCGTTTCTGCCGCTTCACGGTGACCGGCGTCGAAGAGATCGACTACAAGGACATCGACACCCTGCGTGATTTCATCGCCGAAAACGGCAAGATCATTCCCGCACGTCTGACCGGCACCCGCGCGATTTTCCAGCGCCAGCTCAACACCGCTATCAAGCGCGCTCGCTTCCTGGCGATGCTGCCTTACAGCGACCAGCACAAGATCTAAGGAGTACGAACATGCAAATTATTCTGCTCGACAAGGTCGTGAATCTGGGCAACCTGGGCGATATCGTCAAGGTCAAGGATGGCTACGCTCGCAACTTTCTGATCCCTTCGGGCCGCGCTCGCCGCGCCACCGAAGCCGCCAAGGCTGCTTTTGAAGCCAAACGCGCTGAACTGGAAAAAGCCGCCGCCGCCAAGCTGGCCGAGTGCCAGGCTCTGGGCGAAAAGCTCGGTGGTACCACCATCAAGCTGACCCAAAAAGCCGGTGTGGATGGTCGTTTGTTCGGTTCTGTGACCAATTCTGACATCGCTGAAGAGCTGGTCAAGAATGGCTACAAGGTCGTCAAGTCGCAAATCCGCATGCCTTTGGGCCCCATCAAGACCGTTAGCGAAAGCACGGTTGCCGTGGCTCTGCACACCGACGTGGTGGTGGACATCACGGTTTCCGTGTACGGCGAAACAGCCTAAAGACAATAGATCGGCCCGCAAGGGTTGGCACTGTTACCAAAAGCCGCAAGGGTTCGCCCTGGCGGCTTTTGTTTTTGCACCCTGTGCTTATCCCGCGCAATCCACATCTTTTCCACAGATTCTTCCCAGCCATTGCCATTGCTGCCGCAGGCCCGAGCACTTAGCATCAAAGGCTTCAAGGAACATCCATGTCCACCGTCCTTTCTCCCGTAGACGAATACGGCCAAGACCGCCAGATTGCACAGTTGCGTGTGCCGCCGCATTCCATTGAGGGCGAATCCAGCGTGCTGGGCGGCTTGCTGCTGGACAACGCGGCCTGGGACCGCGTCGGTGACATCCTGATGGATGGCGATTTTTATCGTTATGAACATCGCCTGATCTATGCCGCCATCGGCGCGCTGGTCAACGCCAGCAAGCCGGCGGACGTGATCACCGTGTTCGAGCACATGCAAAACCAGGGTCGGGCCGAAGAGATCGGTGGCCTGGCCTATTTGAACTCACTGGCGCAGTACGTGCCCAGTGCCAGCAATATCCGCCGCTATGCCGAAATCGTGCGGGACCGCTCCCTGCTGCGCAAACTGGTCAGCGCCAGCGACGAAATTGCCACCAATGCGTTCAACCCCAAGGGCCGTCCGGTGGCCGACATTGTGGACGAGTCGGAGCAGAAGATCTTCAATATCGGCGAACAGGGCAAGCGCAACAACCAGGGCTTCCAGGCCATGGATTCGCTGGTGGTCAAGCTGCTGGACCGTGTGCAGGAGATGGCCGATAACCCCAACGACGTGACCGGTGTGCCCACGGGCTTCTACGACCTGGACCGCATGACCGCGGGTCTTCAGGCCGGCGACCTGATCGTGCTGGCTGCCCGTCCTTCCATGGGAAAAACAGCGCTGGCCATCAACATTGCCGAACACGTGGCCCTGAATGAAGGCTTGCCGGTTGCGGTGTTCTCGATGGAAATGGGTGCTGCACAACTGGCGGTGCGTATCGTGGGTTCGATTGGCCGTATTGACCAGGGGCATTTGCGCACCGGCAAACTGACCGATGACGAATGGCCGCGCCTGTCGGAAGCCATCGAAAAGCTGCGCACCATCTCGCTGCACATCGACGAGAGCGCAGGCCTGACCTCCAGCGAACTGCGCGCCAATGCACGGCGTCTGTCACGGCAGTGTGGTCAGCTGGGCCTGATCGTGGTCGACTATTTGCAGCTGATGAGTGGCAGCAGCAGTGATGGCGAGAACCGGGCTACCGAGCTGGGAGAGATCTCCCGGGGTTTGAAAATGCTGGCCCGAGAGTTGAAATGCCCGGTGATCGCGCTGTCGCAGCTCAACCGCAGCGTGGAGCAACGCCCTGACAAACGGCCCATGATGAGCGATTTGCGCGAGTCGGGCGCCATCGAGCAGGATGCCGACATCATCATGTTCATCTACCGTGACGAGTACTACACCAAGGACGCCTGCAAGGAGCCGGGTGTGGCAGAAGTCATCATCGCCAAGCAGCGTAACGGCCCTACGGGGACCGTCAAGCTGGCCTTCCTGAAGAACATTACCAAGTTCGAGAGCTTGGCATCGGGTGGGGGCGGGGACTACTAAAGTCAAGTTGCAGGTCTACCTGGCCGCAGCAGGACTGGGGTGCGTGGCGCCGCTCATGTCCCCCGACCCATGGCTTTGCCCTGGGTCTCCTCCTTGACTTCGCTTTGCCACGCACCCCAGCCCTGATGCTCAGCTGCGTATGCAAAGAAAAAGGCTAGAAGCCCAATTGGCCTCTAGCCCTCGTATCTACTGCGTAGGTTGCTACTAAACGTATAGCATTTCGCTAGAGCACTTCGCTGGCAAAGTCCGCCAGGCGCGAACGCTCGCCGCGCGCCAGTGTGATGTGCCCGCCATGCGGCCAGCCCTTGAAGCGGTCCACGGCAAAGGTCAAACCGGAGGAGCCTTCGGTCAGGTAGGGCGTGTCGATCTGGGCCAGATTGCCCATGCAGATGATCTTGGTGCCGGGGCCGGCGCGGGTGATCAGCGTCTTCATCTGCTTGGGCGTCAGGTTTTGCGCCTCATCGATGATGACGTACTTGTTCATGAAGGTACGACCCCGCATGAAGTTCATGCTCTTGATCTTGATGCGGCTTCGGATCAGCTCGTTGGTGGCGGCGCGGCCCCATTCGCCGGCGCTGGTGTCGGTCTTGCCCAGCACTTCCAGGTTGTCGTCCAGCGCGCCCATCCAAGGCCCCATCTTTTCTTCTTCGGTTCCGGGCAGGAAACCGATGTCCTCGCCCACGCTGACCGTGGCGCGCGTGACGATGATCTCGGTGTAGCGCCTGTCGTCCAGAACCTGGGTCAGGCCAGCCGCCAGGGCCATCAGGGTTTTGCCGGTGCCTGCCGTGCCGGTCAGGGTGACGAAGTCCACTTCCGGGTCCATCAGCAGGTTCATCGCGAAGTTCTGCTCGCGGTTGCGGGTGGTAACGCCCCACACCGCATTTTTGAGATGGTTGAAGTCGCGTAGCGTCTTGATGACAGCCGTGGTGCCGCGGATCTCGGTCACACGGGCATACAGGCTGGGCTCGCCGGGCGACTCAAAATAGACAAACTGGTTGATCATCAGGCTGGGAACCACCGGGCCATTGATCTTGTAGAAGGTGTGCTGGCCTTGCTGCCAGCTCTCCACGGTCTGGCCGTGCGTGGCCCAGAAGTCGGTGGGCAGGGCCAACGATCCGGCGTACAGCAGGTCGCCGTCTTCCAGCGTCTTGTCATTCTGGTAGTCGTCGGTGGCCAGACCCAGTGCGCGGGCCTTGACCCGCATATTGATGTCCTTGGACACCAGTACCACCTCGCGTGGCGCGTAGTGGTGGCGCAGGGCTTCGACCACGCCCAGGATCTGGTTGTCGGCCTTGCCTTGGGGCAGGCTGGTGGGCAGTGCGTAATCGAGCGGCTGGGTCTGGAATAGCAGCTTGCCGCGCGCGTCGCGGTTGCCGGTGCTCGACAGCTGGAAACCCGCGGTGATATCGGCACCCGGTGCGCCGGCCAGTGCGTCCAGCGTGCGGCTGGTCTGGCGGGCATTGCGGGCGACTTCGGTCATGCCCTTTTTGTGGCCGTCCAACTCTTCCAGCACGATCATCGGCAGGTAGATGTCGTGCTCTTCAAAACGGAACAGCGACATCGGGTCGTGCAGCAGCACATTGGTGTCCAGCACAAACAGCTTGGTGGGCCCGGTGCGCACGGGTTTGCGCGAGCGGGCGGTGCTGGGGCGGGTCTCCACCTGAACCATCACGGGCGCAGTGACTGGCTCCACCATCGGCGGTTGCTGACGCGTGGACTTGTCCAGCAGTGCGGCCGTCGCCCGTTTGGGGGCTTCCTTGACCACGACTTTTTCCGCGGCGGGCCGCGCACTGGGCGCCTTGGCAGGCTCGAAGTGTTCCGATTTCTGCGCGGGACGGGCAGCGCTGCGAGCAGTCGCGACAAAGGCTTTGGGTGGGAGACGGTCAGCAGGTTTGGTAGGTGCGGGTGGCAGTGGCATGGATGGTGGGGCTCATGGAAGGGGAAGTGGAAGAAAAGGGAATCGCAAAAGCAAAAAAGCCGCCCTGAGCCAAGGCGGCTTTTTGTTGTGGCGCGTTTGCGGTGTTCAACGGCATTGGATCATTATGCATGAGCCAGATGGCACCGCCATGTCGGCGTGCGCCAAAACCACGTTGTCGACTCAGACCGCTTTTTTTAGCGCTTTGACCGCCTTGAGAACGTCGTCTACATGGCCGGGAACCTTGAGGCCGCGCCATTCTTCTTTCAACAGGCCATCGGCGCCGATCAGGAAGGTGCTGCGCTCAATGCCTTTGACCTTCTTGCCGTACATGATCTTGTTCTTGACCACGCCGAACATGTGGCACATTTTTTCTTCGGTATCGGCGATCAGTTCAAACGGGAGTTCCAGTTTGGTCTTGAACTCGTCGTGCGACTTCATGTTGTCACGGGACACGCCAAACACGGTGGCTCCGGCTTTGACAAAATCTTTGTATTTGTCGCGGAACTGCATCGCCTCGGTGGTGCAACCGGGTGTGTTGTCCTTGGGGTAGAAATACAACACCATGGTCTTTCCGACGTGGGTAGTATTACTCACTCGGATGCCACCGGTTGCGTTGGCTTCAAATTCAGGTAGGGGCTTGTTGACAACGATCGCCATATGGTACTTTTAGTCTCGCGTTCTGGATGTGTCAGTCAAAGTAGAGGGGGTTAAACGTGACAGCGTTTGTTTACCCTCGACTGCAACCCATGATTTTACTCTGAAAAGCGCCCGTTGAGCCTTCAGGGTAAACACGCTTACAACAAAAGGGCCGCAGCGACCTTGCGGCCCTCTCCGGCGAGAAAGTTATAGGTGCGGCAAGCGGCCTGGGTGTCCATGGTTTCCACGCCGATACGTTTTGCGTACAGCGCCTGCAACAAAGCGGGTTTGGGAAACTGGATGCGTATGCCACTGCCAAAAATCACCAGTTCGACATCCATGTCCGCGATGCGTTCGAAATGGCTGGCCTGCAGATCGGCAAACTGCGCGCAATCCCACGCAAAACGTGCACCGGCCGCACTGATGACCACACTGGAGCTTATTTTTTCGCCGTTAACGGCCACCCAGCCCGGCCCATAACCGGTCACTGAGGACGCCTGTATGGCGTCTGGAAGGAATTTCATAGAGGTGCCCGGGTGAAATTTGAATGCTGCACCGCACTAATTGGGCGCGGAACTGTGGTCAAATTATAGGTTTCGCCCTGTGATCCTGACTTCCGGAGGGACTTTGAGAACCATTCAAAAATCTGCCAAGCTGGCAAACGTGCTCTATGACATTCGCGGCCCCATCATGGATGCGGCCCGGCAAATGGAGGACGAGGGCCAGAAGATCATCAAGCTGAACCTCGGCAACCTCGCGGTTTTCGGCTTTGATGCGCCTGAAGAAATCCAGCAGGACATGATCCGCAACCTGCCCAACTCGGCCGGCTATTCGGACAGCAAGGGCATCTTCGCCGCGCGCAAGGCGGTGATGCACGAAACCCAGAAGCAGGGTATTGCCGGCGTCACGCTGGACGACATCTACCTGGGCAATGGTGCCAGCGAGCTGATTACCATGGCCACCAATGCACTACTGGACAATGGCGACGAGCTGCTGCTGCCCATGCCCGACTACCCGCTGTGGACTGCGTCCACCAGCCTTTCCGGCGGCACACCGGTGCACTACCTATGCGACGAGGCGAATGGCTGGATGCCCGATCTGGACGACATCCGCGCCAAGATCACGCCGCGTACCAAGGGCATTGTGGTCATCAACCCCAATAACCCCACGGGCGTGCTGTATTCCGATGCCTTGCTCAAAAGCATTGTCGAAATCGCCCGCGAACACGGCTTGGTGATCCTGGCCGACGAGGTGTATGACAAGGTCCTGTACGACGGAGTCAAGCACACGGCACTGGCCTCGCTGTCGACCGACGTGTTGACGCTGACCTTCAACTCGCTGTCCAAGAGCTACCGTTCCTGCGGCTACCGCGCGGGCTGGATGGTGGTGTCGGGTGACAAGAAGTCGGCTGCGGACTACATCGAGGGCCTGAACATGCTCTCCAACATGAAGCTGTGCTCCAACGTGCCCGGTCAGTGGGCCATCCAGACTGCATTGGGCGGCTACCAGAGCATCAACGACCTGGTCTGCGAAGGCGGACGCCTGCGCCGCCAGCGCGATCTGGCCTATGAGCTGATCACGGCCATCCCGGGTGTGAGCTGTGTCAAACCGCAGGCGGCGCTGTACATGTTCCCCAAGCTGGACCCCAAGGTCTATCCGATTGCGGATGACCGGCAGTTCTTCCTGGAGCTGCTCAAGGCGACCCGCGTCATGCTGGTCCAGGGCACCGGCTTCAACTGGCAGCAGCCTGACCATTTCCGTATCGTATTCCTGCCGCATGAGGATGATTTGCGCGAAGCCATCAGCCGCATCGCCAAGTTCCTTGAAGGTTACCGCAAGAGCCACGGAACGCACAACGTCCAAACAGCCCAGACGCCACCGTCTGCTATGAAATTGGTAGCTGCCCGCGCATGATTTACGAGGGCTAGAGCCCTCATTTACTCAGAGATTTTATGAAACCGATACAAGTTGGATTGATGGGCATTGGCGTCGTGGGTGCAGGTACTTTCAATGTGCTCAAGCGCAACCAGGAAGAAATCCAGCGCCGCGCCGGCCGCGGCATTGCCATCACCATGGTGGCCGATCTGGACGTGGCGCGGGCCCAGTCCATCGTGGGTGACGGCGTGCAGGTGGTGAATGACGCCCGTGCCATCATCGCCAACCCCGAGATCGACATCGTCATTGAATTGATTGGCGGCTATGGCATTGCCAAGCAGCTGGTGCTGGAAGCCATTGCGGCCGGCAAGCATGTGGTCACCGCCAACAAGGCCTTGCTGGCCGTGCACGGCACCGAAATCTTTGCCGCAGCGTCTGCCAAGGGTGTGATGGTGGCGTTCGAGGCGGCGGTGGCTGGCGGCATTCCCATCATCAAGGCCTTGCGTGAGGGCCTGACCGCCAACCGGATCCAGTGGATTGCCGGCATCATCAACGGAACGACCAACTTCATCCTCTCCGAGATGCGCGACAAGGGTCTGGACTTTGCCGTGGTCCTGAAGGAAGCGCAACGCCTGGGCTATGCCGAAGCCGACCCGACCTTCGACATCGAAGGCGTGGACGCCGCGCACAAGGTCACACTGATGTCGGCTATCGCGTTTGGCATTCCCGTGCAGTTTGACAAGGCCTATGTGGAGGGCATTACCAAGCTCGGCGCGACCGACATCAAATACGCAGAACAGTTGGGCTACCGCATCAAGCTGTTGGGGATCACGAAGCGCACGGCCAAGGGCGTCGAGCTGCGCGTGCACCCCAGCCTGGTCCCATCCAAGCGCCTGATTGCCAATGTGGAAGGCGCCATGAACGCCGTCGTCGTCAATGGCGACGCGGTGGGCAATACGTTGTACTACGGCAAGGGCGCTGGCTCCGAGCCCACCGCCAGCGCCGTGATTGCCGACCTGGTCGACATCACCCGCCTGCACACCGTGGACGCGGCCAACCGCGTGCCGCACTTGGCCTTCCAGCCCAACACCTTTGACAAGGCCATGGACTCGCTGCCCGTGCTGCCCATGGGCGACGTGGTGACCAGCTACTACCTGCGCCTGCGGGTGGCTGACCAGGCCGGCGTGCTGGCCAAGGTGACCGGCATCCTGGCCGAAGCCAATATCAGCATCGACGCGGTCTTGCAGCGTGAGGCCGATGAAGTGAGCGGCGAGGGCGGTTCCGCCACCGTACCGCAGACCGACCTGATCATCTTGACGCACGACTGCCAGGAGGCCAAGATGAACGCCGCACTGGCCCAGATGCAGGCACTGCCTACCGTGCTGCAGTCCATTGTGCGCATACGCAAAGAAGAACTCGCCTGATGAAATACCTCAGTACCCGCGCCTCTGGTTCCGCTGCGCCTGAGCGCAAGCGTTTCTGTGAAATCCTGCTTGAAGGCCTGGCGCCCGACGGCGGCCTGTACCTGCCCGAGCACTATCCCCAGGTCAGCGATGCCACGCTCAGCCAGTGGCGCACGGTCTACCACACACAAGGCTATGCGGCGCTGGCGTTTGAGATTCTGTCGCTGTACATCGACGACATTCCCGCGGCCGACCTGCGTGCCATTTGTGACAAGACCTACACCGCCGAGGTGTTTGGCACCGGCGAGATCGTGCCCTTGCGCCATCTGGAAGACGGTCTGTGGCTGGAAGCCCTGTCCAACGGCCCCACGCTGGCCTTCAAGGACATGGCCATGCAGTTGCTGGGCAATCTGTTCGAATATGAACTGGCGCGCCGCGGCGAAGAGCTGAACATCCTGGGCGCCACCAGTGGCGACACCGGCAGCGCGGCCGAATACGCGATGCGCGGCAAGAAAGGCGTGCGTGTCTTCATGACCAGCCCGTTCGGGCGCATGAGCGCCTTCCAGCAGGCCCAGATGTTCAGCCTGATGGACGCCAACATCTACAACATCGCCGTCAAGGGCGTGTTTGATGACTGCCAGGACATGGTCAAAGCCGTGTCCAACGACCTGGACTTCAAACGCAAGTACAAGATTGGCACGGTCAATTCCATCAACTGGGCACGCTTGTTGGCCCAGGTGGTGTATTACTTCGCCGGCTATATCCAGGCCACTGAAACGAACTCGCAGAAGGTGTCGTTCACCGTGCCCAGCGGCAACTTCGGCAATGTCTGCGCCGGCCACGTGGCGCGCATGATGGGCCTGCCGATTGAACAGCTGGTGGTCGCCACCAACGAAAACGACGTGCTGGACGAGTTTTTCCGTACCGGTGTCTACCGCGTGCGCGGCAGTGCCGATACACACGAGACCTCCAGCCCGTCCATGGACATTTCCAAGGCGTCCAACTTCGAGCGCTTTGTGTTCGACCTGTTGGGCCGCGATGGTGCGCGCACGGCAGACCTGTTTGGCGCGCAACTGGCCAAGGCCGGGCGCTTTGACCTGAGCCGTGATCCGGCCTTTGTGCACTGCGCCGAGCGCTACGGTTTCATCAGCGGCAAAAGCACCCACGCCGACCGCCTGGCCACGATTCGCGACTGCTGGACGCGCCACGGTGTGATGATCGACACCCACACCGCCGACGGCGTCAAAGTGGCGCTGGAGAAGCGCAAGCCCGGCGTGCCCATGCTGGTGCTGGAAACCGCCTTGCCGATCAAATTTGCCGAGACCGTTTATGAAGCCCTGGGCCGCGAGCCCGACCGGCCGGCCAAGTTTGTCGGCATCGAAGACCTACCCAAACGCGTGCAGGTCATGGATGCCGATGTGGATGCCATCAAGGCGCTGATTGCCGCCGAGTGCCAGAAGTCTTAAACGAAATAGGTCGCTAGCCCTCGTGAAATATGCGTAGGCAGCTATCATTGTTATAGCAACCCAGGATTCCCGCATGACCGCTCCTACGCGTCCCCCCCTGTTGCCATTGGATGACGCGCTGGCACGATTGCTGGCCTGTGCCAGTGCGCTGCCCGACACCCAGTCGGTACCGGTCGGTGATGCCGATGGCCGCGTGCTGGCCGCAGACGTGGTGTCTGCGCTCCACGTGCCACCGCACGACAACAGCTCCATGGATGGTTACGCGCTGCGATGTGACGACGTGGCCGCCGCCGGTACCTTGCTCCCGGTCTCGCAGCGCATCGCAGCCGGTGCGAGTGGAGACGTTCTTCTGGCCGGAACAGCCGCACGCATTTTTACCGGCGCCCCGGTGCCGGCTGGTGCGGACGCAGTAGTCATGCAAGAAGACTGCACCGCCTTGCCATACGATGCAGACCAGAACGGGCTACCCAGCGTCCGGGTCAACACCCAACCCCAGGCAGGACAAAACATCCGCCGTGCCGGTGAAGATGTGGCCCGGGGCGATGTGGTGCTGGTCCGTGGTCAACGCCTGGGCCCCGCCGAATTGGGACTGGCTGCCAGCATCGGTATGGCCCAGCTGTCCGTGGTCAGGCGCCCCCGCGTTGCGCTGTTTTCAACCGGCGACGAGTTGGTCATGCCAGGGGCAGTGGCCCCGCAGGACATGCTGCCCGGTGCCATCTACAACTCCAACCGCTACTTTTTGAGCGCCCTGTTGCGTCGCATGGGCTGTGTCGTCAGCGACCTGGGCATCGTCCCCGACCAGCGCGCAGCCACGATCGATGCTTTGCGCGCTGCGGCGCAGTCGCACGACGTCATTCTGACCAGTGGCGGCGTGACGGAGGGCGAAGAAGACCACATCAAACCCGCCGTGCAAACGCTGGGCACACTGGACCTGTGGCAGATCGCCATCAAGCCGGGCAAGCCCTTTGCATATGGGCGCATTGCCGACGCGCACTTTTTGGGTCTACCCGGTAACCCAGTGTCCAGTTTTGTGACCTTTTTGGTTTTGGTGCGGCCTTTTCTGCTGCACCTGCAGGGCATGCACGACGTTGCGATGAATACTGAAGCTGTACGTGCCGATTTCGCCTGGGCCAAGCCCGACAAACGTCGCGAGTTTCTGCGCGTGCGGCGCAATGTGAACGGGGGCCTTGACCTGTTCCCCAATCAGAGTGCGGGCGTGCTGACCTCGGCCGTATGGGGCGAGGGTCTGGTCGACAACCCGTCCGGGCGTGACATCGTGCCCGGTGACATGGTTCGCTATGTGTCTTTTGCGGAACTGCTGGCATGAAAATTCACGTCAAATACTTTGCGTCCATCCGTGAGCTCTTGGGCAAGGGCAGCGAAGCCGTAGACACCACGGCCGCCACCGTGGCGGCCCTGCGGGATGAACTGATCGCCCAAGGCGGAGTCTATGCAGATGCACTGGCCCGCGGCAAGGCCGTGCGGGTCGCGCTCAACCAGACACTGAGCGACGAGACCACGCTATTAACAGAAGGCGCTGAAGTGGCCTTCTTTCCGCCCGTCACCGGCGGTTAGACCTCAATCCGCTGCGCTGTTAAGGGTCAGCTGGTCCAGCACCGCCTGCATGCGCAGTGCGGCGCCGCTGCTGGCCGCTGTCATCGGCAAACGCAGCCCGTCGACTAGCAGGCCCTGCTGCGCCAGCGCGTACTTGATCAAGGCCGGGTTGGGCTCGGCAAAGGCCGCCTGGATCAGTGGTACCAGGGGGTGCCATAGCCTGCGGGCCTGCTGCAGTTGACCCGCTTGCAGGCAGCGCAGCACGGCAACGAATTGCACCGTGCACAGGTGCGCGCTGGCCGCGATCGCACCCGTGCCGCCCAGGGCGAGGGTCGTGAAAATCTGCGCGTCTTCGCCGGCCAGCACCTGCAGGCGACCATCTGCAATCAAGGCCTGGGTCTTGCCCGGGTCACCACCGCAATCCTTGATGGCCCGGATATTGGGGTGCGCGGCCAATGCCAGCAGGGTGTCCAGAGCCAGTTGCGATCCGGTGCGGTAGGGAATGTCGTAGACGATCAACGGCTTGTCGGACGCGTCGGCCAGGGCGCTGAACCAGAGTTGCAAGCCGGCTTGCGAGGGGCGGATGTAGTGAGGCGCCGGCACCAGCAGCCCGGCGATAGGGTAGGTGGCCAGCGTCTGGACCCAGGCCAGCGTTTCACCCAGGTGGTAGCCCGACAGGCCCATGACGACCGGAAGCCCGGCGCTGGCCTGGAGCACGGTGTCCAGCACGGCCAACTGCTCTGCCGGGCTCAGCGCGGCGGCCTCGCCGGTCGAGCCACAGGCCACAAATCCGTCGACGCCCGCGGCAACGTAATGTTTCACCAGACGGGCCAGGGCAGCGTGGTCTACGGCGTCGTCATGAAAGGGCGTGACCAGGGGAATCCACAGGCCCGAGAAGAGGGAAGAGCTTGGCATGCATGCATCCTTTGCAATAGAAAGATGACCGATGGAAAACCACCGTCAGATGCGCGCGAAGAACAAAAAGAGGGGGCTTTTTGGCAGTTCCGTCGCTCATCTGAGGACGGAACCACGGGCTCCGGTCAGATGAGCCTGGGTTTTTGGGGTTTGCTGGCGCACGCCACCACGCAGTCGACACGGCACAGGGCCATGGCCGAAATGGAGCAGTGGATTGTGGGCATAGCTTGAGTTTAGCAGCTGGGTGGTGCCACAATTCAGCCATGACGACGCACCAGACTCTTCCCCGTGTTTCCATCCAGACCGAAGACTTTGACCTGACTGCGGTTGTGAATGCCCTGCGCGCCGGTGACCATAGTGTGGGCGCTGTGTGTACGTTTGTCGGTACGGTGCGGGACCGGAATGTGGTCCGTCCTCCTGCGGATGGCTCTGTGGCGGCAGAGCCGTCCGTTCTCTCCATGGAGCTGGAGCACTACCCCGGCATGACGGAAAAGGCCATTGAGGACATGATCGATGAGGCACACCGCCGTTTCGACATCTTTGGGGCCCGGGTCATCCACCGCATTGGCCTGCTGCAGCCGCCAGACCAGATCGTGCTGGTGGCCGTTACCTCGGCGCACCGCGGCGAGAGCTTCAAGGCCTGCGAATTTTTGATGGACTACCTCAAGACCCAGGCGCCATTCTGGAAGAAGGAGCAGACCGCCGCCGGTGCCCAGTGGGTGGATGCGCGCGTCAGTGACGACGCGGCACTGGCCCGATGGGGGATTCAGGTCAATTCAAATACGTCGGCCGGGTCGCATCGGGGCTGAGGTCAATTTCCTCGGCCGCCGCTTCGACGATGTGCACGGGAGCCGATGGTTCAGCACCAACCTTCCACTGCGCTTGCTCCAGCGACTGGCTGAGCAGCTGGATGATGCCAAACACCAGGTCCGCCGGCAATTCCAGCTGGAAGCCGCGTGAAGGCGGTGGCTCGTCTAACTGTTCCTTGAAGTTCATCAGCATCAGACCATCGCCTTTGGGTGTCAAACTGACCTCGGTGACCAGCAGCGGCGTGTCGCCCAGCGGCCGGTTGGTGGAGTCATTGCGGTAGGGTGTCACAAAATCGGCATCTTGCATGGCCTCCTGCTGGCGCATGTCGGCGAGCATTTTTCGCGTACTGGGACCCATGGCCGCCAGGTCGACAAATCCGTCGGTCCTGGCATCGGCCGGAATCGCCAGGTGGTCAATGACGACGCGGTTCAGCAGGGGCCAAAGACTGAGCAGAAGGCGCCGGGTCAGCCACATCTGCACTTCGTCTCCCGCGCTGGTGTTGATGCGCATCAGGATGCGATCGTGGTCCTGGTGATAGCGAACCGAGAGCTGGCGGATGTCCATCCTTTGATTTTAGTCAGGTCGCACTGCCACAAAGGGGCTTGAAATACACCCAGTGAGCCCAAGGTCTAGGCCAACCGGAGGATTTATCTATGCGAATCGAAAAACTCACCACCAAGTTCCAGGAAGCCTTGGGCGAAGCCCAGAGCCTTGCCTTGGGCAACGACCATGCCTACATCACCCCAGCCCATGTGCTGGTGGCCATGCTGCGCCAGGACGACGGCCCCAGGGCGCTGCTTCAGCGCGCTGGTGTCAACGTGCCCCAGCTGCTGACAGCCGCAGAGGCCTACATGAAGAAACAGCCCCAGGTTCAGGGCCAGGAACAGGTTTCCGTGGACCGGGACGTGGGCGTCCTGTTGCAGGCCTCCGAGAAGGAAGCCATCAAGCGTGGTGACCAGTTTGTGGCGGGTGAATTGTTCCTGCTGGCGCTGGCTGACAGCAAGATTGAGGTGGCCAACATCGCCCGTGCCAACGGCATGACGCGCAAGAGCCTGGAGAGCGCCATTGACGCCGTGCGCGGCGGCCAAAATGTGGACAGCGCCGATGCCGAAGAGCAGCGCGAGTCGCTGAAAAAATACTGTATCGACCTGACCGAGCGCGCCCGCCTGGGCAAGCTGGACTCAGTGATTGGCCGCGACGACGAGATCCGCCGCGCCATCCAAGTGCTGCAACGCCGCACCAAGAACAACCCGGTGCTGATCGGCGAGCCCGGTGTCGGCAAGACCGCCATTGTGGAAGGCCTGGCCCAGCGCATTGTGGACGGCGCGGTGCCCGATTCGCTGAAGGGCAAACGCGTGCTGAGCCTGGACATGGCCGCGCTGCTGGCTGGTGCCAAGTTCCGCGGTGAGTTTGAAGAGCGCCTGAAGAATGTGCTGAAAGATCTGGCCAAGGATGAAGGCCAGACCATCGTCTTCATTGACGAACTGCACACCATGGTCGGCGCCGGCAAGGCCGAAGGCGCCATGGACGCCGGCAATATGCTGAAACCCGCACTGGCCCGTGGCGAGTTGCATTGCGTGGGCGCCACCACACTGGACGAATACCGCAAATACATCGAGAAAGACGCCGCGCTGGAACGCCGCTTCCAGAAGATTCTGGTGGGCGAGCCGACGGTGGAAGCCACCATCGCCATCCTGCGCGGCCTGAAAGAGCGTTATGAAACCCACCACGGCGTGCAGATCACCGACCCGGCCATCGTGGCTGCGGCCGAGCTGTCCAACCGCTACATCACGGACCGCTTCTTGCCCGACAAGGCCATCGACCTGATCGACGAAGCCGCCTCCAAGATCAAGATTGAGCTGGACTCCAAGCCCGAGGTCATGGACAAGAAGGACCGCCGCCTGATCCAGCTGCAGATTGAGCGCGAAGCCGTGAAGCGCGAGAAAGACGAAGCCTCGCAAAAGCGCCTGGAGCTGATCAACGAAGAGATCACCGCGCTGCAAAAAGAGATTGCGGACCTGGACGAAATCTGGAAGGCCGAGAAGGCCCAGGCCCAAGGGTCGAAGACCATCATGCAAGAGGTGGAAAAGCTGCGCTTCCAGATCAAGGAGTTGACCGACAAGGGCGACTTCAACAAGGCCGGCGAGCTGCAATACGGCAAGCTGCCCGAGCTGGAAAAGCGCCTGAAAGATGCCCAGGCGCAAGAGGCCGGCAAGGCCAAGAACGCCAAGGATGGTGGCCGCGCCCAACTGCTGCGCACCATGGTCGGCGCCGAGGAAATTGCCGAAGTGGTCAGTCGTGCCACCGGCATCCCCGTGGCCAAGATGATGCAGGGCGAGAAGGACAAGCTGCTGCAGATGGAAGCCAAGCTGCATGACCGCGTCATCGGCCAGAACGAGGCCATTGCGGCCGTCGCCAACGCTATCCGCCGTTCGCGCTCGGGCCTCTCCGATCCAAACCGCCCCACCGGCTCCTTCCTGTTCCTGGGCCCCACCGGCGTGGGCAAGACCGAGTTGTGCAAGGCGCTGGCCGGTTTCCTGTTTGACAGCGAAGACCACCTGATCCGCATCGACATGAGCGAGTTCATGGAGAAGCACTCCGTGGCCCGTTTGATCGGTGCGCCCCCCGGCTATGTGGGCTACGAGGAGGGCGGCTACCTGACCGAAGCCGTGCGCCGCAAACCCTATGCCGTTCTGCTGCTCGACGAGGTGGAAAAGGCCCACCCCGACGTGTTCAACGTACTGCTGCAGGTGCTGGACGATGGCCGCCTGACCGATGGCCAGGGCCGCACTGTGGACTTCAAGAACACCATCATCGTGATGACCAGCAACATTGGCTCGCAAATGATCCAGGCCATGGTCGGTGACGACTATGAGGACGTGAAAGATGCGGTGACCGGTGAGCTGAAGAACCACTTCCGCCCCGAGTTTTTGAACCGCATTGACGAGACCGTGGTCTTCCATTCGCTGGACGCCACCCACATCGCCAATATCGCCAAGATCCAGTTGCAGGTGCTGATGACCCGCCTGGCCAAGATGGACCTGGGCCTGGTGGTGTCCGACGCGGCGGTGGCCGAACTGGCCAAGGTCGGCTTCGACCCGGTGTTTGGTGCGCGGCCACTCAAGCGCGCGATCCAGCAGCGCATTGAGAACCCGCTGTCCAAGCTGTTGCTGGAAGGCAAGTTTGCGCCCAAGGACACCATCAACGTGGGTGTGGATACGATTCAGGCACCCGGGCAGTTCAGCTTCAATTGATGGCGCACGGTGGCTTGACAAGCGTCAGCGCACCGATAGCATCTCAAACCATGAAGCGTCTTCTAGCCCTGCTGGTCGCACTGAACGCCTGCACCGTCAGCGCCCGCACCGTCTGCCCCAACGGTCAGTTGGTGGAAGGTGCGGTGTGCACGCAGTGCCCCAATGGCCAGTACGTGGGCGGCAGCGTGTGTGTCTTGCTGCCCAATGGCAGCTATATTGCCGGTCAGACCGCCGTACCGCCGTCGGCGCGTGTGCAACACCCACGTCCCTTGTCGGAGCCGGCGCGGGTGGATAGCACACCGTTCAACAACCAACTGCAAAGCCCACTGGACATGGTGCCCTCGCCGGTAGAGCGGCGGCGGGACAACATTCGCAACGACAACCAGTACACGCAGTGTCCCGACGGCAGCTATGTGGTGGGACGCTACTGCGCAATGACTTCCAACGGCCGTTACGTCGGCCGCTGGTAAAACCCGTTGGCCAAGGTGTTTTACAGTGCCCTTGTCATGAAGACGCTGTAGGGGTCTTCGGGGTAGTCGGCGAACGGCCCGCAGCGTTGGAAGCCAAATCCTTCGTAGAGCTTGATGGCGGGCTCAAAGCCCGGTACCGAGCCGGTTTCCAGGCTGAGGCGGCCGTACGAGCGTTTGCGCGCTTCGGCCAGGATATGGACCATCATGGCCTTGGCCGCGCCCTTGTTGCGGTGCTTTGCTGCGGTGCGCATGGACTTGATCTCGCCGTGGTCGGGGCTGAGTTCCTTGAGCGCGCCGCTGCCCAGCAGTTCGGCGCCTGACCAGATGGTCCAAAACGTGATCTCGGGTTTGCGGAGACCATCCAGGTCCAGCGCGTGCACGCTCTCGGGCGGAGAGAGCTGGCGCATATGGTGCAGGTGTTCCTCCAGCAGGCCATGGACTTCAGGGCCGGTGAGGTCGTCAATTCGAATGTGCATGGCTGTTTCGGGTAGTTGCCAACGAATTATTACCCCAACATTGTTCATATTTCCAGCCGGTCAATTCTTCGGCAACCGCTCGGGCATGGGCGGGCACTTCGGCAATCTTTCCCCCTGCCTTGATGCGTGCAATTTCTTCCAATAAAACGGCGTGGTTCTTCCGATCCAGTTTCATTTGCGTTGTGTAGTAGATGCCGCCCAAAGCCAAACCAATGACACCCAGTGTGAAGACGCCAACAATCGCCTGCACCGCAGTCTCCGGTTGTGTGGCCTGACCCGAGAGAAATCCAAATTGGCTGAGCGTCCAGCCCATCCCGAATACCACGACCGAGCGCGTCAACTTGCCGGCAAAGGTCATGGCACCGGCGTATATGCCTTCGCGTCGTCTGCCGGTCAGCACTTCATCCACATCGGCCAGGAACGTGTAGACGGTCCAGGGAATGTAGTAAACGCCGCCGGTGCCGAGTCCAAACACCGCTGTGATAGCAAACAATGCAATGACGGTGGTTTGTTGTGACCAGCCCAAAAAATACAGCGCGGTATAGCCCAATACGCTGACGCAGACAATGGTGAGGGCAATCCGGTACGGCCTCGCAAATCCCATTCGGATGCAGATGGCGATGAACAGCAAGGTCGAGCCCAATTGCATCACGGAACTGAAGCCATTGAGGTAGGCAACGATGTGCTTGTCCTGCCCCAAACCAAAAATAATGAAGTAGGTGAAGGCCGACGCAAACAGCCATTCGGCACCAAAACCCAGCAAGTACATTCCCAAATGTTTGCGAAAAATCTTCAGGTGAAACGTGGATGCCATGTCGACACACAGTTTTTTCAGCGCCTGCCACAGGCTTGCCGTTCGCTCCTGTGCAACCTCATTGAACGGGCGCTCCCAGGATGTCAGATACAGGGCCAGCATGGCTCCTGACATGATGACGGCGTAGATGATGCCAGTCAGCAGGAAGGGGGTGGGGGACTCTTTGCTGTAGATGAGAAAGAGCTGAGCAGGAATGAACGCCGCGAGGAAGTTCGCACCTTTGCCAAACATGGCTTTGGACCCGGTCAGTTTGGAACGCACCGCAAAGTCCGTCGTCATTTCGGTGGCCAACGTCTCGTACGGAACCATGATCGAGGTGTAAACCAGCTCAAACAGTGCGTACATGGTCAGGTAGTACCAGAAGCCAAAGCCCTGGATCCACATCAGCGGATACAACAGAACCAGCGGTATGCCGATGAGGATGAAAAATCGCCGTCGCCCAAACCGTCTTCCGATCTTGGTGTTGTAGAAGTTGTCGCTGATGTACCCCATTACCGGGTTGCTGATCGCGTCCAAGATGCTTGCGACCGAGAAGATGGCCGCGGCTTCCACGACCGACAGGTTGCAGAATGTCGTATAGAAGTAGATCAACCAGGCGCCACTGATGGCCAGGGCTCCACTGCCCAAGAGGTTCGCACTTCCGTAACACAATGTGTGCTTCATTGTGATGTGTCTGGTCATATCCACTGGCTCTGGTTTATTAAATGGAAAGGCGTTCCATTTTCTATGGATTATTGTTTCAAATCCATAACGCCAAGTATCGCACCTTGGCCGAGCCTCTCATCTGCGTAGGAACCCTAGGTCAGCCCCACAGCACCGACCGCATCGATATCGCCGCCCCCTGGTAGCCAGTGTTGAAAAAACGCGGCGAATCGGAGGTGCGGGCCGCACCCGCGGCATACAGCAGCGGCAGATAGTGCTCGTAGGTGGGGTGGGCCTGTTGGGCCACGGCGCCCAGGGTCTGGAAGTTTTGCAGGGCGTCGAGCTGGCCTTTGCTGATCTGGTCCTGCACCACCGTGTCAAATTGCACGGCCCAGTCGTATGCCTGGTTGTCGGCTGCGTCCCGGCGCATGGCCCGCAGGTTGTGCACCGTGTTGCCACTGCCCACGATCAGCACACCGCGTTCACGCAGCGCCTGCAGTTGCCGCCCCAGTGCGTAGTGCTCGCTGGCCGGACGGCTGTAGTCCATGCTCAGCTGCAGCACGGGAATGTCCGCCTTGGGGAACATGGGCTTGAGCACGGACCAGGTGCCATGGTCCAGGCCCCAGGTATCCAGGTCCACGCTCAGCGGTGCGCTCGTAGTGGGGGACTTCAGCTCCTTGGCTAGGCTGGCAGCAACCACCGGCGCGCCAGGTGCCGGGTATTGCTGGTCAAACAGGGCCTGCGGAAAGCCGCCAAAGTCGTGGATGGTTTTGGGCGCGGGCATGCCGGTGATCTGCCAACCGCCCCGGGTCAGCCAGTGCGCCGAAATACACAAAACCAGTTGGGGCCGCTCGGCGCGCGCCAGCAGTTCGGTGCCTATGGTTTGCCAGCCGCGCCGCCAGGCATTGTCTTCAATGGCGTTCATGGGGCTGCCGTGGCCGACGAACAAAACCGGCATGCGCGGCGAGGGCTTGAGGGCTTGGAGCAGTGGAGAGCGGGCGGCGTCTGCCAGTGTGGTCATAAAAACTCCGGGTAAGGCGGCCAATGTGGCCAATGTGGTTCGGCGTTGCATGGTAAGCAGGACTATTGTTTTGATAGTGTTTTGGTCTGGAAGTGACTCGGCGCCTTGCCCATGGCCAGTTTGAACATGGCACTGAACGCACTGTCACTGGCGTAGCCGCTGGCGGCAGCCACCTGACTGATGGGTATGCCGCGTGCCAGCAGGGGCAGGGCGTGTGCCAGGATGGCCTGCTGGCGCCATTGCTGAAAGTTGGTGCCCAACTCATCCCTGAAAAGCCGTGCCACCGTGCGCTCGCTGGCACCAACCTGGGCCACCCATTCGCTGAGCTGGGACTTTTCCGCCGGGTTGCGCAGTACGGCCTCGCACAGGGCGCGCAGGCGCTTGTCGCCATGCTCCGGGTGGGGCATGGGCACGCCCAGCGCCTGTGTCGTGGCGCTGGCCATTTCGTCGACCGTGAGCGCCATCAGCGCCGCATCGCGGGTGCCCGGGACAGAGTCTTCCAGGCTGTGTATCAGCTCCCGCAGCAGCTTGCTGACCACCAGCACCCGGCAGTCGCTCCAGTCGGCGGGTGTCACGCTGGGGTGCAGATCGATGTTGCGCAATTCCGCGGACTCCAGCACCACCACCGTGTGCTGCACATGGGGGGGAATCCACAGCGCGCGCGATGGTGGAACGATGAAGGTGGTTTGTACCTCGCCCTGGGTGACGGTAACCTGCATCAGCCCGCTGGCGCAGTAGGTGAACTGCGACCAGGTGTGCTGGTGCGGCTCGATGTGCGCGTCCATGGCCAACGTGCGGGCCCGACTGCGCACCGGGCGCGCCAGGGTCGGGGCGCGACTGCTGGAGTTGTCGTACGGTACTGGGGTCAATTGGGTTTTGCGGGTCATGGCGGCGCGGGCTAGTCGACGGATTGGCAGGGTTGGCGGGATTTCGATGATTATTGTCTGTTTGTCGTATTCCTGCTGGGTGCGCCACGCCTACCATTGCGGCATGACCGCTACCACCTTCCCTTCCGGCGCCAATAGCGTGCCCCTGCAACAGGACGCCACCATCATTGGCCTGGTGGGCCTGGCCCATGCCAGCTCGCACTTTGGCCACCTGCTGTTGCCGCTGATGTTTCCGGTGTTCATGAAAGAGTTTGGCCTGAGTTACTCGGAGCTGGGCCTGTTGATGAGCACGTTTTTTGTGGTCTCTGGCGTTGGCCAGGCCAGTTCCGGCTTTGTCGTGGACCGCCTGGGCGCGCGGCCCCTGCTGTTTGTGGCACTGGGCATCTTCATTGCGGCATGTGTGGCGGCGTCCATGGTCACCGGCTACGGCGGGCTGTTGTTCGTGGCGGCGCTGGCCGGACTGGGCAACGCCACCTTCCACCCGGTGGACTTCACGATTTTGAACCAGCGGGTATCGGCGCCCCGCCTGGGTCACGCCTTCAGCGCGCACGGGCTGACCGGCAACCTGGGCTGGGCCGCGGCACCGGTGTTTTTTGCCAGCCTGGGCGCGACCATAGGCTGGCGCAATGCCTATGTGGCCGCAGCGCTGATGTACGTGGGCATTCTGGCCCTGATGGTGCTGCAGCGCGACAAGCTCAGCACCCAGGTGGCGCACCGTGATCCGCATGCGGTGGCCAAGGGCCATGCCGAGCACGACATGGCCTTCATGAAGCTGCCCGTGGTGTGGTGGTGCTTCGGCTTCTTTCTGCTGTCGACTATGACGCTGGCCGTGGTGCAGAGCTTCGCGGTTTCCATTCTCAAGGCCATGCATGGCATCAGCTTCGAGTCGGCTACCTACACCATCACGGCCTACATGCTGTGCGGCGCCGCGGGCATGTTTGTCGGCGGCTTCATCGCGGCCCGCGCGGCCAATAGCGACCGCGTAGTGGCGATGGCGATGGCCACTGGGGCGGTACTGCTGGCCGTGTGTGGTACCGGCTGGCTGGGCGCCACCGCCACCATGGTGGTGCTGGCGGCCACCGGCTTTGCTGTGGGCATTGGCGGGCCGTCACGTGACATGATGATCAAGAAGGCCACGCCCAAGGGCGCCACCGGCCGTGTCTATGGCCTGGTGTACTCGGGACTGGACACGGGGTTTGCCATTTCGCCCATCGTTTTCGGCGTCTTCATGGACCGCGGCTGGTACGGTGCCACGCTGCTGGGCGCCGCACTGGTGCTGCTGCTCAGCGTAGGCGCCGCGCTGGGCGTGGGGGTGCGTACCGGCAAGTGAGGGGTGCAAATGCAATTGCTGGCATGATGGAGGGCTTTTCTTAGGGTTTTTGCCCGCACTTTTTGAATTCAGTCATGACAGAACCCTTGCCAATTTCTACTGAACCGGTTGTAACCACCGAACCAGCTGTTTCGCCCGCCGCCATACCCAAGCGGCCTGCCAAGCCGGATGTCTTTCCCGTGCTGGAAAAGATGGCCGAGCTGTATCCCCAACTCTTCGGCGCCGTTTTCTTGCCCCTCAAACGCGGCATTTTTCAGGACCTGCAAGATGCGCACCCCGACGTGTTTGAGCGCGACAGCCTCAAGGCCGCACTCTCCCTGCATACCCGCTCCACGCGTTACCTGACGGCGGTCGCGTCCGGCGAACAGCGCCACGACCTTAGCGGCCAGCCGGTCGAAGCCATGGCGCCCGAGCATGTGCACCATGCCCTGCTGGAGGTTTTTCGCCGCCGCCAGACCCGCAGCAAGGAAGACCTGCGTCCCAAATTGATCGCCCGCATCGTGCAGGCCTGCGAGGCATCGGGCCTGACGCCTGCCGCGTATGCCGAGCGGGTGCGCAGCCGTGACGAAGCCGCTAACGCCGTGCTGGATGAGGCGATGGTCGAACTGGAGGCGCGTGCAGCCAAGACTCAGGCTCTGTTGCAGGCCTTCCAAGCCAGCGGCAAGACGGTGGACGAGTTTGCCGACATGTACGGCATGGACCCACGTTCCGTGAGCCGCATGCTGGCACGTGCGCCGGCGTCACAGGCCTGAAGCACTCCACGGCACTCCCCCGGGCATGAGCAATCCCGACCCCACCCGGCCCGCCGTATTGCGTGTGGTCCGGTTGAGCTTTGGCTTTGCCGGCGTGGACCTTTTCAAGGACTTTTCAGTCGAAATTCCGCCTGGTGTGATCTGGGTTGGTGGCGACGAGAGCACGGGCAAGACCACACTGCTGCGGCTGCTGGCAGCCGAGTTGCCAGCCCGCAAAGGCGCGCTGCAGGTCAACGGCGTCACACTTGCCGGGCAGGCCCAGGCCTACCGCAGCCAGCTGTTCTGGGTGGACCCGCGAACGACGTCCTTTGATGCGCTTACCCCCCAAACCTATTGGGACGCCGTGCGCCGGCAGTACCCGGCGTTTGCCGAAGCGTTGCTGGCGGACCTGGTCGATGAATTCGCGCTGACAGCGCATAGCGGCAAGTCCCTGTACATGCTCTCCACCGGTACCAAGCGCAAGGTCTTCCTGGCCGCCGCATTTGCCAGCGGTGCCGCGGTCACGCTATTGGACGAGCCTTTTGCCGCCTTGGACAAGACGTCGATTGCACTGGTGCTGGACGTGCTGCAAGAAGCGGCTTCGCACCCCAGCCGGGCCTGGGTTGTGGCCGACTATGTGGCGCCGCGTGGTGTGGCCTTGGCGGCAACGGTTGCGCTGGGGGGCTGACAGCGCACATGCCAAGAAATGTTGAAATCAAAGCCCGCATCGAGAGCGTGCAAAAACTGAAAATTGTGGTAACGGCCATCACCGGCGATGACCCGGTAGAAATTCTGCAGGATGACACCTTCTTTCGATGCGACGCCGGACGACTCAAGTTGCGTGCTTTCGTGGATGGGACAGGCGTACTGATTTTCTATCAGCGGACGAACGCGCAAGGCCCCAGTGAGAGTTTCTACTCCACCGTAACAACCCACGCACCAGACGCCTTGCGTGACACGCTGTCCCTGGCGTACGGCCAGTCGGGGCGCGTCAAGAAGCACCGCACGCTGTTCACCTTCGGGAGAACGCGCATTCATCTGGATAGCGTTGAGGGACTGGGTGACTACCTGGAGCTGGAAGTCATGATGGCTGATGACGAAGCGTTTGAGGCGGGTGAACAGGAAGCCTACGAAATCATGGCGAGACTGGGTGTGCAAAAGTCACAACTGGTGGGTACCGCGTATGTCGATTTGTTGGGGCGCTTGCCCGTGGCGCAAGCCTCATCTGGCCCATCACCGCTAGGTCATCACCACTAAAATCGGCCAGCCAGACTGCCCCCATTTTTGAAAGCGTGTTGATGCAGGTTCCCTTTTCCGTATCCCCCCAATGGCAGCGCCGTGGCCGCTGGTTTCTGGGAAGTCTGTTGGTGGTCTGGTTGTTGGCCTGGCTGGCAGTGCCACCAATGGCCAAGCGGATGATCGAAGAGAAGGGCAGTACCGCGCTGGGCCGGACGCTGACCATTGGCGCGGTGGACTTTCACCCCTGGTCACTCGAACTCACTGTGCACGAGCTGGCCATTGCCACTGCCGACGGGCGCGGCAAGCAGCTTTCCATTGTTCGTCTGTACCTGGATGCTGAACTGGAGTCCGTGCTGCGCCTGGCCCCCGTGGTGGATGCCATCACGGTGGATACGCCCACACTGCACCTGGCCCACCTGGGTGATGGCCACTACGACATCGACGACATTCTGGAAACGCTGAGCCAGGCCAACGCATCTGCTGCGCCGTCAGCACCGCTGCCTTTTGCCCTGTACAACCTCACCATCAACGGCGGTTCTGTGGATTTCATGGACCGCCTGCCCACCGGCGAACGCCACCACACGCTGCGCGCGCTGCACTTGGCCGTGCCGTTTTTGAGCACGCTGGAATCCAAGCGCGATGTCAAGGTGCAGCCCCGCCTGGCGTTTGATCTCAATGGCAGCCATTTCGACACTGCAACCGAGGGCGCACCCTTTGCGCAAACCCGCAAGGGCGATGCCACGATCAAGATTGCGCAGCTGGACCTGGCGCCCTATTTGCCCTACCTGCCTGCCAGCTTGCCGGTGCGCCTGCAAAGCGCCGTGGTGGATGCCGACGTGCGTCTGGGCTTTGAGCAGGCGGCACAGTCCAAGCTCACGCTCAAAGGCACGGTCAAGGTGTCGGGCCTGGCGCTGGCCGATGCGTCGGGCCAACCGCTATTGGGCGTGGAAGTCATCGCCGCCGAACTGGCCGACGTGCGCCCGCTGGAGCAGGCCGTCCATCTGGCGTCGCTGGAGATCACCGCACCCAGACTGCAGGCCACACGCAACCGTGCGGGGCACCTCAATCTCGATTTCGAAAAATCCAGGTCAGAGCGGGTTGCTACTAAAAATATAGCTATACCATCAGCATCTACGAGGGCTAGCGGCCAGAAATCCACAAAGACTTTGGCACCAACCAAGCCCTGGACCCTGGCGCTGGAGCGCCTGGTGGTGCACCGTGGGGGCCTGTCGTGGACGGACGACAGCCTGCAGCCCCAGGGCCGCTTGGTGCTGGCGCAGGTGGAGTTGCAGGCGCAGTCCCTGCATTGGCCCCTGACGGCCACGCCCTATACCTTTGAAGCCTCGGCCGAAATGCCGGTGCGGGGCAAGCCCGCACGCCTGAGCGCCAAGGGCGAGGGTGCCGAGTCCAGCACCGCCGTACACGCGTCGATTGGCGACCTGGATCTGGGGCTGGCCGCGCCCTATGTTGCGCAGTTTTTGCAGCCCGGTGTGGCCGGTGTGCTGGATGCCGAGCTGGACCTGCGCATGCAGGGTGACGCACTGCAAGTGGCGGTGCCCCGCCTGGCAGTGCGCGACTTTGCGCTGAAAGGACCCAAAGAGTGGACCGCCGCTGTGGCCGCCGCCGCCAGCAATGCCGAGCGTGCCGCCAACGAGATGCCCGGTTTCAAACTGCTGGAAGTGACCGATGCCCAGCTGGACCTGGTGGCCCGGACCGGCAGCGTGGGCAAGCTGGCACTGCGCGCACCCAGCGCCACGGTGCACCGCGATGCACAGGGTCAGTGGATGTTTCAGCGCTGGATGAAAACTGCGACTCTCGCAGCACAGCAACCTGCCACGCAATCCACTGGGGACGATGCACCTCTGAAGGCAGAGGCTGTTGCCAAACCCCAGGCTCCCTGGCAAGTGGCGCTGGGTGAGTTGGCCATTGCCGATGGCGCGGTCAAGCTCGACGACCGCAGTTTTGCCCGACCGGCGCGGCTGGAAGTGTCGGCCCTGCAGTTGCAGCTCAAAGGCGCCACGCTGGATGGTGCCAAGCCCGCACCGCTGACGCTCACGGCCCGGCTCAAGTCCGGCCGCGCGGAGCCCGGAAAGCTGAACTACCGCGGCACGGTGATGTGGGCGCCGCTGGCGCTGCAGGGCAGTGTCGAGGCAATCGACCTGCCGGTGCATGGTGTCACGCCGTACTTTGCCGATCAGCTCAACATCGCCATCCTGCGCGCCGACGCCAGCTACAAGGGGCAACTGCGCTACGCCGCTGGCGCCGACGGTGCCCAGGTGCAACTGCAGGGCGACGCGTCGCTGGAAGACTTTCGGGCCAACAGCGTCGCAGGCACGGCTGCTGCCGGGGAGGCGGGAAGTGCCCCGGTCGAGTCCGAAACCCTGGGCGTGGCCGAGGAACTATTGAGCTGGAAGTCCCTCAACCTGCCCGGCATCAGCCTGAACATGGCACCCGGCAGCGCCACCCGCGCGCAGGTGCGCGAGGCCACGTTGTCGGACTTCTATGCCCGCGTCATCGTCAACGCCAGCGGGCGCGTCAATCTGCAAGACCTGGTGAAGGCCACGCCGGCCGGCGCACCTGCCGCGCCCGCATCGGCACCGGCCGCAGCCAGTGCGCAGGCTGCACCGGCCGCCGTGGTCGCGATGGGCCCCATCGCCCTGGTCAACGGCAAAGTGCTGTTCTCGGACCGTTTTATCCGGCCCAATTTCTCGGCCGACCTGAGCGAACTCAACGGCAAGCTCAGCGCGTTTTCCTCGCAGGCACTGGACGGTAGCGTGCAACTGGCTGACCTGGAACTGCGCGGCCGGGCCGAAGGCACGGCCTCGCTGGAGATCACCGGCAAGATCAATCCGCTGGCCAAGCCCCTGGCGCTGGACATTCAGGGCCGGGTGCGCGATTTGGACCTTCCGCCCCTCACCGCCTATTCCATCAAATACGCCGGCTATGGCATTGAACGCGGCAAGTTGAGCATGGACGTCAGGTACAGCGTGCAGCCCGATGGCCAACTGACCGCCACCAACCAGCTGGTGCTCAACCAGCTGAGCTTTGGCGACAAGGTGGAGGGCGCCCCCAACAGCCTGCCGGTCAAGCTGGCCGTGGCCCTGCTGGCCGACCGCAATGGCGTGATCGATATCAACCTGCCCGTCAGCGGCTCGTTGAACGATCCGCAGTTCAGCATCGGGGCGGTGGTGTGGAAGGTCATCACCAACCTTATTGCCAAAGCACTGACTGCGCCTTTCAGCTTGCTGGCCAATGCGTTTGGCGGCAGTGGGGGGGAAGACCTCAGTTCTGTCAGTTTCGCGCCGGGCAGTAGCGTGCTCGCGCCAGACGTCGCACAGGGCCTGGACAAGATTGCCAAGGCCCTGGCAGACCGGCCAGTGTTGCACGTCACCGTGGTCGGAACTGCCAACCTGGAGGCCGAGCGCGAAGCGCTGAAGCGCGAACGCCTCAAGGCCTTGGTGTTGGCCGAAAAGCGCCGTCGTGCAGCGGTGGGCGGCCAGGACGCCTCGGCCGTGGGTGTGTTGACGGATGCCGAGTATCCGGTGCTGCTCAAGGACGTGTACCGCCGCGCCGACATCGCCAAGCCCCGCAATCTGGTGGGGTTTGCCAAGGACCTGCCCGCCGCCGAAATGGAGTCACTGTTACTGGCCAGCATTTCCGTGACCGAAGACGCCATGCGCACACTGGCGCAGCAGCGCGGAGTGGCCGTGAAGGACTACCTGGCCAGTCGCAAAGTGGGCGCCGAGCGCTTGTTTCTGGGTGCCCCCAGGACTGCCCTGTCTGACACCGCGGATGCGCCCTGGAAGCCGCACGCCGAACTGAGTGTCACCAGCCGTTGACGCGCTAAAAAGTCATAATTTTCCGGTGCGCGGTGGATTTGACAAAGCGCCAACGCCCCAGGACACACAACAGCGCGAAGCCAGCCCACCCCGCCAGCGCGACCCGCATCAAGGGTGGCGCCCAGGCGCCGCCAAATGCACCGAACATACTGGCCTTGATGCTTTCGACAACCCAGGTGAGCGGCAGCCAGGGGCTGATTTGTGCAAACAGGCCGCCACTCAGTTCCACCGGCAGGATGCCCCCCGATGAAGACAACTGCACCGCCAGAAGAAACATGGCGATGCCCTTGCCTGCATCGCCAAACGCCTTGGTCAGGGCAAAGACGATGAGCAGGAAGGCGATCGACGAAACAGCAATCGTCACCGCAAATGCCCAGGGATGCACGACCCGGATTTTCAGGACATAGAGCACCACTACACACACCATCAGCGCTTGCAGAAGCGTGACGCAGGCCGGCAAGAAAACCTTGCCGACAGCCTGTGCGGGGCGGGAAAAGAATTGTGCATGGCGTGGCAGTACCCGAATGTGGATCAGGAAGGCCGCCATCGCTGCTCCCAGCCATAGGGCTCCGGGAACCACGTTGGAAGCAAATCCGCTGCCACTGTTTTCCACCGGCGCATCGATTTCCAGCACGGGTGCAACCGAATTTGCCAGACCTTCGGCGCTACCGCCCAGGCTGTCGACCTTGTCCGGCAGCGCTCGGGCCAGCAGCTCAATGCCGGTGGAGAGGCGCTCCACACTTTGCCTGTTCCTGTGTGTCGCACCCACCAGACTGGTCGCGTTTGCCGCCACATCGTTTGCGCCCTTGGCCAGTTCATCGAGCTGCGCATCTTTGGGAAACCTGGTGACCACGGTGCGCTCATCGCCGCCCATGGCCCGCAGGCTCCCAGCCATCGCATGGACGCTGTTTTTCAGCCGGGCTGCCCGCAGGGCCAGCAAATCCTGCGTGGCGTTGGTGGCCCTGATGTCAGCATCGAGTTCGGTCAATGCATCGGTAAACCTGCTCAACTGCTCAAATTCGATGCCCGCGGCAAAAGGCCTGTCTTTCGACTCGTCTCGCATCTGCGCCACACGCTCACGCAGACTCACAGCACTTCTCTGCAATTCGTCCATCGCCCGATCCAGCTCCGCGTGTCCGTTCTCCAGTACTCTTGCCCGGTTGGTCAGCGTGTTGATGTCGGCATTGCTGGGCCAGGTGGCATCCAGCACCCTCAGGCTTGCGCCCAGCTGCTTTGCGCCGGTGGTGATCTGGGTTACACCATCGTTCAGGCGGCGTGCACCACCCGCCAGGGATTGGACTCCGGTGGTCGCTTGGGCCGAGCCCAAGCTGAGCTCGCGGGCATTGACGCGCAACTTGTCCACCGCGTCGTGCAGATGTTCTACATTGCGTCGTGAGCCTGCTGCCTGGTGGAGGACCAGAACCCATCGCCGTTCGTTCAGGCTTTCGTTGATCTCGCGCCCAAGTCTTTCGGCAAAGTGCCTGGCAATGGCCGCCGTTTCATAGTTATTGCCTTGCGACGTGTAGACCACAACCTTTCCGGCACCGGCCTCTGCCCCGGGCACCGCGCTGGCGCTGAAGTCGCGCGGAATGATCACGGCAAAGGCCAGTTTGCCCTGGCGCACCAGGGCGCGGGCCTTTTGCTCATCGCTGTACATCACAAATCCGAAGCGTCCACTGTCTTCGAGCCGGGTCGTGATCTCCCAGCCCACGTTGAACGCATGTTCCATGTACTGCACGCCTTCGTCCAGGTTGACCACGGCGACTGGCAGGGCATCGGTCTTGGTTTCCGGGTCCCACACGCTGGTGATGTAGAGCACGCAGTACATGGCGGGCACAAATGCCAGCAGGGCACCGCTGAACATCTTCTTGGGGAAGCGAAGCAAATAGCCGGCTTCGTTGCGGACAATGAAAACGACCTGGAGAAAGAAACGCATGGTCTGTATTTTGTGCCGGAATTCCGCATCTTGCGCGAACTTGATCCAAGTCAAACTGTAAACCTTCGGACAGTTCTACATTGAAGACATTCTTCTTTGCCCAGGGGCCACGCACACAGGTGCAAGACCGCACGAATTCCGCAAAGAAGTCGACCGGTTTTTCAACGAAGGAGCGTGATGATGAAAACGAAAATGTTTACTGTGGTGATGGGGACCGCCCTGCTGGCCCTGGCAGGTTGCCAATCGGTACAGGACAAGGCATCTCCCGATACATTGGTGGCCGTCTACACGACTAACGCGCCCAATATGGAGGCCGGTGCTGCCGATCCTCTGTGGGCCAAGGCCAGTCCCCTGTCGGCAGAGTTGACCGGCGGTGCAAACTTTGGTGCAAAGCCTGGTGAGAAAGGCGAAACCGTTGTGACCTTGAAAGCGGCCTACACCGCGGACATGCTGTACATGCTGGTCCAGTACAAGGACCCGACCAACTCAATCCGTCGTGGTCCGTACCAGAAACAGGCGGATGGCTCCTGGAAGAAGTTGAAAGACCCCGCTGACAAGGGTGGCGATGACAACGTCTACTACGAAGACAAATGGGCCATGCTGTGGCCGGTGAATGAGGCAACTGCCAAACCTTTTGCCAAGGAAGGTTGCGCCATGGCTTGCCATGAGGGCCAGGAAAAGCCCTACGGCAACAAATACACCAATCTGCCCGGTCAGTTGCTGGATATGTGGCACATGAAGGGCCAGCGCACAGGACCATGGGGCGCCCTGGACGACCAGTACACCGATGACACGCGCTATGACAAGAAAACCTCCCCCAATGCCGGGCGCAAGGGGGACCCAGGGCCAGCGGGTGGTGAATACACCAATATCGCACTGGTAAACGGAAAACCGGCATTCATGGGCCGCGACGCCAAGGCCGCCAATGCCGGTGGCACCTACTACATCAAAAAGGGCGACGAAGTGCCTTTTGATGACAGCAAATTCAAGGCGGGCGATGAGGTGGCCTCCATCATCAGCAACCCGTTGACAGGCACCGATAGGGGCGACGTGCGGGTGGCCAGCAGCTATGGCAACGGCATGCATACCGCAGTGCTCAGCCGCAAACTGGTGACCGGCAGCAAGTTCGACGTGCAGTTCTCTGACATGGCCGCACGCTACGGGTTTGGTTTCTCAGCCTTTGACAATGCACAGGTGCGCCACGCTACGTCGGACGATCCGCTGTACCTGGTGTTTGGCAAGAAGTAAGACGCAGCACGCGCTCTGGCATTGAGCGGAGCGCGCCAAAAAGGCTGGTCATTGCGATCAGCCTTTTTGCTTTCTGCTAGACAGCGTCCGGTTGGAGTTGTGGGGCAGCCTTCGCAAATGCGTCCAATGCCAGACAGGCTTTCTCAATGCGCCGGATGGTCGGGAACGCATCCAGCGGCGTATCAAAGCGCCGCGAGTTGGCGATCTGCGGGATCAAACAGCAGTCGGCCAGTCCGGGTGTGTTGCCATGACAGAACGTGCCGGTGGACGGGTTGTTGGCCAGCAAGGCTTCAATGGCCGTGAAGCCCACGCTGATCCAGTGCCGGTACCACGTCGCCTTGGTGGCTTCATCCACTTTCAGATCGTTGTCCAGGTATTGCAGCACCCGCAGGTTGTTCAGCGGATGGATTTCGCAGGCAACCGATTGCGCCAATGCGCGCACCCGGGCCCGGCCCAGCGCATCACGCGGCATCAGCGGCGGCTCGGGGTGGGTCTCTTCCAGGTATTCCATGATGGCCAGTGACTGGCCGATGGAGTGGCCGTCGTCCACCAGCGTGGGCACCAGTTCGGCGGGGTTGACGCGCTGGTAGTCCGCAGTGTGCTGTTGGCCGCCATCCTTGAGCAGATGGACCGGCGCGTAGGTGTAGGGCAGTCCCTTGAGGTTGAGTGCAATGCGCACCCGGTAGGATGCCGAACTGCGAAAGTAGCTGTGTAAAGTGAGCATGGCCTGGTTCCCGCTATGACAACGCCCGCGCCGGCAACAGCGTGCCACGCACTTCACCAAAGCCGATGCGTGCGGCCCCGGGGGCCGTGCAAGTGCCACGAAACACAACCGTGTCGCCGTCTTCCAGGAAGGTGCGCTTCTCTCCATTGGGAAGCGTGATGGGTTCCTTGCCGCCCTTGGACAGCTCCATCAGGGAGCCGGCTTCACCGGGCGTGGGGCCGGACTGCGTGCCGCTGCCCAGCAGATCTCCGGGCTGCAGGTTGCAGCCGTTGACCGTGTGGTGGGCGACCATTTGCGAGACCGACCAATAGGCATCGCGGAAGTTGCTGTGGGACAGGCGGTGTTCGGCCACGCCTCGTTCACGCATGGCGGCGGTCTGGATGAAGACTTCCAACTCGATATTCACGGCACCTTGTTCGCGCAGTTCAGTGGAATCGAGGTAGGGCAGGGGCTGAGGGTCGCCTTCGGCGCGGGTCCAGGCCTGGCGATAGGGTGCCAGAGCCTCCAGCGTGACGACCCACGGCGACACGGTGCTGGCGAAGTTCTTGGCCAGGAAGGGCCCCAGCGGTTGGTATTCCCAGCCCTGCACATCGCGAGCGGACCAGTCATTGAACAGACACATGCCAAACACATGTTGCTCGGCTTTCTGCATGGACACAGGCTCGCCCAGTGCGTTGCCTGGGCCGATAAAGATGCCCATTTCCAGCTCATAGTCCATGCGGGCGCTGGGTGCCAAGACAGGCTCGGTCGCGCCAGGCCGCATGACCTGGCTGACGGGGCGACGCACGTCCTGGCCCGAGATGCCAATGCTGGAGGACCGGCCGTGGTAGCCAATGGGAATCCACTTGTAGTTCGGAAGCAGGGGGTTGTCGGGCCGCAGCAGTTTGCCGATGTTGGTGGCGTGGTGCACCGAGGTGTAGAAGTCGGTGTAGTCGCCAATCTGCGCCGGCACCGCAAACTCGGCATCTGCCTGGGCGACCAGGCAGGTGCTCAGCGCGGATTGCAATGCATAGCCCTCGCGCAGCGCACGCGACAGGGCCAGCCGCAGTGCGGACCAGGCGTGCGATCCCATCGCCATATAGGCGTTTAGCGTAGGTGCGCAGCAGGCCTGGGCGGCCAGGTCGGCGTCGCCGGTGAATACGCACTTGGCCTGTACGGCGGTCAGGTCCAGGATCTGGTCGCCAATGGCCACTCCGACGCGGAAGTCCTCAGCGCTGCTGTAGCGGCGGAACACGCCAAACGGCAGGTTCTGGATGGGGAAGTCGGTGCCCGCGGCGTTGGCGGAGTCGACCCAGCTGCGCAGGTGCGGGTGGTGGGTCTCGTTCAATGGAATCACGGCGTGCGTCCTTACTTGGACGAGAGCTGGCCCATGACTTCGGCTACCAGATCGGCGCCCACGTCCTTGGCAAACATGTCCCACACCGGCTTGACCTGGGCCCGCATGCGCTGGCGCTCGGCAGGGGTGATGTCGTTGATCAGCAGACCCTTGGCAGCCATGGTGGTTTCTGCATTCTTGGCCTGGTCACGGGCCACACCGCGCTGGAAGGCGCGTGTCTCTACCGCAGCTTCGCGCAAGATGGTCTGGTCGGTCGGGGGCAGGCTGTCCCAGAACTTCTTGGACACCAGGGGCAGGAAGGCACCGTAGGAGTGCTTGGTCAGCGACAGGTATTTCTGCACCTCATTGAGCTTGAGCGCGGCGATCACGGCCGATGGCGTGCCCTGGCCATCGACGGTGCGGGTTTCCAGCGCGGTGTACAGCTCGGGCACGGCCAAGGGGACCGGGTTGGCACCCAGCGCCTTGACAGTTTCCTGCGAAATCTTGGCCTGGATGGCGCGGAACTTCAGGCCCTGGAAGTCCTCCCATTTCTGGATCGGGCGTTTGCTGTTGGTGGCATTGAAGAAACCGTTTTCCCAATAGGCCAGGCCGACCAGTCCCTTGGCGGGCAGCTTGTCCAGCAGTTTCTGGCCGGTGGCGCCGTCGAGCACCTTCTCGGCCTCTTGCTCGCTACCAAACAGGAAGGGGAAGTCCAGAATCTCGAATTCCTTGACCATGCCGGTCAGCGTGCTGGTCTGGGGCACGGTGAATTCGATGGTGCCGCCTTGCAGCGAGGAGGTGACCTGCACGTCATTGCCCAGTGCGCCGTTGTAAAAGGGCTTGATCTTGATGCGGCCCTGGCTCTTTTTATCGACCAGTTCCACAAAGCGGGCGACGCCTTGGCCCTGGTGGGTTTTGTCGGACAGCGTCACGGCGAACTTGGCCGTGACGTCGGCAAAGGCCGATGCGCTGATCAGTGTGGCCAATGCAATGCCGGTGAGTTTGGCAACGAGTGTGGTTTTCATGGGTAGGTATCCTGGGGTTGTTGTATGAGGGAAGCGAAAACGGTCTAACGCCACCAGCCGGCGGGCACCATGACCAGGGCTGGGAACAGGATCAGCGCCACCAGCACGACGGCTTCCGCCAGCAGAAAGGGCATGACACCCTTGACGGCTTGCGGCATGCTGATCTTGCCAATGGAGCTGACCACGTTGAGCACCACGCCGACCGGCGGCGTGATCATGCCAATGGAGCAGTTCATGATGAAGATCACGCCGAAGTAGACCGGGTCCACACCGGCCTGGATGGCGATCGGCAGAAACACTGGTGTGAAGATCAACACGATGGGAATGAAATCCAGCACCATGCCGGCCAGGAACACCACCACCATCATGGCGGTGACCAGCAGCAACTGGTTGCCGGCAAACACCTGCATCCACTCACCCACCTGGCCTGGAATGTCGGCAACCGTGATCATGTAGGACGCCACCATGGCCATGGCCGCGAGCAGCAACACCACGGCCGTGGTGCGGGCGGTGATCAGCAGGCTGTGATAAACGTCCTTCATGCTGAGTTCGCGGTAGACGACCACGCCCACAAACATGGCATACATAGCGGCCACTACGGCGGCTTCGGTTGGTGTGAAGATGCCGAACTTGAGACCGCCAATGATGATGACTGGCAGCAGCAGGGCCCAGAAGCCCTTGCCCAGCAGAACCATGCGCTCGCCCCACGGCAGCTTGGGCGTGAGTTGCGTGTCTTCACGGCGCGACACCAGCCACCAGGCGGCAACCAGCGAGAGGCCCATCATCACACCCGGAACCATGCCGGCAAAGAACAGCTTGGTCACCGACACGTTGGCCACCACACCAAACAGCAGGAAGCCGATGGATGGCGGGATCACCGGTGCGATGATGCCGCCAGCCGCCATCAGCCCGCAGGCACGGCCCACGTCATAGCCCGCAGAGCGCATCATGGGCACCAGAATGGCTGCCAGGGCCGCCGTGTCTGCCACGGCCGAGCCGGACAGGCTGGCCAGCAACACCGCCGCGATGATGGCCACATAGCCCAGGCCCCCGCGCAAGTGCCCGACAAAGGCGCCTGCCATGTCCACAATGCGTTTGGACAGGCCGCCGGCATTCATGAATTCGCCCGCCAGGATGAAGAAGGGCACGGCCATCAGCACAAAGTTGTCGGCGCCGCCAATGGTGTTCTGCACCACAATTTGCGGATCGAACTGGCCCAGCACCAGCATGATGGCAATGCCCGAGAACAGCAACGCAAACGCGATAGGCATCCCGAGAGCGATGGCACCCAGCAGCGTGCCCAGAAAGATGGCTGCGCTCATGGCTTGGGCCCCTTGCCGTGGTGGGTGGAGACTTGCTCGATTTCCGCCTCAATGCGTTCACCCAGGTTCAGGGTCATGCTCAGTTCTTCGTCGGTGTGGGGTTGGGTCAACGCGTCCCAAATATTGAAGACAATGCTGATGCCCATCCCCACCCCAAAGACGATGGCCGAGCCATGCAGCCAGGCGTAGGAGATGCCCAGTACGGGGTAGCTGTTGTCCAGGTTGATGTTGGTTTGCTGCCAGCCACCCACGACAAAGATCACGCAGGCTGCCAGCATCAGCAGGCCGGTAAAGGTGATGGCAGCCTTTTTCCACTGCGGGGGCAGGCTCTTGACCAGGGTGTCGAAGCCGATGTGCGCGTGCTGGCGTGACGCCAGAATCGCACCCAGCAGGACCAGCCATACAAACAGCAGGCGTGACAGCTCTTCGGACACGGCAATCCCGGAATCAAAGCCGTAACGCAGCACCACATTGCCAAACACCAGCAGTGCCATGGTGGCCAGACAGGCCACGATGGTCAGCTCCAGTGCGCGGGTGACCGCCTGGGTCAGTCGAATAAACATGGGACGATCGCTTTGCCGGGGCGATCAGGCGGCGACAAAGCCCTTGCCGTCATGCATCCACGCGGCGTGTTTGGGCGCCTTCTTGGTGCGGTCCCATTCGTTGATCATGTCCCACTTCACGTCGTCCAGCGCCTTCATCATGGCCGGTGTGGTGGTGTTGCAGGCCAGTTCCAGGCGGTGGCCGCTGGGGTCGAAGAAGTAGATGGATTTGAAAATGGTGTGGTCGGTCACGCCCACTACCTCGATGCCCGCTGCTTCCAGCTTGGCCTTGGTGGCCAGTAGCTCGTCCATGGTTGCGACCTCAAAGGCCAGGTGCTGGGTCCAGGCTGGGGTATTGGTGTCACGGCCCATGGCCGGGCTGTTGGGAAGCTCAAAGAAGGCCAAAATGTTGCCTGCGCCGGCGTCGATGAAGACGTGCATGTAGGGATCGGCAGCGCCAGTGGAGGGCACGGCGTCTTCCGCAATGGCCAGCACAAAGTTCATGTCCAGGTGCTTGGCGTACCACTCGACAGTTTCCTTGGCGTTGATGCAACGATAGGCGACGTGGTGAATCTTCTTGATGCTCATGGTGGTCTCCAGAAATGGGGCGGTAGGTCCTGTCAATGCATGCCATTAGAGTGGAGTTTGATCTATCATTCAAACAGATTTTTGTGATGAATTTATTCCATTAACTTATGAATATCACACTACGCCAATTGCGCGCCTTCGTGGCGCTGGCCGAGACGGGCAGCTTTACCGACGCGGCCGCCAGCCTGCACGTCACCCAGTCGGCCCTGAGCGGCCTGATCAAGGAGCTGGAGCAGACCTTGGGTGTGCAGGTGGTCAACCGCAGCACGCGCAAGGTCAGCCTGTCGGAAGTTGGGCGCGAGTTCTATCCACTGGTGGCCCGGCTGTTGCAGGATCTGGATGGTGCGCTCGACACCATTGCCGATCTGAAGGCCCTCAAGCGCGGGCTGGTGCGCATTGCGGCACCGCAGCTGATGTCCGCTTCCGTGCTGCCCGAGGTGATTGCCGGCTTTAGGCAGCAGTACCCGGATATTGAAATCCGTCTGCTCGACTGCATGGTGGAGCACGTGCTGTCCAAGGTGCACAGCGGTGAGGTGGACTTTGGTGTAGGCCCCGAACGCGAGTCGTCGGCCGATATCGAGGCCCAGACCCTGTTCGAGATTCCATTTGTCGTGGTGTTTCGGCCGGATCACCCCCTGAGCAAGAAGAAGCGGGTGACCTGGGACGATGCACTGCGTTACCCGGTGATTGCCCTGAAGGGCGAATTCACGCACCGGCTGCGGGTGGACCTGCATGACTCCCTGCACGACGAAGCACTCAACCCGGCCAACGAGGTGGGTTTCATGACCACCGCCTTTGCGATGGTTAGCGCCGGTCTGGGCGTGACCACCTGTTTGCCCTATGCCAGCAGCCTGATCCGCCTGCACCAGCTGCAGAGTCGCCCCCTGCAGGATCCCGTGGTGCGGCGCAAGTTTTTCGTCTTTACCCGAAGGGACCGGCCCTTGTCGCCAGCAGCGGCGCAGTTCTCGGCGTATCTGCTGGACTATGTGTCGCGCCAGGCGTGGTGCACGGTTACGCCACGCCGCCCGTGATGGCTCGCGTCTCCAGCGAGACCGCACCGTTAGTTCGCGGAAAAAGGATGGGGCAACGATGCCGGTTGGGCAGAACTGAAATGGAATTTGCGCACAACGTTGCCGTCACGCACGATGTTGAGCAGATCGCTGCGTGCCGGGGACGCAAAGTAGTCGCCGTTGTGGCCGATGAAGTCGCTGTCCGTCCATACGTACAGTCCTTCCCCGCGCGGCAGGTCGTTGTATTGCCTCCATAGATTGAACTGGCTGGGTCTGGCCATGCGTGCCGTGGTGGCCGCAACGTTGGAGTCGGTGTAGTAGATGATTTCCGCACTCAGCTGGTGGGACGGCGTGACAGCAAATCCCTTGTCGGGGTATTTGGACAATTCGGCCGCCAGTTCCCGCCAGCCGTAGAAGTAGTTGGTGGCATCCGCGGTCACCAGATCCCTGGAATAGCGGTCCAGGGGAATCACGTTGAACCGCGCATGCAGCGAGGTAAGGGCCGACAGCGACAGGCTGGTCACGCATGCGGCGGACCATATCCAGCGCCGTTTGCTCGCCGCGTTGCCGAGACAGTATTGGGCGACCAAAATGCAGAGTGTCACGTAGGCAAAAGCGGGCCAGTTGGGGCCGGCCGCTTTCTTGAATGACGACAGTGCAAAGAACGCAATCACCGGCAGGCTGGTGCATACCAGCAGCAGCGTTTCCCTGTCCTTGCGAAAAATGCCAACCACCGCCCCCCAGACGCCAACAGCCCAGGCAATCGGGCCAATGATCAGGAGCTGCCCGCCCAGGTATTCGCCGACCTTGGCAAGTGAGTAGCCCTCGCTATTGAGGCCGTTCTTGAGCTGGAAGGTGAAAGAAACCCAATCATGCTGGCTGTTCCAGTACAGCACGGGCAGGAAACACAGGAATCCGATCAATAGGGCGCGATACGGGTAGGTGGTTTTCAGCCAGCGCCTGTCGTCTGTCAGCACCAGATATACCAGCAAACTGGGCAGCAACAGGATGGCGGTGTATTTTGAAAGCAGTGCCAGGCCCAACGCCACGCCCAGCGCATACCAGCGCCATGCCTGGTCTGTGCGCAAAGCCTGCCAGAAAAGATAGACGCTCACCGCCCAGAAGAGCAGCACCGGAGTATCGGGGGTTATCACCACCAGCCCCATGGTGGTCAGTGGGAGGGCATTGAACAGAATGACGCTGCCCGCTGCAACTTGGACGTTTTTGAACAGCTGGAGGGCCAGGTGCCAGATCAGGCCGCTTAACACCAAGGAAACTAGAGTCCCAGAGAACCTGACCCATAGCTCAGACTTGGAAAACAGCGTGGTCAGCCAGATGCAATACGCCACCAGCGGCGGGTGGTCAAAGTAGCCGATATCCAGATTGCGCGACCACAGCCAGTAGTAGGCCTCGTCCGGATGCAGTTGCAGTGACGCCGACAGGTACAGGCGCCAGACAATCAACACCCCCACAAAGATGGTGGCGTTGCGCCCATTGAGCAGTATTTTCATGTTGTTTTACGCTGGCAGTGACACGCCAGATTTGCGCTTGATTACTGATTCTTGCCATTAGGTGCAATACCAGCTTGATATGTATCAAACTCTGCTGCCCCGGCCGCAGAGGTTTCAACCCGCTATGCGGACCTTGCGCGCCACCCCATCGGCCCGCCCGATATGCCCCAGTGGCAGCTCGGTACTGGACTTGATGCAGTTCAGCACGATGTTGGAGCGGATGTTCGCCACGCCCTTGATGCGGGTTAGCACGCGCAGCACCGACTCGGATAGCACGCCCAGATCGGCGGCCACGATTTGCAGGATGTAGTCGGATTCGCCGGCAACGGAATAGCAGTCGAGCACCTCGGGAATGGCGGCAATCTCGCGCTCGAAGGCCGAGCCTTCGTCACCGCCGTGGCGGCTCAGCGTCACGTAGCTGATGGCGCGCACGCCCAGACCCACAGCGGCGGGGTCAAGCAGCGCCACGTAGCGGCGAATGATGCCGCTGCCTTCGAGGCGCTGGATTCGCCGGCTGACCTGGGAGGCCGACAGGTGAATCTGTTCACCAACCTGCTGGTTGGTGGCGTGCGCATCCTTTTGCAGTGCAGCAAGCAAGCTGATATCGAACTTGTCGAGCAGCAGATCATCATTTTTTTCTTGATTCATGCATGAATTATGCATATCTTTGGGCTTTGGAGTAACAACTTGCGTACACTGTGCACGTCAGATTGACCACAATCAAGTATTCACAACAAGGTACTGAGGAGCACCACAATGGCCGATCTTTTTGACAACCCGATGGGACTCATGGGGTTTGAGTTTGTCGAGTTTGCCTCGCCCACACCCGGCCTGATGGAGCCGATTTTTGAGCAAATGGGCTTTGTGCACGTGGCACGCCATCGCTCCAAGGATGTGGACCTGTACCGCCAGGGCGATATCAACTTCATCATCAACCGCGAACCCAAAAGCCACGCGGCCTACTTTGCCGCCGAGCACGGCCCCTGTGCCTGCAGCATGGCGTTTCGTGTGCGCGATTCGCACAAGGCCTATGCCCGCGCGCTGGAACTGGGCGCGCAGCCCATAGACATCCAGCCCGGTCCCATGGAGCTGCGCCTGCCGGCCATCAAGGGCATTGGCGGCGCACCGCTGTACCTGATTGACCGTTTTGAAGACGGCAAATCGATCTACGACATCGACTTCAATTTCATTGACGGCGTTGACCGGCACCCACCGGGCCATGGCCTGAAGCTGATTGATCACCTGACGCACAACGTCTACCGCGGTCGCATGGCCTTCTGGGGCGGTTTTTACGAGAAGTTGTTCAACTTCCGCGAAATCCGTTACTTTGACATTCAAGGCGAGTACACCGGCCTGACCTCGCGCGCCATGACCGCGCCCGACGGCAAGATACGCATCCCGCTGAACGAGGAATCGAAACAGGGGGGCGGCCAGATTGAAGAATTCCTGCTCAAGTTCAACGGCGAAGGCATTCAGCACATTGCGCTGATTTGCGATGACCTGCTGGCCACGGTCGACCGACTGGCGCTCGCGGGCGTGCCGCTCATGTCGGCGCCGAGCGAGCGTTACTACGAAATGCTGGATGCACGCCTGCCGGGGCATGGCCAACCGGTGGCGGCGTTGCAGACGCGCGGCATCCTGCTGGACGGCTGCACAGCGGGTGGAACGCCGCGCTTGATGCTGCAAATCTTCTCTGAAAAGCAGCTTTGCCCGGTTTTCTTCGAATTCATCGAGCGCCAGGGTGACGTAGGTTTT
>JAUSNJ010000153.1 GCA_030645355.1 Rhodoferax sp. | reverse complement strand
TCCATGGCGTCGTAGTCGATGGCTTCCTGGGCGTTAAGGCCGTAGGACACAACGTTGAACCATTTGCCGCTGATGTTCAGGGGCATGCCGTGGGTCAGGTGGCCACCTTCGGCCAGGCTCATGCCCATGATGGTGTCGCCGGGTTTCAAAAAGGCCAGAAACACGGCCTCGTTGGCCGATGCGCCGCAGTGGGGTTGCACGTTGGCGGCTTCGGCGCCAAAAATCTGCTTGATGCGATCGATGGCCAGCTGTTCGGCCACGTCCACGTGCTCGCAGCCACCGTAGTAGCGCTTGCCGGGGTAACCCTCGGCATATTTGTTGGTCAGCTGGCTGCCTTGTGCGGCCATGACGGCGGGCGAGGCGTAGTTTTCGCTGGCGATCAGTTCGATGTGGTGTTCCTGGCGGGCGTTTTCGGCCAGGATGGCGGCCCACAGTTCGGGGTCGGTCTGTTCGACGAGGATATTGCGGTGGTACATGGCAGTCCTTTAAGACATTGAACCTTGGTCATATGAAATGAGACAAGGGCTGCCCAGGCGAACGGCTGAACGCAGCCACCTGTGCAGGCGGTGCGGCACGCTCCCCAGTGGTTGTCCCACGTCAGCACCCCAAACCGCTGGGTTTGAGCGCCTATCGCCAGTCGCGTACAGAGTGGAGTTTACCCGAGCCGACTGGCGAACCGGTCCCTCCGGGGTTTACGAGCTCAAATAGCTGGCGACGACTTCGGGCGCTTCCGTTGGTGTGACCGGTTGTTTCACCGGAATTACCTGGGGCTGCGCCGCGGCTGGTACGCTGCGGCCATTGGACACCATCAGCAAACGGCTGTGCTCCGCCAGTACCTTGGCGGTGTAACCGCCGTCGTCTTCCATATTGCCAGCACCCACGTAGAGCTTGAGCCCGCCTTCGATGGAACCGGCACGGGCCACGCACTCCTGTAGCACTTTGGCCCCAACCCGCAGGTTGGACACCGGGTCAAAAGCTGCAAGTTTGCCACCAAAACCCATGTACTTGTCGCTATGGATCTTGGTCATGACCTGCATTAGGCCCTGGGCACCGACGGAGCTTTGTGCAAACGGATTGAATCCGGATTCCACAGCCATGACCGCAAGAATCAGCGTTGGGTCGAGTTTGGCGCGACTGCCCGTCTCAAATGCTTCGGCGACCAGTGCGCTCAAAGGCTCGGGCGCAATGTTGTACTTTTTGCTGAGCCAATAGGCCACGGCGGCTTGCTGTTTAGGCAGGCTTTGCGGATTGGCCGCAGTCGTGCGGTCAACGGCTTCCACATCTGCGGCGATGCCGGTAACGGCAGTTTGACGGGTTTGCAGCCAGCTCATCAACTGGACTTCCCCCGCCTGGCGGATTTCTGGCCTTGCGGTCAGGGTGATCACGGCAAACATCACGGCCAAGCCCAGCAGGGCAAAACCGTTGTGCGTGATTTCAAAGAAACCTTGGGCGATATCGCTGGCAAATGTTGCCAAGCCCTTGGTGAATTTTTCGGTCGCTGTCATAGCTCTTCCTTCTTAGGCGGGGGTCTTGGGTTTTCGCGCTGCGAACAGTGCGGTCACTTCAGACACCACGTTTGGGTTGGTACGCTATCAATATCCTGCGGCGTCGGTTCGACATGTGCAGCGATTTGAATATGCCGGGTTCGGCAGCGGTTACGGGTTATCCCTAGCCAAAACTAGGAATGGGCGGATTCTAGGGGTGTTTAATATACCGAGTCAACAATATTAAATAGGTTTGATATTCTAATATTGGTTGTATGAAAGAGAATTCCTAGGCTTGGTGCGGGCTCCCGGCGTCTTTTGCGCCATCGAAAATCTGCCAATCGCGAACACCAATTCCATTGAAAACCCGATTTGAAATCGCCATTGGTGCCCGCTAGACTCCTTTTGCCTGTTCACTCAGGTTTTGTTCCGGCAGTAGCCAGTCCGTACCGTGACGGTACCTGTGATAAAGCGGCCCCGGTAACGTAAGGAGGCAATCTATTGCTTCTAGTGCACTGCGGGACGTCAATCTCCCCAGTGCCGACCCTGACGGCATGGACCTTTGGTCAGCCGTCAAGCCCGGTGGCCGAACTGAATGGTTCGGGCGCCGGGCTTTCTTGATTGCTTCCCCAGAAAACCCCTGGAGATCGCTGTCCTCTCTATATATAGAGTGTTTGCTCAAGATGTTCTGTGCGCCACCACATAGTGCCTGGGGTAACGGTATGCATGGTGTAAATTTTTTTGCTATATTTTAAATAGCAATATGTTCAATGGGTACGAGGGCTAGCGTGGTATTTCGTAGTTATTGTTCTGTTGTCAGCTGCGCTGACGGGCGCGGTTTGGGCGAGCATGGACAAAAACCACCGGGCTGTTTCCAATTAGCGGCGAAAATACGCGGTTGCAGATTTCCTTTCAACCCACTTCCGAGCCCACCGTGACGTCGACTTCTACCGCCAAAAACAACGATATAGCCCATTTAGACAGTCTGACCGGTGGCGCTTTTTCCGCTCCTACTTCAGGCGAGCGAGCTGCCCGCATACGGGACTGGCTGCAGGGCAGCCCCGGACCCGATCAACTTGCCGATGTCTTCAAGGAATTGAGCGTCAAGGACAAAGGCGCCGCCAAGCTGGTGCGTGAGAAGATCGACGAGGCCAAGCGTCTCAAGGGGCAGGAGTCCCTCGCCGCCGATTGGGCCACCAAGGCCGAAGCCTTGTTGGGCATGGTCAAGCTCAACATCGCCGATGCACTGGCGTGGCAGCGCGATGCAGCCAAAGCGGGCGCGCCACTGAGCCGCGAACCCCTGGCCGCACTGAAGACCCGGTTGGCCGAGCGGGTGCGGATCATTGAAGACCTGCAGCGCCAGGTCCAGGTGCAACGGGAGGCTGCCGTGCTGCTGGCACAGCGCATTGAGGTGCTCTCGACAAAGTCGTGGCTCGACGCGCAGGCCGCCCTGGACGCCTTGCGCGTCGACGTGGACCATTGGCAGGCGCATGCGGCGCAGTTGGTGGTCGACCCCAGCTGGGCTAGTGTGGACGTGAAATTCCCGCCCCTGCTGGAAGCCTCCCGCGGTCAGTTGCTGGTGGTGTGGGACGCGTTTCAGGCTGCCTTGGCGCTCGCAGTAACCGCCGCACAAGACGCTGCTGCCCCGCTGCCACCGGTCCCCATGTGGGCGAACGAATTGCGCGTGGCTCGCGGCGTGCCGGTGGAAGCACCAGCCAAACAACCCAAACCGAAGATAGATCCCCAAGTGCGGGCCCAGGCCACCGCCGCGGTGCGCGAGGTTTTGGCGACATTGGAGCTTGAAATCGCCGAAGGCCATGGCAAAGCCAGCGCCGGCGCTGCCAATGCGCTGCGCCATGCCCTCAAAGAATTCGGACGGGTCATTGACGACAAGCTGGAGAACCAGGTCCACGCGGCGCTGGCTGCGGCGGGTGAACTGGAGGGCTGGCAACGCTGGCGTGCCGACCAGTTGCGCGAAGCGCTGGTGACCCAGGCCGAAGGTCTGCTCAAGCGTCCCGAAGGCCAGGCCATTGGCGGCCGCAAGATGCAGGAAACCTTGCGGTCCCTACGCGAGCAGTGGAAGCAGACCGACCAGGGCGGGGCGCCCAACCACGCGATGTGGAAGCGTTTCGACGAGGCCTGCAACGAGGCACACAAGGTCGTCGAAGGTTGGCTGGACAAGGTGAGAGCCGAATCGGCGGAGCACAAAGCACAGCGCTTGGCCCTGATCGAGGAAGTCAACGCCTGGGCCGCCGCCAACCGAACCGCATTGGATGACGACTGGAAGGGCTTCAACCGAATCCTGCACCAGTTTGGAGACCGTTGGCGTGAGGCGGGTCACCTGGGCGAGAAGGCCTTCGCCGAGCTGCAGCCGCTGTGGAAGGCGGCCATCGCCAATGCCGCAGCGCCCCTGGAGGCTTTGCAGGCAGAGAGCCTGGCTTTGCGCCATGCGATGATTGAAGAAGCCAAGCTGTTGGGTGCCGCTGCCGAATTGCGCGTAGATGCGGTCAAAGCCCTGCAGCAGCGCTGGCAGGCCCAGGCGCACCGTGTGCCCATGGACCGTCGCCAGGAGCAGAAATTGTGGGATGCGTTCCGCAAGCCGATCGATGATGCGTTCAACCGCAAGACGGCTGACCGCGAAAAGGCTGAAGCCTCGTTGGGTGCGCGCGACCGCATGGTGTTGCAAGCCGCCAAGGCACTGGACGCCGCCAACGCAACGGGTGACGCCCAGGCCATTCGCACGGCCATGTCCGCGCTGGAGGCCGCCTTGCAGGGGCAGGCCCAGGCCCAGGCCGATGTGAAAACCGCTGGGTCGCAAGAGAGCGAAGCCAAAGCTGCGGTGCAGACTGCGGACGCTGATCAAAATGCGGCTCCGGCCCTCGTGGAATCGGCATCTGATGCTATTGAAACAGTAGCATCCTCCGAGCCGCCAGTAGCGGAGCAGCCGGATGCTGCAGCGGCGCCGGTGCCTGCTCCAGCGCCAAAGCCGGCTCCCAAGCCGGTGATTGCCATGCGGGGTGACGACCGGCCGGGCATGAAAAAAGAAGTGCCGGTCGCCGCGGGTGCGCGGGGTGCCGGCAAGTGGGGTGATCGCAAGGACAGCAATTCCCGCGGTCCGCGCCCTGATGATCGCGCAGGTGGTGGCCGTGGCGATGGCCGCAGTGATGGACGCACCGGGGGCCGATTCGGCTCCGATACGCGTGGTGCCTACGAGACCCGACCCGAGGCACCGCGCCTGGGCGATGCGGCGTTCCGGGCCCAGCGTGATGCGTTGGAGCATGCACAGTTGGCCCTCAAGAAGTTGGCGATGCAGGCACATGGCGAAGCACTGACCCAGTTGCTGACCGCCTGGGAAAAGCGCGATCCCACATTGGTGCCGGGGGCGCAGGACCTGGGCAACCGGGCACCACCGGCCACGCGCAATGCCTGGGTGCAGGCGCTGGGTGCGCAATCCGGTGCGTCCGCCAAGGCCGTCGATCCGCATGTGGCCCTGTTGAGGCTGGAAATGGCGGCCGAAGTGCCGACTCCGGCCGAGGATCTGGATGCCCGACGCGCGTTGCAGTTGCAGTTGCTGACGCGCCGCAACGATCCACCGCCGGTGCAGACTTGGGGTCAGGATACGGCCGCGGTGTTTGCTGGCCCGTTCAGTGCGCCGGCGGCGCGCCGCGTGCAAAATGTACTCAAGGTGCTGCTGAAAAAATAGCATTCGGCACACGGATGGGGCTGGTTGTGGAAGAATGACACGTTCACTGCGGTGAACGTGGCTTCTTGTACTCCGGGGAGAATCTGTTGGACTCCATTGAAGACCTGCTGCGTCGGCTGGAGCAGCTCAACGCCATTGGCGCCGCGCTGTCCAAAGAGCGTGACATCACCCGTCTGCTGGAAAGCATTCTGGTGGCCGCCAAAACCATTACCCATGCCGACGGGGGCACGCTTTACCGCGTGACCGAAGACCGCCAGGCGTTGAGGTTTGAGATCCTCAAAACCGATTCACTGAAAATCGCCATGGGCGGAACGTCGGGAAATCCGATCAATTTTCCGAATTTGCCCTTGCACGACGATCAGGGGCGGCCCAACGATTCACTGGTCGCGGCTTATGCCGCCATCCACAACCAGACCGTCAACATTTCAGACGCGTATGTCGAACCGAACTTCGATTTCTCCGGGACGCGGCAGTTTGATGCACGCACAGGCTACCGGTCGCAATCCTTCCTGGCCGTGCCCATGAAGGACCATGAAGGCGATGTGATTGGTGTCCTGCAATTGATCAACGCCAAACGCAGGCCTGACGGCGCGGTGGTGTCCTTTTCGAGCGCGGACCAAAGTCTGGCCGAGTCGTTGGCATCACAAGCCGCCATCGCCATCACCAATCGCAACCTGATGTTGCAGCTCGAGGCACTGTTCGAGTCCTTCATCAGCCTGATCAATCTGGCCATTGATGAAAAATCGCACTACACCGGCGGCCATTGCCAGCGCGTACCCGCCTTGACCATGATGCTGGCTGAGGCAGTGAACGCCAACACGCAGGGTCCGCTGGCAGCGTTCTCCATGGATGACCGCGACCGCTACGAACTCAAGATCGCCGGGCTGCTGCACGACTGTGGCAAGGTGACCACCCCCGTGCACGTGGTGGACAAAGCCACCAAACTGCAAACGCTGTTTGACCGGATTGACCTGGTCGACACCCGCTTCGAGGTTCTCAAGCGCGACCAGGAAATTGCCGCCCTGCGCGCGCAGTTGGAGCTGCGGGACCAGCAGGATGCGGCTGCCGAAGCGCAACTGTGGGCGCAGTGCAGGGAAGCGATCACTGCATTGGAGGACGACCGCGATTTCTTGCGTGTTGTGAACCGGGGTGCCGAGTCGATGAAGGATGCAGACCTGCAGCGTGTGCGTGATATTGGCCAGAAGTACATGTGGCGCAGTGTGAGCGGGCTGCAGTCCGAACTATTAAGCCCGGATGAAGTCGAGAACCTGACCATACGCGCAGGCACCTTGACGGCAGGTGAGCGCAATATCATCAACCACCACATTGTGGCAACCATCAAGATGCTGGAGCAGTTGCCATGGCCCAAACATTTGAAGAATGTTCCGGAGTACGCTGGTGGCCACCATGAACGCATGGATGGCAAGGGCTACCCCAAGGGCCTGACCCGCGACCAGATGTCGGTCCAGGCGCGGGTCATGGGCATCGCCGATATTTTTGAGGCGCTGACGGCCAGTGACCGCCCGTACAAGCAGGGCATGAAACTATCGCAGGCCATGGGCATCATGTACAAGTTCAGAATGGGTGGGCACATCGACCCCGACCTGTTTGACATCTTTGTCAGCGAGGGGGTCTACCTGCGCTACGCCCACCAGTTTTTGGATCCCTGGCAAATCGATACCGTCAATCCTCAGGCTTGGGTTTAGGTCGGCTTGTACCACCCGCCATGCTCGGTGGAATGCGCTCCAGTGTGATGGTTTGTGTTGTACCTTGGCTTGCACGGCGCAGGCGCAACACTTCGGCGCGCGGCGGCCGGGCGCACAGGTCCCAGTCACTGAGAACCAGTCGCTCGATTCCGGCAGCCAGGCGGTGTCGGGCCGGGCGGTGGGTGTGGCCGTGGATCATGTGGGTCGATTGCTCGCTCTGTAACAGGGCTTGGGTGGCCGGTGCGTCCACATCGGCATAGACGGGGTCGCTGCGTTTGCGGGCCTCGCTTTGTTCACGCATGGTACGCGCCAGTGCGATGCGTTCAACCAGGGGTTTTTGCAGAAAGTCACGCTGCCAGTCCGTACTGCGCACCAGTGCCCGAAACCGCATGTATTCGGTATCCGCCAGGCACAGTGCGTCACCATGGGTCAGCAGCCAGCGCTGGTTGGCAAATGACAGCGTGCATGGATCTTCCAGTAAGGTACAACCGCCATGCGACATCAGAGCACTTCCCATCAGGAAGTCGCGGTTGCCGCACATGATGTACAGATCCAGGCGACCGGCGGCCTTGCGCAGCACGTCGGCGCATTGCCGCTCAAAGCCTGACTCCATGGAAAGAATGTCGTCGCCGATCCAGACTTCAAACAGGTCGCCGAGTATGAAGACGGCGTCTGCTTGCGTGTGCTGGAGGTAGGTGCTCCAGGCTTGAAAGGTCAGCGGATCGCTGGCCTGTAAATGCAGGTCCGAGATGAAATCGACACAGCGCCAGCGGGACGGTGCGTCAAGTTCCATCCCTCGCTACCCGGTGTTTACAGGGCGACGGCTTTTTCGATGATGACGTCTTCCTTTGGCACGTCGTCATGAAAGCCCTTGCGTCCGGTTTTGACGGCCTTGATCTTGTCCACGACGTCGGCACCTCCCACCACTTTGCCAAACACGGCGTAACCCCAGCCTTGTGCGCTGGGGGCGGTGTGGTTCAGGAAACCGTTGTCGGCGACGTTGATGAAGAACTGGGCCGTGGCGGAGTGCGGGTCACCGGTGCGCGCCATGGCCACGGTGTAGTTGTTGTTCTTCAGGCCGTTGTTGGCTTCGTTCTGGATTGGCGCATCGCAGGTCTTCTGGTTCATGCCCGGCTCCATGCCGCCGCCTTGCACCATGAAGCCTGGTATGACGCGGTGAAAAATCGTGTTGTTGTAGTGGCCCTTGTTCACATAGGACAGAAAGTTCGTCACCGACTGGGGGGCTTTTTCCTTGTCCAGTTCCAGTGTGATGACACCGTAGTTGGTAACGTGGAGTTCGACTTGTGGGTTGCTCATGATTTATTTCACCAGGGTAGCGGAGTTGATAAGAACGGGTGTTTTGGGGGCGTCCGTCGGGAAGGGGCCGCCGGGGCCAGTGGGGACATCCTTGATTTTCATGATGGTTTCCATGCCGGATACCACGCGGCCGAAAACGGTGTAGCCGTCTGCAGGGCCACGGGCGTTCAGGGCAGCGTTGTCCTTGACGTTGATAAAGAACTGCGACGTGGCGGAATTGGGTTCGTTGGTGCGGGCCATGGCGATAGTCCCCAGGTCATTCTTGAGACCATTGTTGGCTTCCAGCACGACGGGTGGGCGCATGATCTTCTGGTCGTATTTGACGGTATAGCCGCCGCCTTGCACCATGAAGTTGGGGATCACGCGGTGAAAAATGGTGCCGTCATAGTGCTTGGCCTTGACGTATTGCAGGAAGTTTTCCACGGTCTTGGGTGCTTTTTCAGGATTGAGCTCCACCACGAAGTCACCCAGGTTGGTTTGAAACTTGACCTGCGGTGCACCTTCGGCCAGTGCGGGGCCAACGACCACGGCCATAGCCAGACTGGCCAGTGCGGCGCGTCGATTCAAAGTGTTCCATTGCATCGTCATCAGATTACTCCCTCAAAAAATATCTTCCATTGGTTTGACTGGCGAATCCAGTATTGCCGTTTGGTCCAGCCGACCCGCGTGCCGTCGGCAACCTCGCCAAAGGTCACGACCATGGTGTCGGCGGCATCGGTCCAGCGCAGGTAGGACACATCCTTGAGCTGGATGGTACGCCCCTGCGTCTGGTCGATTTCGGTTTTCAGCGTGGGCGTCCATTGACTCAGCGTCTTGCCATTGCTATTGAAGTCCTGCGCGTAGTAGGTCAGAACCTGCTGCAGGTTGCCGGAGGTCTTGGCATTGCGCCATCCGTGCAGGGCGTCTTCAAATGGTTTGCTTTCGGCGCGTGTGCTTTGCGGTGCAACCCATTGGAGCTGCGTGGCAATCACCACGGGCGTGGTACGAACTTCCACGGTACGGATGATGTGCTGTAGATCCGGATTGGCCAACACCACGCAGCCGTCGGTTGCTTGCGGTGGACGCGAAAACTGGTTGGGCGGCGTCCCATGCAACCAGATCCCACTGCCGGTCTTGCCACGCTTGCTGTCGAGCATGTTGGGGTAGCTGATTGGCAAGGCGCCGGAGCCGTAGAAGTCCTTCAGCGACTTGGGGTCCAGGTTGCTGGTGATGTAGTACACGCCCAGTGGCGTGCGCTGGTCACCTTCGGCCGACTTTGCAGTGCCGGCTTTGCCGACTGAAATGTAGTAGTCCGCCACCAGGTTCAAGCCAGCGGCAGAGTTCTCGAACAGGTAGAGGCGGGATCTGGACGCGTCCACCGCAATGGCGTGTCTGGACTTCTGAGACAGCGCCAGAAATTGCGATGGAATGGTGCCCGCTGCAGGCCGCTCGCGCAAAGCCCTGACCCGGCGCTGGGACTCTTCGCGCAGTTCGGCCAGCGCTGGGCCAGCGCTGCGTGCCACGGTGTCAGGCACGTCTCCAAACGTCTTGATGGCCCGGGTCTGGGTTGTCAGCAAATCGCCGTGCACCAGATGCGCCAGTTGAAAGTGCGGAAAGTCTTCGACCAGCTTGTCCGCTTTGGCAAGCGCTTCACGGTTTTGCGCCGACCCAATCAATCGGTAGATCTCGATCAGACGCGCCTCGGCGACACCGTCCTGATCTTTGACTACGGGCACTTCCTGGCGTTGTGGCTTTGGCTTGCTGCCCTGCTTGGGGCTCACCGCGTGCGATGGCATGCTGGCAAGGACTGCCAGCGCCACCAGCACCATGTTGAGAATCGACCTGCTCATGTCAGCAGTCCGCCAGCCAACCTTCATGTGCCGGTGGATTCTTTGACGATTTGCCACCGGTCACCGTTCTTGACCAGATCCAGCGTCTTGCGGCTGGAAACGGCCAGACCATTGGCCTTGTAGTCCTGGCGGAACTTTGCAACGGCGGTATTGCCAGACGCGGTAACCGTCAGGTTTTCAAGCTTGATGCTGATTTTTGACTTGCTGTTGATGCGCATGCGCCTTTCTTCTTCCCAATTAACGCGACTCATGGAGCCAGGTGGGTCGAAGTCTTTGCCATAGGAGGCGAGATACGCCTTGACGTCTCTGGCGGCCCAGGCTTTCGCCCAGGCGTGCACCGCTGCCTCAGCATCTTTGGAGGGGTTGGCGCCGGAAGCGGCAGTGGCAGCGGGCGCTACGGCTGCGGTGGCAGGCGCAACGACGGTGCTTGGGGACGCTGCTGGAGTTGCAGCCACAGGCGCTGGTATGGGGGCAGGCACTGGAGTAGTTGCGGGTGTGTTTACCACTGGAGCTTTTGCAACCACGGGTCCTGGCAGGGTCGGTGCTGGTTTGGTCGCAACGGGTGCCGGCGCGGTTGGTGCGGTCACCGCAGCAGGACCGGGGCGCTGGCCCTTGGCCCCGGTGGGGCTGAACAGTTCGCGGATCAGGGCCAGCTTGGGTGGGACACCGGCATTGGAGGAGTCCAGCTGCAGGGCCTTGTTGTAGGCCTGACTGGCCAGTTTGGCGTAGACATCACCCAGGTTCTCGTGTGCCGTGGCGTAACTGGGGTTGGTTCGGATTGCCATTTCAAGCGCGGTGCGGGCCTTGTCAAACTGGCTTTGCCCGGCGTATAGAACGGCCAGGTTGTTGTAGGGCTCAGGCAGCTCCGGAAAGTCTTCCGTCAGGCGGGTGAAGGTGGAGATAGCATCCGTGGTCTTGCCGGTGTCGCGCTGGATCACGCCCTTGAGAAACCGCATTTGCGGATCGCGTGGTTTGGTGGTCAGATATTGGTCCGCCTTGGACAGTGCTTCAGGTAGTTTGCCCGCGCGTACCAACTGGGACACGTCCGAGTATTCGTCTGCATGTGCCGTTGAGAACATCAGGGCCGCTGCAAGGGTCAGCAGTCGCAATGGTCCAAGTACAGGTAAACGGGAGTGCGTCATAAAGCTTTCAGTTTTTCAGACGTTGGAGGAGCCCTCGGGCCGGGGCTTTATACTGCGTTGAATTGTAGCTGAGGGGGTAGAGGCCTCCGTTGGCAACAGACCGAGATTTACCCTTACCAAATCTGTACGAGTTAAAGCCTTTGCCTGGAACCCCGGTCCGTCGGCAAGGGCGTTGAAATACCCATGAGTTTGCGCATTTACAACACGCTGTCGCGTGCGTTAGAGCCATTTACCCCCATTGAATCCGGCCATGTCCGCATGTACGTCTGCGGCATGACCATTTACGACCTGTGCCACATTGGCCATGCCCGCATGGCGATGGCGTTTGATGTGGTGCAGCGCTGGCTCAAGACCAGTGGCTACCGCGTGACCTATGTGCGCAATATCACCGATATCGACGACAAGATCATCCGTCGGGCGCTGGAGCGCAATATCCCGATCCGAGCCCTGACCGACGAAATGATTGGTGTCATGCACGAAGACATTGGGCGCCTGGGCATAGAGCCGCCGACGGTCGAGCCACGGGCAACCGAGTATGTACCCCAGATGCTGAACATGATTCGCCAACTGGAAGCCAAGGGCTTTGCCTACAAGGCCAGTTCCGGGGATGTGAACTACGCGGTGCGCAAGTTCGTGGGCTATGGCAAGTTGTCGGGCAAGTCGCTGGACGACATGCGTGCCGGAGAGCGCGTGGCGGTTGACGATGGAAAAGTCGACCCCATGGACTTCGTGTTGTGGAAGGCGGCCAAGGCGGAAGAGCCAGCGGACGCCAAGTGGGACAGCGGGGCCAGCGGCCATTCCTATGGCGTGGGCCGTCCGGGCTGGCATATCGAATGCTCGGCCATGAGTTGCCAGACGCTGGGTGAAACCTTTGACATCCATGGCGGCGGGGCCGACCTGCAGTTCCCGCATCACGAGAACGAAATCGCGCAAACCGAAGCCGTGACCGGCCACCCCATGGCCAAGGTCTGGATGCACAACGGCCTGGTCCAGTTGGACAATGAAAAAATGTCCAAAAGTCTGGGCAACTTTTTTACGATCCGCGAAGTTTTGGCCAAATACGATCCGCAGACGGTGCGCTTTTTCCTGGTGCGTGGCCACTACCGCACTGCGTTGGGTTATAGCGATGCACACCTGGATGATGCGCGCAACGCATTGAAGCGTCTGTACACCGCACTGGATCTGGTGCCGCCCGCGGCAGCAAACGTGGGTATCGACTGGACCCAGGCCCACGCGCAGCGTTTCAAGTCCGCCATGGACGACGACTTTGGCACGCCCGAGGCGGTGGCAGTGTTGTTTGATCTGGCGGGTGAAGTCAACCGCACGCAGTCGGCAGAATTGGCCAGGCTGTTACGTGACCTGGGCGGCGTTTTAGGCCTGCTACAGGGAGATCCCAAAGCCTTCCTGCAAGCTGGCGCGGGGTTGGACGATGCCGCCATCCAGACCAAAATCCAGCAGCGCGCCGCTGCCAAGGGCGCACGCGACTTTGCACTGGCCGACAGCATCCGTCAGGAGCTTCTGGCGCAGGGAATCGTGCTCAAGGACTCAGCCACAGGAACCACTTGGGAAGTGGTGAAATGATGGCGACGGTCAAGAAGCTCCCGACTGAACGGAAGACGCCGCATTTCTGGGAAGAAGCCTGCAAACACCTGGTCAAGAAAGACCGGGTCATGAAGCGCCTGATCCCCCAGTTTGGAGACGCTTGCCTGGAGACTCGGGGTGACGCCTTCGTCACGCTGGCGCGCAGCATCGTGGGCCAGCAGATATCGGTCAAGGCGGCGCAAACTGTGTGGGAGCGTTTTGACCTGTTGCCGCGCAAGATGACGCCCGGCAATGTTCTGAAGCTCAAGGTCGACGATATGCGCGCGGCGGGCTTAAGCGCCCGCAAGGTCGAGTACCTGGTGGACCTGGCGCTGCACTTTGACAACGGCGCCCTGCACGTCAAGTCATGGGAATCCATGAGTGACGATGAAATTGTCGCCGAGCTGATCGCGATTCGCGGCATTGGCCGCTGGACGGCCGAGATGTTTTTGATCTTCCATCTGATGCGGCCCAACGTGTTGCCGCTGGACGATGTGGGCCTGATCAGCGGGATCAGCCACAACTATTTCTCCGGTGATGTGGTGAGCCGCAGCGACGCGCGGGAGGTGGCTGCGGCCTGGGCTCCCTACTGCACCGTCGCAACTTGGTATATTTGGCGCTCGTTGGACCCGGTGCAAGTGGACTACTGAGGCCTTGTGGGTCGGACCACTTTGCGTAGCAAATGTGCTCTGACCCCAACTGATTGAGAATAGGAATTGACCATGGCCAAAAAAACTTTTCTGGATTTCGAACAACCGATTTCGGAGCTCGAAACCAAGATCGAGGAATTGCGTTATGTGCAAAACGAATCGGCGGTGGACATTTCTGCCGAGATCGAACAGCTGAGCAAGAAGAGCCAGCAACTCACGAAAGACATCTACAGCGATCTCACACCGTGGCAGATCACCAAGATCGCCCGCCACGCCGAGCGCCCCTACACACTGGACTACATCAATGAGCTGTTCACGCATTTTGTCGAGCTGCATGGTGACCGCCACTTTGCCGACGATCTGAGCATCGTCGGGGGGCTTGCCCGCTTCAATGGCACGCCCTGCATGGTGCTGGGGCACCAAAAAGGCCGCGACACCAAGGAGCGTGGTCTGCGCAACTTTGGCATGAGCAAGCCCGAGGGCTACCGTAAGGCCCTGCGCCTGATGAAGCTGGCCGAAAAATTCAAACTACCGGTGTTTACCTTTGTCGATACGCCCGGCGCGTATCCTGGTATTGATGCCGAGGAGCGGGGGCAGTCCGAGGCCATTGGCCGCAATATTTTCGAGATGGCCCAGCTCGAAGTGCCCATCATCACCACCATCATTGGCGAAGGTGGTTCCGGCGGCGCGCTGGCGATTTCGGTGGCGGACCAACTGGTCATGCTGCAGTATTCCATCTATGCCGTGATCAGCCCGGAAGGCTGTGCCTCCATTCTCTGGAAGACATCGGAAAAGGCATCCGACGCGGCCGAGGCCATGGGCATTACCGCCCACCGCCTCAAGGCACTGGGCGTGATCGACAAGATCGTGAACGAGCCCGTGGGCGGCGCGCACCGTGACCACAAACAGGCGGCCGCATTCCTGAAGCGGGCGCTGGCCGATGCCTACCGCCAGATCAGTGACCTGAAAGTCAAGGAGTTGCTGGATCGTCGTTACGAGCGTCTGCAAAGCTATGGGCGCTTTACCGACACCAAGGCCACTGCGCGCTAGGCCTTGGCGCGACGCGAGGCCGTCGCCATGACACAGTCCCTTGACGAAGCGATTGGAGCGTTCGCTCCCAAGTTGCCACTGGCCGTTGCCCTGAGTGGCGGTGCCGATTCCGTGGCCTTGCTCGTTGCCTGTGCCGAAAAATGGCCCGGACAGGTGGTTGCGCTACACGTGAACCATGGGCTGCAAGATGCCGCTGCAATGTTTGAAGCCCACTGCCGCAGCGTGTGTGAACGCCTGGGCGTGCCGCTGCGGATTCAACGGGTGGATGCACATCCTCTGGCCGGGCAGAGCCCCGAAGACGCAGCGCGCCAGGCACGCTATGCGTCTTTATCGGCATTAGCCCTCGTGGAATATGAACAAAGCGCTATAAAATCTATAGCTATCGCCCAGCATGCCAATGACCAGATTGAAACGCTGCTGCTGGCACTGAGCCGTGGCGCCGGCCTGGCGGGCATCAGTGCCATGCCTGCACACTGGCGGCGGGATGGGCTGGACTACTACCGCCCTTTGCTGGCGGTGGCGGGTGCGGATATCCGCAGCTGGCTTGCGCAGCGGGGCATTGCATTTGTGGAAGACCCGACCAACCTGGACCAACGCTACACGCGCAACCGCATCCGGGCGCGGTTGGTTCCAGCCCTGCAAGACACGTTTCCCCAATTTCTGGACACCTTTGCGCGCAGTGCCGCCCACGCCGCCCAGGCGCAGCAGGTGCTCGACGAGGTGGCTGCGCAAGACCTGCAACTCGCGGGTCGTGGCAGCGACGGCTTGCCTCGCATCCGGGTGCTGCAGCAGCTGAGCCGGGCGCGTCAGGCTAATGCACTGCGCCATTGGCTCAAGGACCGCTTTCAAACCATTCCCAGCACCGCCCAGTTGTCGGAGTTGCTGGACCAGTTGGCTGACTGCACGACGCGCGGGCACCGCATCCACATCAAGGTCGGGCTCGGGTTTGTGCAGCGCAGCAGCGATGTCTTGACTTGGTACAATCCCTAGGTTTTGCTTCAAAAATTACTGATTTCATGGCACTGATCGTTCACAAATACGGCGGCACATCGATGGGTTCTACTGAACGCATCCGCAATGTCGCCAAACGCGTCGCCAAATGGGCGCGCGCGGGTCACCAGATGGTGGTCGTTCCATCGGCCATGAGTGGCGAGACCAACCGTCTGCTGGGCCTGGCCAAGGAACTGGCCCCGTCCAAACAGGGTGACGCCTACGGCCGTGAGCTGGACATGCTGGCCGCCACCGGTGAGCAGGCATCCAGTGCCTTGCTGGCGATTGCCTTGCAGGCCGAAGGCATGGAGTCGGTCAGCTATGCCGGTTGGCAAGTGCCCATCCGCACCAACAGCGCTTATACCAAGGCCCGCATCGAATCCATTGACGACGCCCGCGTGCGCAAAGATCTGGCCCAGGGCAAGGTTGTTATCGTCACGGGCTTTCAGGGCATGGACGACCAAGGCCACATCACGACACTGGGACGTGGCGGCTCGGATACTTCCGCAGTTGCGGTGGCAGCGGCCATGAAGGCCGCCGAATGCCTGATTTATACCGACGTGGACGGCGTTTACACGACCGATCCCCGCGTCGTTGCCGAAGCCCGCCGTCTGAAAACGGTGAGCTTTGAAGAAATGCTGGAAATGGCCTCCATGGGCTCCAAGGTGCTGCAGATCCGATCCGTCGAATTTGCCGGCAAGTACAAGGTGCCGCTGCGCGTTCTGAGCAGCTTCACTGACTGGGATATCGATATCGAAGAGGAAGCCAAATCCGGCACCCTGATTACTTTTGAGGAAGACGAGAAAATGGAACAAGCCATTGTGTCGGGCATCGCTTTCAACCGCGATGAAGCCAAGATTTCGGTGATGGGCGTGCCCGACAAGCCCGGTATTGCGTACCAGATTCTGGGCGCCGTGGCCGATGCCAGCATCGAAGTCGACATGATCATCCAGAACTTGAGCAAGGACGGCAAGACCGACTTCAGCTTCACGGTCAACCGCGGCGAATACGCCAAGGCTGTGGATCTGCTCAAGAACGTGGTGTTGCCCACACTCGGCGCCGAAGAAGTGGTGGGCGACACCAAAATCTGCAAGGTCTCCATCGTCGGCATCGGCATGCGCAGCCACGTGGGCGTGGCCAGCCGCATGTTCCGCGTGCTGAGCGAAGAGGGCATCAACATCCAGATGATTTCCACGTCGGAAATCAAGACATCGGTCGTCATCGACGAGAAGTACAAGGAGCTGGCCGTGCGCGCCCTGCACAAAGCTTTTGACCTGGACCAGCCTGCGGGCTGAAAAATTGCACCGAGTCGTGCGATAATACGAGTCGTTCAGGAAACGTGACCGAGTGGCCGAAGGTGCTCCCCTGCTAAGGGAGTATGGGGTGTAGAGCCTCATCGAGGGTTCGAATCCCTCCGTTTCCGCCAAGATAAAAAGCCACCTTCGGGTGGCTTTTTTGTTGGCAGCACAGAGTCTGCCCGCGGCGAGTGCGTGTCCTATTCGTCCAGTGACGCGCTCCAGCGTGCGTTCCAGTCCTTCTCCAGATCACGGCGATTGCGTTTGGTCGGGCGGCCGTGCTCCAGTGTCATGGCCGGTTCAGGGCTCAGCCGCCTGGCCTCGGCCTCTTTGGCCCGGCGCTCCAGGCTCTCGGGTGTTTCCGCATACAGCTGCTGGGCCACCGGCGCGGGGCCGCGCTGCTCGCTGATGCCCATGACGACGACGGTATGCTGAATTTTGGCTTGCCAGATCGTCATCACATCACCCACCCGGACATCCCGTGACGGTTTGACGTCCTGCTGGGCGATCTGCACCTGGCCACGGTTCACGGCTTCCGTGGCGAGCGAGCGGGTTTTGAAGAAGCGTGCGGCCCACAGCCATTTGTCGATTCGGGTCTTGTCCATTACGGGGTGTCGTGGTTCAGAGGCAGCCATACGCAGGCGTCGAGTCCTTCAAGGTGTTCGCGGTTCAGGCGGTTGTTCAATTGAATGGTACCGTGTAGCGCCAACACGATCTCGCGGGCAATAGTTAGCCCCAGGCCCGTACCGGACTTGGTGTCACCCGTTGCGAAGGGCTGGAACAGGCGTTGGCGCATGGCATCGCTGATGCCGCTGCCTGCATCGCGGATCAGCAAGTGTGCCTGGCCCCCTTGTGGCTGGATGCTGACCGACAGTCTGGCGCCCTTGGGCGAGTGGCGCACGGCATTGTGCAGCAGGTTGCGCACCAACTCGCGCAGCATCCAGTCGTGTGCGTGCACGGGGCAGGGCAGGGTGGTGATGTCAAAGTCCAGGTCCTTTTCAGCAATCAGGGGCGACACATCCAGCGCCACGGCGCGCACCACCTCGGCCCAGTCGAGAGTGGCAAAGTCCTGCAGTTGGCGCACCTGCTCCACCTTGGCCAGGGACAGCATCTGGTTGGCCAGCACGGTGGCCCGGTCCACGGTCACCTGCATCTCCTGCAGGGCCTCCTGCGCTGGCGCGTCGCCACGCAGGGCGGACTGCACCTGCACCTTGAGTACGGCCAGCGGCGTGCGCAACTGGTGGGCGGCGTCACGCACAAAACGTTTCTGGTGGTCCAGCACCTGCTGCAGGCGCTGCATGACCTGGTTGGTGGCATCGGTCAGGGGCTGGATTTCGCGCGGAATGTCACTGGCCTCAAGCGGCGTCAGATCGTCTTCGCGGCGCAGGCGCAGGCTTTCACTGAGGCGGCGTACAGGGCGCGTGACCCGCTGCACCACCACCAGCACCACCGCGGTGATGACGGTGATCAGCAGCAGTTGGCGGATCAGGGTGTCCAGCAGGATTTGCCGCGCCAGCGTACGGCGCAGCTCCAGCGTTTCGGCCACTTGCACGGTGGCCATGGCGTGGTCCACCCCGCTGGCCAGCGGGTGCAGCAGCACGGCCACGCGCACGGGGTCCCCGCGGAAAGAGCTGTCGTAGAAATCCACCAGCGCCGCGTAAGGCCCCTGGTTGGGCAGGGTCCCGGTCCATTGGGGCAGATCCTTGGCGCCGTCAATCCACTGGCCCTTTGCGTCGGATATACGGTAGGTCATGCGGCTGCGGTTATCGGCCTCAAAGGCCTCCAGGGCCGAGTAGGGAATGTGCGCGCGGATGGTGGGCTGCCCGCCCACGTCTTCAATCTCCAGCAGGTCGCCAATGGCCTTGGCCGACGCCAGCAGCGTGCGGTCATAGGCAACGTTCACCGCCTGCAGGGCCTGGCGGTACAGGCTGTAGGTGTCCACCACCACAAACAGCGCAATCGGCACCAGAATGCCCACCAGCAAATGGCGGCGCAGAGATAGCGCCGTGGGGTGCGTGGTGGGTGCGGGGGGCATATCAGGTGTCGGCCTTGAGCAGGTAGCCCAGGCCGCGCAGGGTCATCAGCGTCACGCCTGTGCCGGCCAGTTTTTTACGCAGGCGGTAGACCACCACTTCGATGGCCTCGTATTGCACCTCGAGCTCACCGGGGAAGACCACCTCGAACAGGCGTTCCTTGGCCACGGCATGGCCGGCCTTGCCCATCAGCGCGCCCATCAGGGCGAGTTCCCGCGGTGTCAGGTCCAGCACCTGGTGTTGGTGGTAGATGGCACCATTCTCGCGGTCATAGCGCAGGGCACCGACGGCGGGGTGCTCCTCTCCCTCTTCACGTGCCGAACCGGCGCGGCGGCGGTGCAGGGCGCGCACACGGGCCTCCAGTTCGTCCAGGTCAAAGGGCTTGGGCAGGTAGTCATCGGCACCGGCGTTCAAACCGAGAACCCGGTCGCCCACGGTGCCGCGTGCCGTCAGGATCAGCACCGGGGTGTTCAAACCAGTCTTGCGCGCCTGCTGCAGCACCTCCAGCCCGTCCTTGCCGGGCAGGCTCAGGTCCAGCACCACCACGTCGGGTTGCAGGCTGCTCCAGATGCCCAGCGCCGCTGCGCCATCGCCGCATACATCGACCCGTATGGCCGCGCGCACCAGGCTGCGTTGCAGCGCGGTGCGCAGGGCCAGGTCGTCTTCGATCAACAGCAGGTGCATGGCGTTCGGTAGCAGGATTCGGGGGTTTTCCCTAGGGTTTTGGACAGCCGAATGACAGGCTGGCTTCGCATCATAGGTTTGTTTTTCAACAACCCGAGGAGACTTCCATGCGTCGCGAACTGTTTCTCAAATCCATGCTGGCCCTGGCCGCAACTGCCAGCCTGCCCTTGACGGCCCGTGCCGCCACCAACTTGAAGATGATGATCCCCGCCAACCCCGGCGGCGGCTGGGACACCACCGGGCGTGCCCTGGGTAAAGCCATGCTGGAGGCCAAGGCGGCCGATACCGTGACCTTTGAGAACAAGGGTGGCGCGGCCGGTGCCCTGGGACTGGCGCAGTTTGTCAATGCCAGCAAGGGCGATCCGAATGCCCTGATGGTGATGGGCGCCGTCATGCTGGGCGGCATCATCACCGGCAAGCCTCCGGTGTCGATCACCGCGGCCACCCCGATTGCCCGCCTGACCAGCGAATACAACGTGTTTGTGCTTCCGGCCAACTCGCCTTTCAAGACGCTTGGCGACGTGGTGGCCCAGCTGAAGAAAGACCCTGGTAGTGTGAAGTGGGGCGGTGGCTCGCGCGGCGCCACCGAGCACATTGCCGCTGCCATGATTGCCCGCGCCGCTGGCGTCGACCCGGCGCGTATCAACTACGTGGCTTTCCGTGGCGGCGGTGAGGCCACTGCGGCCATCCTGGGCGGCAACGTGACCATCGGCGGCAGCGGCTACAGCGAGTTTGCCGAATACATCAAGGCCGGCAAGATGAAGGCCGTGGGTGTGACATCGGCCACGCGCCTCAAGGGCATTGACGTGCCCACGCTCAAGGAGCAGGGTCTGGATGTGGAGATTGGCAACTGGCGCGGCGTCTACGGCGCCCCCGGCATCAGCGCCGAGCAGCGCAAGACCCTGACGGACCTGGTGCTCAAGGCACTCAAGACCAAGGCATGGGAAGAGGCGCTGGAAAAGAATAGCTGGACACCGGCCGTGTTGTCGGGCGCCGCGTTCGAGAAGTTTGTCGACGATGACTTTGCCTCGCTGCGCGCGACCATGGTCAAGTCCGGCATGATCTAAAAGCTGCAGGAGACGCACCCATGCAAGCACACGCACCGGCGCAGCATTCGCCGTATTTGCAAGCCCTGGTTGGTGTCGGCGTGCTGCTGCTGGCGCTGGCGTTGGCGCTGGGCGCCTGGTTCATTCCATCGGACGCTGGCTACGGCGGGGTGGGGCCCAACTTCCTGCCGTGGGTGGTGTCCATTGCCCTGGGGGGGTGCGGATTCTTGTTGATTCGCAAGGCCCGGCGCAGCGGCTACCTGCACATGGGGGACCACGATGGAGAGCATCCCTATTGGGCCGGTTTTGCCTGGATGTCGGCGGGCATGCTGCTCAATGCCGCCCTGATCACCCGCATCGGCTTCGTGTTCAGCTGCGCCCTGTGTTTTGTGCTGGCGGCGCGTGGGCTGCGCAACGCCCAGGCCACTGCCAGGCTGGGTGCAAAAAGCTGGGTGATTGACTGCGTGGTGGCGCTGCTGATTGCCGCACCGGTGTATTGGATGTTCACCAAATTTTTGGGCATCAACTTGCCCGGTCTGACCGAAAGCGGGTGGTTGTAATGGAAACGATGGATATTTGGGGCCAACTGCTGCAGGGCTTTGCCACGGCGGGCACGCCGGTCAACTTGCTATGGGCGTTTGTGGGCTGCGCACTGGGTACGGCCGTGGGCGTGTTGCCCGGCATTGGCCCGGCGACCGCCGTGGCCATGCTGCTGCCCATCACCACGCAGGTGGAAGCCACGGCGTCGATGATTTTCTTTGCCGGCATCTACTACGGTGCCATGTACGGTGGCTCCACCACTTCCATCCTGTTGAATACGCCGGGCGAAACCGCCACCATGGTCACCGCCATGGAGGGCAACAAGATGGCCAAGAGCGGCCGAGCCGGTGCGGCGTTGGCCACAGCGGCGATCGGTTCCTTTGTCGCGGGCTCGATTGCCACTGTGATCGTGACGCTGTTTGCCCCGGTGGTGGCTGAATTTGCCGTCAAGCTCGGGCCGCCGGAATATTTCATGCTGATGCTGCTGGCCTTCACCACGGTGAGCGCGGTGCTGGGCCAGAGCACGGTGCGTGGGCTGACCGCCCTGTTTGTCGGCCTGGCTGCCGGGCTGGTGGGCATGGACCAGATCACCGGCCAGGTGCGCTATACCGGCGGTGTGCCGGAGCTGATGGATGGCGTCGAAATCGTGCTGGTGGCGGTGGGCCTGTTTGCCGTGGCCGAGGCCATGCACGCGGTGCTGTTTGAAGGCAAGACCGTGGACAGCGAGAACCGCATGAGCCGGGTGACGATGACGGCCAGCGACTGGAAGCGCTCCATCCCGGCCTGGCTGCGCGGCACCGCCATTGGCGCGCCGTTTGGCTGTATTCCGGCCGGTGGCACCGAGATTCCGACCTTCCTGAGCTATGCCACCGAGAAGAAGCTGGCCAGTGGCGAGCGCCAGGCCGAGTTCGGCACCAAGGGTGCGATTGAAGGCGTGGCCGGCCCCGAGGCAGCCAACAACGCCACAGTGACCACCGCGCTGATTCCGCTGTTGACCCTGGGCATTCCCACCTCCAACACCACGGCCATTTTGCTGGGAGCATTCCAGAACTACGGCATCCAGCCCGGCCCGCAACTCTTCACCACATCGGCCAGCCTGGTGTGGGCGCTGATTGCCTCGCTCTACATCGGCAACGTGATGCTGCTGGTGCTCAACCTGCCCATGGTGGGCCTGTGGGTGAAACTGCTCAAGGTGCCCAAGCCCCAGCTCTACGCTGGCATCCTGATCTTTGCCACGGTAGGGGCCTATGGCATGCGCCAGAGCGCGTTTGACCTGTTCCTGTTGTATGGCATTGGCCTGGTGGGGCTGGTGATGCGGCGCTTCAACTTTCCCACCGCACCGGTGCTGGTGGGCATGATCCAGGGGCCGCTGGCCGAGGCGCAATTGCGTAACGCGATCTCGATTGGCGAGGGCAGTGCCCTGATCTTCGTGCAGCGTCCCATGTCGCTCGCGATCCTGGTCGTGGTGGTTGCGGTGCTGCTGGTGCCCCGTTTGGTTCAGATGTTTTCTCGCAAGCCGATGGAGGCCGCCAGCGGAAATGCTTAAAGCAAAATAGGCCAATAGCCCCCGTGAAATATGGATAGTGCGCTATAAAAAAGATAGCTACATCTTCTCGCCACGTTCGACAAATGAAACCGTGAAGTCCGAGGTCTTCACGGATTTTTTTACCGCAATACGCATCGTCTGCCACCCTGTTGCACGGCGTCTGTGCTATGCACAACACAGCGAAAATTGTTCCGCAACACCGCGCAGTTTGCGAGACAAGCCTCCCCGTTGGCGATACCATGGACGCAATATGGCGGTGGTCCTCCCATGCAACGGCTTAAAACGTATATCGTCGAAGACAGCAAGGTCATACGCGACAGTCTGGTCGCTGCGCTGGAAGAAATGACCCCCATCCAGGTCGTCGGGGTCGCTGAAGACGAAGCCAGCGCCGTGCACTGGCTGACCGAAACCGGCAACGCGGCGGATTTGGTGATTGTCGATATTTTCCTGAAGCGGGGCTCCGGTCTCGGTGTGCTACAGGCCGCGGACCGCGTGCAACCGCAGCGCACCATGGTGGTTTTGAGCAACCACGCCACGCCCGAAATGCGTCGCAAGTGCGCCGAGCTGGGTGCCCGCAAGGTTTTTGACAAATCCAACGAGCTGGAAGCGCTGATGCTCTACTGTGAACGCCTGGCATCGGGCGAGGCTGGCAACAGCGTGCGCGGGGAGCTGAACTGAGTGCGGCTACTGGATCAAGTCGTTCTTCAACGCGTAGTAGGTCAGATCGCTGTTCGAAGCGAGGCCTAGTTTCTCCATGATGCGTGCCCGGTATGTACTCACTGTCTTGTTGCTGAGCGACATGTGTTCGGCAATACTGCCAACAGCCTCCCCCGCCGCCAGCCGCAAGAACACCTGCAACTCGCGTTGCGACAAATTCTGATGCGGCGGTTTTTCCAAATCCCCACCACCCACCAGGGCGTCGGCCAATTGTTCGGCGACGGTGGTGCTGATGTACTTGCGACCCCGCGACACCGTGCGTATGGCATCGACAATGCGCTCGGGATCGCAGTCTTTGCCCAGGTAGCCACTGGCCCCTTGCTGCAGCAAGGCGGCGGCGTAATGGGTTTCTGGCAAGGCACTGAGTATCAGCACCGGCAAATCCGGCGCACGTGCCTTGATGGCAGCCAGGGCTTCGACTCCCCCCTGCTCGCCCATGGAAAGATCCATCACCATGACATCAATGCCGCCGCTGCGCACCAGGTCAACCGCATCGCGGCCATTGCTGGCTTCCGCGACCACACTGAGGTCTGCATGGTCGGCAAGAAATTGCCGCAGCCCCGCGCGCACGATGGCATGGTCATCAACAATGGCAATCCGGATCATGTAGTCACGTGCTTCTCTGCCCTGAGTTGTTTTGCATTCTAGGACAGCCCATGCAAACCCATCTGCCCACCGTAGTGACGCGAAACCCACTGGCTATTCTGCTGCTGGTGCTGGCGTCGATTGCGGTGGTCTTGATCACCGAAGACTCCAACCAGCGCGCCGCGGCCTTGGTGCAAAAACTGGGTGCCATCGCGGAAAACCGCCTGCATTTGTACGACTTGACCAAGGCTGTACTGGACGCCGAATCCGGGCAACGCGGCTACCTTTTGACGGGACAAGAAGAATACCTGGTTCCCTACACCGCCGCGCTCAAGAGCATAGACGTTGCATTTGCCCAACTGGACGCCGCCTACGGCCGCGAGCCGCGTTCGGCCGAGCTGCTGAAAAAGCTCCATTCGCTGACCGAGACCAAACTGTCCGAACTTGCGATCCCGGTCAAAATGCAAAAAGAGGGCCGGCGCCAGACCGGCAGGGAGTTCACCCTCAGCGGCATCGGTCAGGAGTACATGGACGCCATCCGCACCACCGGCGCGGAGCTGTTGCAAGTGGAAACCCACCGCCTGCAAAGCAGCCAAAACGCAGTGTCGGACATCCTGCTGTTCAGCCGACTGGGCGTCGCACTGCTGACGGTGGTCAGCCTGATGCTGGTCCTGCTGAACATGCGGCACAACCAGGCGTTCAAGGCGCAACAGGAGTTGCACCAGCGCGCCATGCGGCTGGAGCAGGAGCGGCTGAGGACCGAGGTAGCTCGGGCCACCGCTCAATTGGTTGAGCTGAACCAGCATTTGCAGACCGCGCGCGAAGACGAGCGCCACCGCATTGCGCGCGATTTGCATGACGAGCTGGGCGCGTTGCTGACGGCTGCCAAGCTCGACGTGGCCCGTATCCGCTCGCGCTTGGGCGGTACAGCGCCCGAGGCACAGGAGCGCCTCCAGCATCTGGTCGAGACGCTCAATGCCGGCATTGTGATGAAGCGCCGCATCATTGAGGATTTGTGGCCCTCTGCGCTCAAGGACCTGGGGCTGGTCGCCACGTTGGAAATCCTGGGTCGCGAGTTTTCCAAAAGCGCAGGCATAGCGGTGCACTGCGCACTGGAGCCTGTCCAATTGACAACGAATGCACAGTTGGTGGTTTACCGGCTGGTGCAAGAAGCCACCACGAACATCGCCAAATACGCGCGGGCTTCCAATGTATGGCTCAGCCTCGCATCAGAAAATGGCCAGGTCGAAGTGAGCGTCCGCGACGACGGCACGGGCTTCGACACCGGCCAGGTCGGCAACAAGGCGCACGGGTTGCTGGGCATGCGCTTTCGGGTGGAGGCCGAGGCGGGGGTGTTTGAACTGGTTTCCAGCCCCGGCGAGGGCACCTTGTTGCGCGCCCGGCTGCCAGAATCCGGGCCAACCTCCGCCTAGGCGTCTCAAGCTGCCATGGCAACCGGCAGCAGGCGACGGTACTCCTTCTTGGCAACGGCATAGCACTCGCAGGTTTTCTCCTCCAGGCGCTCGCGGTCCAGCACGACAATGTGCCCCCGGCTATAGCGGATCAAGCCTGCTTCCCGCAGCTTGTGGGCTGCCATGGTGATGCCCTCGCGGCGCACGCCCAGCAGGTTTGCGGCGAGTTCGTGCGTCATGTCCAACTCGTCGGATGGCAGGCGGTCCAGCCCTAACAGGAGGCGTCGGCACAACTGCTGGTCAATGGAGTGGTAGCGGTTGCACACGGCCGTCTGCGCCATTTGGCCCAGTACGGCCTGGGCATAGCGCATGACCACCTTCATGACGCCGCACGCGTGCTCAATCTCGCTTTTGACGAAACATGCGCTGACGCGAAACGCGCGCCCGGCGCTCTGCACCACAGCGTCGTTGGCCGCACTATCGGCGCCCAGCAACCAGGAGATACCGACCACGCCGTCGTTGCCCACCAGGGCGACTTCGGCGGTGGCGCCGTCCAGCGTCATGGACATCAGCGAGACAATGGCCGTGGTGGGGAAATACACATATTCCGGCGCCCGCCCTGTGGAATACAAGATCTGGTTCAGCGACAACTCAACCAGTTCCAGGCGGCCCTGCCAGCGGTCCATATCCTGTTGTGGCAATGCGGCCAGCAACTGGTTTTGCTGTTCATTGCAAAGGCTTTGATAGGCTGTTCCCATGGGTATTCCTTGAAATAGTGGAAGCCCCATGGTCTCGAATTGCCGTCCCAAGCGGTATCGGCGTATGCCGCATTCCGGTGTCGGCCTTGTCCTACAACAGGTCCGCAGGGAGGGCGCCCCGCCACCAACCACTGCGCGTGTGTGGCACGTTAACATGCGCCCATGGAAAACATGGACAGCCTGCCCCGCGACGCCCAGAGCATTCTGGAGCTGGCGGCGCGCTCTATGTTTGACCTGTTTGCCAACGCCAGCGAGGGCATGATGCTGGTGGACCGCGCGGCCCGCGTGGTCTGGATCAACGACCAGTACAAGCGTTTTCTACCCGCACTGGGTTTCGAGCGGGAAGAGGATTTTGTCGGCCACCCTGTGTCGCAGGTGGTGCAGAACACGCAGATGCACCAGGTGCTGGAAACCGGCAAGCCCATCCTGATCGACCTGCTGACCAACAAGGCCGGCACCTTTGTGGTCAGCCGCATTCCGCTGCGCGATGCCGCGGGGCAGGTCATCGGTGCGCTGGGCATTGTGCTGTTTGACCATCCCGAGACCACGCTGCAGCCGCTGATTGAAAAGTTCTCGCTGTTGCAGCGCGACCTGGATGATGCGCGGCGCGAACTGGCGACACAGCGTCTCAAGCAAAGCGGGCAGCGGCAGTCCAAATACACGTTCGCCAGCTTCATCGGTCTGAGCGCGGCGGCGGTCGAGGTCAAGCGCCAGGCACGCCGGGCCGCGCAGTCGTCCAGCCCAGTCTTGCTGCTGGGCGAAACCGGCACGGGCAAGGAACTGTTGGCGCACGCCATCAATGCCGCCTCCAACCGGGCCGCTGGTCCATTCATCAGCGTCAACATTGCAGCGGTGCCTGACACCTTGCTGGAGGCCGAGTTCTTTGGTTTTGCGCCGGGCGCCTTTACCGGCGCGGACCGCAAGGGTCGTGATGGCAAGTTCCGGCTGGCCCATGGTGGCACCCTGTTCCTGGACGAGATTGGCGACATGCCGCTGGCCCTGCAGTCCAAGCTGCTGCGCGCCCTGCAGGAAGGCGAGATCGAGCCCCTGGGTTCCAACAAGCTGATCCCGATTGATGTGCGGGTCATTGCCGCCACATCGCGGGACCTGAACCGACTGGTGCGCGAGGGCGGGTTTCGCGAGGACTTGTTTTACCGGCTGCATGTGCTGCCGATTCGGGTGCCGCCCCTGCGGGAACGGCGGGCCGATATCGCGGCCTTGCTGGAGGCGCTGGGTGAGGATGTGGCCCTGCGCAGCGGTATGCCGCCACCGGAGTTGTCCAGCGGTGCGCTAGCCCTGCTGGAGGCGCAGCCGTGGCGCGGCAATATCCGCGAGCTGCGCAATGTGCTGGAGCAGGCCGCCATGCGCAGCGATTCGCAACGGATTGATGTGCAGCAGCTGGAGACCGTACTGCGCGAGTCTGGCGTGCAGCACATTGAACCGGTTTCCACGCCGGTGGCGGCGGGTCAGTCCTTGCAGCCGATGGTGACACTGCCAGCGACGGTGGGTGATGCCGCACTGCTGCGCCCCCTGGCCGAGCAAGTCGCCGAACTGGAGCACCAGGCCATCCAGGCCGCCCTGCGCGCGAACCACGGGAACAAGGCAGCCGCGGCCAAGATGCTCGGCATGGCCCGTGCGACCCTGTATTCCAGACTTGGGGCTGACTGAAATTTAGACGAAATGTATAAAAATAATACACCTCATTGTGTATGAATTTCAGTCAATTTCATGAAAAATTGTCGCATTCCCGACAAATATCCAATGAAATCAATACTTTAGTTATTGGCACGCTTCCTGCGAAATGAATGTGTTCGCTTCACAATAACAGGAGACATTCATGCACCAACGCCGTTGGGTTTTTAAGGCTTCACTGATTGCAACCGGGTTCTTGGCTGCCATGGGCGGGACTGCCGCACTGGCGCAATCCAAGGAAATCAAGATTGCCCATATCTACAGCAAGACCGGCCCGCTGGAAGCCTATGGCAAGCAGACGGCGGTGGGCTTCATGATGGGTCTGGACTACGCGACCGGCGGCACCATGGTGGTGGCTGGCAAGAAGATCGTGGTCATCGAAAAAGACGACCAGGGCAAGCCTGACATTGGCAAGAGCCTGCTGGCGGCGGCGTATGGTGATGACAAGGTGGATCTGGCCGTTGGCCCCACCGCGTCACCGGTCGCATTGGCGATGTTGCCCGTGGCCGAGGAATACAAGAAGATCCTTCTGGTGGAACCTGCCGTGGCCGACTCCATTACCGGTGACAAGTGGAACAAGTACATCTTCCGCACCGGCCGCAATTCCAGCCAGGATGCTGCGGCCAATGCCGTGGCGCTGGACAAGCCGGGCAACGTGATTGCAACCCTGGCCAACGACAACGCGTTTGGCCGTGATGGTGTCAAGGCGACGCGCGAGTCGCTCAAGAACGCCAAGATCGTCCACGAGGAATACCTGGCCGTCGGCACCACCGACTTCACAGCCGGCTTGCAGCGCATTGTCGACAAGCTCAAGGACCAACCCGGCAACAAATACATTTCGGTGGGCTGGTCGGGTGCACCCGCACCCTTCAGCAAGATCGCCGATCTGGATTTGAAGAAGCGCTACGGCATCGAGCTGGCCACTGGGGGCAACATCCTGCCAGCCATGGTGGCCTACAAGCAGGTCCCCGGCATGGAAGGCGCGCTGTACTACTACTTTGGCATTCCAAAAAATGCAATCAACGAGGCCATGGTGGCTCGCCACTACAGCCAGTTCAAGACACCGCCGGACTTCTTCACGGCCGGTGGTTTCTCGGCGGCCATGGCCATCGTGACGGCCCTCAACAACAGCAAGGGCGATACGTCCGCCAATACCCTGATCAAGACCATGGAAGGCATGAGTTTTGATACACCCAAGGGCAAGATGACGTTCCGCAAGGAAGACCACCAGGCCATGCAGAGCATGTACCACTTCAAGATCAAGGCCGACCCCGCGTTTGCCTGGGGTGTGCCTGAACTGGTGCGCGAGATCAAACCGGAAGAGATGAACATCCCGATCCGGAACAAGCGCTAGGCGCCACGCCATGCGCCGTTAAGCCGGCAACTTTGCGGGGCCAGCGGCCCCGCCTCTCTGAGTTCAGTTTTGACTCCCGGAAACACGGGGGCAGGGATTCTGTTACCCAAAAACACCAGGAGACAAAAAAGATGAACCGTTTTTCCGTTCGGCTGACCGCTTGCGCACTCGCGCTGGCCAGTGCAGGTGCCATCGCCGCAGTCAATCTGCCGCAACTCAATATCGACAAAACCCAGACCTCGGTGTCCGGCCTGTCGTCCGGTGGCTTCATGGCTGTGCAGTTGCATGTGGGTCACTCGGCCACGTTTGCAAAAGGCGCCGGCATTGTGGCCGGTGGACCGTTTTATTGCGCCGAAGGCTCCATCACCAACGCCACCGGCCGCTGCATGGCCAGCCCGACCGGCATTCCGACCAGCACGCTGGTCAGCACCACCAATAGCTGGGCCAGCGCGGGCAGCATTGACCCCGTGGCCAATCTGCAAGCATCCAAGGTCTATATGTTCTCCGGGACCATAGACAGCACGGTTAAACCGGGTGTCATGGATGCGCTCAAGACCTACTACAACAGCTTCGTACCCACCGCCAACGTGGTGTACAAGAAGGACATCGCGGCCGAGCACGCGATGATCACCGACGACTTTGGCAGCGCCTGCTCCACCAAAGCCTCACCCTATATCAACGACTGCAATTTCGACCTGGCGGGTGCCATGCTGGCCCACATCTACGGCACGCTGAACGCCCGCAACACCGGCGCGCTGCCCGAGGGCAATTTCGTCGAGTTCAACCAGAGCCAGTTCATCACCAACCACGGCATGGCGCCCACTGGCTGGGCCTACATTCCGCAGGCCTGCGCGACTGGCACCCAGTGCCGCTTGCATGTGGTGTTGCATGGCTGCCAGCAAAACGTGACACTGGTGCAGCAAAAGTATGTGCGCAACACCGGTTACAACCGCTGGGCCGACACCAACAACATGGTGATGCTGTATCCGCAGACCAGCACCGCTGCAACGAATAGCTGCTGGGACTGGTGGGGCTACGACAGCGCCAGCTACGCGAAGAAATCCGGGCCGCAAATGGCAGCCATCAAGGCCATGGTGGATCAGGTGTCTGCCGGTGGCGCAACACCGCCACCACCGCCCGCGGCGCTGCCAGCGCCCGCCAATGTCGCCACGTCCAATGCCAGCGCCAGCGGTATGACCATCAGTTGGGCGGCAGTCTCGGGCGCGGCCAGCTACAACGTCTACCGCAACAGCAACAAGACCAATGCGCTGCCCGTGACGGCACTGTCCTTCAATGACACCGGTTTGGCGGCTGCGACGACCTACAGTTGGACCGTGAAGGCGGCCGACGCCAATGGGGCAGAGGGCGCGGCATCGCTGGCCGCCAGCGGCACGACGACGGGAACGCCGCCCCCACCAGTTGCAACCTGCTACACCGCGTCCAACTACGCCCACACGATTGCGGGACGGGCTTACGCGCTATATGGTTTGACCTATGCAAACGGCTCGAACCAAAGCATGGGCTTGTGGAATATTTTTGCCACCACGACCCTGAAGAAGACCGGCACCAACTACTACGTCATCGGCACCTGCCCTTGAACCCGACCCCTATCTGAACCGGAGAGAACGAGATTGTTAGTTACCAAAAATTTGACGGTGCGATTCGGCGGGCACGTGGCGGTGAACGCAGTCAGCTGCACGTTTCGGCCGGGAACGCTGACGGCCATCGTCGGGCCCAATGGCGCGGGCAAGACGACGTATTTCAATCTCATCTCCGGGCAGATCAAGGCCAGCAGTGGCGAGGTCATGCTCAACGGCAACAACCTGGATGGCCTGAGCCCGTCGGCCCGCACCCGTGCGGGTCTGGGGCGTGCGTTTCAGCTGACCAACCTGTTCCCCAACCTCACGGTGCTGGAGAACGTGCGGCTGGCGGTGCAGGCTGCGCGGTCTGGTGCGCATTTGCGCGGGCTCAACCTGTGGAGTGTGTGGAGCGACCACAAGGCACTGACGCAGCTGGCCGAAGAAGTGCTGGATGCGGTTTCGATGAATGACAAACAGGCCACGCCGGTTGCCAGCCTGCCACACGGCGACCAGCGCAAGCTGGAGGTCGCCCTGCTGATGGCGCTGGAGCCCGACGTGTTCATGTTCGATGAACCCACGGCGGGCATGTCGGCGGATGAGGCGCCGGTCATCCTGAACCTGATCCGCAAACTCAAGGAAGACAAGCGCAAGACCATTTTGCTGGTGGAGCACAAGATGGATGTGGTGCGCGAGCTGGCGGACCGCATCATCGTGCTGCACAACGGCGCGCTGGTGGCCGATGGTGATCCGGCTGAAGTGATTGCATCGCCCGTGGTCCAAGAAGCGTACCTGGGCGTGAGCCCCGTCGCGGCGCCCGCACAGGAGGTGGCATGAACGCCAACGCAAGCCACGACAACCTGCTGACGCTGTCGGCCGTGCACACGCACATTGGCGCGTACCACATCCTGCACGGGGTTGACCTGACCGTGCCGCGTGGCCAACTCACCATGCTGCTGGGCCGCAATGGCGCGGGCAAGACGACGACGCTGCGCACCATCATGGGACTGTGGCACGCCTCGCAAGGCACGATCACCTTTGATGGTAAGAACATCACGGCCGCAGAGACGCCCGCCATTGCCGGTCTGGACATTGCCTATGTGCCAGAAAACATGGGCATTTTTTCGGATCTCACTGTCAAGGAAAACATGCTGCTGGCGGCCCGGTCGGCCAAGCGTGCCCAGCAGATGGACACCCGGCGCCTGGAGTGGATTTTTAGATTGTTTCCGGCGGTCGAGAAATTCTGGAACCACCCGGCGGGCAAGCTCTCGGGTGGGCAAAAACAGATGCTGGCGGTGGCCCGCGCCATCGTGGAGCCACGCAAACTGCTGATCGTCGACGAGCCCAGCAAGGGTCTGGCGCCCGCCATCATCAACAACATGATTGACGCCTTTGCCCAACTCAAGCAGACCGGCACCACCATCCTGCTGGTGGAGCAAAACATCAGCTTTGCCAAGCGCCTGGGAGACCATGTGGCGGTGATGGACAACGGCCGCGTCGTGCATGCCGGTGCTATGGCGGAGCTGGCCGACAACGAAGACCTGCAACACGCCTTGCTGGGGCTTGCGATATGAAAACAATCAATTTCGACTGGAAACCCCTGGTCCTGGTGCCCTTGCTCGCCGTGCTGGTGATGCCCTTGATTGGCTCACCGTCCACGTGGCTCACGTTGACCGTGGCTGGACTGGCCATGGGCATGATCATCTTCATCATCGCCTCGGGCCTGACGCTGGTGTTCGGGCTGATGGATGTCCTCAACTTTGGCCATGGTGTGTTCATTGCGCTGGGTGCCTTCGTGGCGACCAGCGTGATGGGGGCCATGGGCGACTGGACCAGCTCGGACCAGTTGTGGCGCAACCTGGTGGCAGTCTTTCCGGCCATGCTGATCGCCATGGCCGTGGCCGGTGCGGTGGGCCTGGCGTTTGAGCGCTTCATCGTGCGCCCTGTCTATGGGCAGCACCTGAAACAGATCCTGATCACCATGGGCGGCATGATCATTGGCGAAGAACTGATCAAGGTGATCTGGGGTCCGGCGCAGATCGCGTTGCCGTTGCCCGAAGCCATGCGCGGTTCCGTGTACCTGGGTGATGCGGCCATTGAAAAATACCGTCTGATGGCCGTGGTGGTGGGGCTGGCCGTATTTGCGACGCTGGCCTGGGTGCTGAGCCGCACCAAGATCGGCTTGCTGATCCGCGCTGGCGTGCAGGACCGCGAGATGGTGGAGTCCCTGGGCTACCGCATCAAGCGCCTGTTCATCGGCGTGTTTGTGGTGGGCAGTGGCCTTGCGGGGCTGGGTGGCGTGATGTGGGGCCTGTACCAGCAGACCGTGACGCCGCAAATGGGTGCCCAGGTCAATGTGCTGATCTTCATCGTCATCATCATCGGAGGCCTGGGCTCTACGGGTGGTGCGCTGATTGGCGCCTTGCTGGTCGGCCTGATGGCCAATTACACCGGCTTCCTCGCCCCCAAGGTTGCGCTGTTTTCCAACATCGCGTTGATGGTCGCCATCCTGCTGTGGCGCCCCCAGGGTGTCTATCCCGTAACGAGTAGGTGAACGCATGTTGCACAGACTTCTCTCCAATGATTTGCCGCGCAGCCGCTGGCTGGCCGGTCTGCTGATCCTGCTGGTGTTGGCACTTGCGTTGACACCCTTCATCTTCCCCGGCGTGAAGGCGCTCAACGTGGCGGCCAAGGTGCTGGTCTTCATTGTGCTGGTGGCCAGTTTTGACTTGCTGTTGGGCTACACCGGCATCGTCAGTTTTGCGCACACCATGTTCTTTGGCATTGGCGCCTATGGCATTGCGGTGGCCACGACGCGCATGGGGCCAACCTGGGAAGCACTGGCGGTGGGGTTGGGCGGATCACTGCTGCTGTCATTTGCACTGGCGCTGATGGTGGGCCTGTTTTCGCTGCGCGTGCGGGCCATCTTCTTTGCCATGATCACGCTGGCGGTGGCCTCGGCATTCCTGACGCTGGCGTCCCAGTTGCATGAGATCACCGGTGGTGAAGATGGCCTGTCGTTCAAGGTGCCGGAGATTCTGTCGCCCAGCTTCGAGTTCAGTGAAGAACCCTTTCTGGGTGTCTCGCTCGACGGCCGCCTGCTGTGCTACTACCTGTTGTTTATGACGGCAGTGGTGCTGTTTCTGGCGCTGCTGCGCATTGTCAATTCGCCCTTTGGCCGGGTGCTGCAGGCCATCCGCGAGAACGAATTCCGTGCCGAGGCCATTGGCTACCGTGTGGTGGTCTACCGCACCACGTCGGCCATTCTGTCGGCCTTGTTTGCGTGCCTGGCCGGTGCGATGCTGGCGCTCTGGCTGCGCTACAACGGGCCGGACACCTCGCTGTCCTTCGAAATCATGATGGACGTGCTGCTTATCGTCGTCATTGGCGGCATGGGCACCATGTATGGCGCGATTGTGGGCGCCGCTCTGTTCCTGGTGGCGCAGAGCTATTTGCAGGACCTGCTGCGCCTGGGCAGCGAGGCTGCCAGCGCCTTGCCCTGGCTGTCGGCGCTGTTGTCGCCGGACCGCTGGCTGTTGTGGCTTGGCGTGCTGTTTGTCCTGTCCGTCTATTACTTCCCCTCCGGTGTGGTGGGGAGACTGCGCGCCCGCAGTGCGCAGGCTTGACCGCACCTAGCCCCATTGACCAACAAGAACCGATTAGGAGACAACCATGTACCAAAAAAATGAATCCCGCACCCTGACCCTGGTGGCCGCAGCGGTGGCACTTTTGGGCGCAACGGCGCTCACCGGATGTGGTGGCAGCAGCACCGTGGAGCCTGAAGTGAACCGATTGCCCAGCGGTGTGACTGACCTGGGCGCCAAGGCCTACCGGGCCACTGCAACCGGTGCTGCCAATACTGCAGCGGGCCAGGACCTGCTGACCGCCGGCTTGGGTAAGAGCGGCATCGCCAGCACCGCGCTGGCCACGCTCACCGCATTCGTGGACCCGGCCAACCCAACGGCCGACGAGTTGCGCCGCAACGCCATCCAATCCAACTACCGGGGCCTGGTCGACAACACCGCCAATGGTGGCTACGGTACTTTGTACGGCCCCAACATTGATCTCGCTGGCAAGAACACCCTGGGCGAAGGCCTGGTGCCGGGGCTGGAATATGTGGGCGTGCTCGACGACGGCAGCGGACGCAAGCGTGTGACCATGGCCGTGCAGGTTCCCGACAGTTTTGATGTCAATGCGCCGTGTATCGTGGTCGGACCGTCGTCTGGTTCCCGTGGTGTCTATGGCGCCATCGGTTCCGCTGGCGACTGGGGCCTCAAGCGCGGATGTGCGGTGGCGTTGACCGATGCCGGCAAGGGCATGGGCCTGTACGACCTGGGCGACGACACAGTGCACCGCATCGACGGCACCCGCGCCACCCGCACGGTGGCGGGCACGCTGTCCCACTTTGCGGCCAACCTCACCGATGCGGCGCGCACGGCATTCAACACCGCCTTTCCGAACCGGGTAGCGCTCAAACAGGTGCACTCGCAAATAAACCCCGAGAAGGACTGGGGCAACGACACCCTCAGCGCTGCGGCCTATGCGCTGTATGTGCTCAACCAGCAGTACGCTCCCACGGTGACCGGTGGAACCGGCAAGGCCTTGCGCTTCACCGCTGCCAACACGTTGGTCATTGCGGGCTCGGTTTCCAATGGCGGAGCGGCGGTCTTGCGCGCAGCCGAGCAGGACACCACGGGCCTGATTGACGGCGTGGTGGCCGGAGAACCCAGCGCACAGCCTGCAACGACGGCCGGCTACGGCGTGCAGGTTGGCGGCGTTCCCGTCGCGTCCTACGGCAAGTCGCTGATGGACTACTTCACGATTGCCAACCTGTACCAGCCCTGTGCCGCGTTGGCCCCGGCAGCTGCACTGACTGAAGTGTCCATCTACAACTACATCGGTCTGACGGTGCAGACCAGCACTGCCACCAACCGCTGCACCCAATTGGCAGCCAAGGGCCTGGTGAGCGGTACCACCACGGCGGAGCAGGCAACGGCCGCCCTGGCCAAGATGCGGGCCGCCGGCTGGACCAGCGACAACGACACCATGCACAACGCCCATTTCGCGCTGGGCAACGCGGTGATCATTTCCATGATGTACACCAATGCCTATGGCCGCTTCTCGGTGGCCGACAACCTGTGCGGCATGAGCGCAGCGGCAGTTGCTGCTGGTGCGCCGGCAGCCATGTCGGTCAATGCGAAAGCCGCCAGCTATGCCACGGGCAATGGCACCGTCAACGGCACACCCGCGACGGTCATCTACAACGACTCCGTGGGCGGCGCCAAGGCCTGGAACCTGGGTGTGTCGCCGAGCACCGGCGTGGCCGACTTCTCGCTGGATGCGGCCCTGTGCCAGCGCGCATTGTTCACCGGTGTGGATACCGTCACCGGTGCAGCGCTGACCGCCAGCACTACGCCCACCAAGGCACAGAGCGACGCGGTCAAGGCCGGTGTGGCCGAGGTGCTGCTCAATGGCAATTTGCGCGGCAAGCCCACACTGATGCTGGCCGGTCGCAGCGATGCCCTGTTGCCCATCAACCACTCCGAGCGGGCCTACGCTGCCTTTAACCGTGCGGTAGAAGGCGCCAACAACAAACTGAGCTACATCGAAGTCACCAACGCACAGCACTTTGACGCCTTCAATGCGTTCTCGGGTTTTGACACCCGCTTCGTGCCCTTGCACACCTACTTCGTGCAAGCCATGAATGCGATGTATGCCAATCTGAAAAACGGCACGGCCTTGCCACCCAGCCAAGTGGTGCGTACCACGGTGCGTGGTGGCACCCCAGGCGTCGCACCAGCGATTACTGCTGCCAACGTGCCCGCGTTTTCGGCAACTCCTGCAGTGGCCGACCAGATTGGATTCAGCGGAACCTCGCTGCAAGTCCCCAACTAGGAGCCAGCCGCCATGAAGACCCGATCGAGGCGTTTTTTACTGGCGCTGCAGGCCGCAGCGTCGGCCCTGCTGATGGGGCTTGGTGGGCCCGCCCATGCGGCCCCGGTTCCTGACCTGACCGTGGTGCAAGTGGCGCCACTCACCGGTGTGCTGGCCAGTACCGGCCAGCAAATGGTGCTGGGCGGAAAGATCTACTTTGATTGGGTCAACGCCAATGGTGGCGTGCACGGTGCCAAGATCAAGCACACCGTGCTGGACGATGGCTACAAGGTGGACGAGACTGTGCGCCTGACCCGTGAGGCCCTGGTCGACCCCGCAGTGGTCGCGCTGTTTGGTTTCGCTGGCACAGCCAACGTTTCCAAGTTGTTGGCGGACGGCATTCTGGATGTGGGCGGGGCGCCGCTGGTGGCGCCCTATACCGGAGGGGAGGCCCTGCGCAGCCCCTTCAATCCCTACATCTTCCATGTGCGCGCCGGCTACATGGACGAGACCGAGCACATGGTGCACCAGGCCGCCACACTGGGCATGACCCGCATTGCGGTGATGTACCAGAACGACGCCTTTGGCAAGGCCGGTCTGGCGGGCGTGGAGGCGGCGGTCGCCAAGCGCAACCTCAAGCTGGTGGGCACGGCCACGTATGAGCGCAATACCGACGAAGTGGGCGACGCTGTCAAGCAACTCAAGCTGGCCGAACCGCAGGCCATCATCATGATTTCGGTCAACCGCTCCACGGCCGCCTTTGCCAAGCAATACCGGGCCGCGGGTGGCGGTGGCCAGCTCTACAACATCTCGGTGGTGGACCCGGCCGAACTGGTCAAGCTGGCGGGCCTCAAGGCCGTGCATGGCCTGGGCATTTCGCAGGTGGTGCCTTTCCCGTTTGGTGCCAACAAGCCGGTGGTGCGCGAGTACCAGGCGCTGATGAAGAAGTATGGTGGCGACCAGCCCGTCAGCTACACCAGCTTTGAAGAGTTCCTGGGTGCCAAGGTGTTGGTAGAAGGCTTGCGCCGTGCCGGCCCTATGCCGACCCGCGCCAAGCTGGTCAAGGCATTGGAGGGCATGGACAATTTTGATCTGGGAGGAACTCGCGTGAATTATTCACAGACCAACCGCATCGGCTCGCGATTCGTCGAGGTGACGGTCATTGGCGTGAGTGGAAAGCTGCTGCGTTAGCCATGGCCTACACCTCCAACTACGTGCGCTGCGCCGGGCAGGAGATCCACTACACCGAGTGGGGCGCTGCCGACGCGCCGGTGGTCGTGGCCTGGCACGGCCTGGCCCGCACCGGACGCGATATGGACGAACTGGCCGAGCACCTGAGCGGCCGCTACCGGGTGCTGTGCCCCGACACCATCGGCCGGGGCCTCAGCCAGTGGAGCGCGCACCCCGAGCAGGAATACTGCCTGGCGTTCTACGCCCGCATTGCCGCGGACTTCTTTGACCAGTTGGGCATCACCCGTGCGCACTGGGTAGGCACGTCCATGGGCGGGGCCATCGGCACAGTGTGTGCATCGGGTCTGTTCGAGCCCTCCATGCCCGCGCGCATTCGCAGCCTCACGCTCAATGACAATGCGCCGTCGCTGGCTGCACCAGCCATCGCACGCATTCGCGAGTATGCGGGCAACCCGCCGGCATTCAACACGGTGGTGGAACTGGAGGCTTTCTTTCGCCAGGTCTACAAGCCGTACGGCTGGCTCAGTGATGCGCAATGGCGCCGATTGACCGAGACGTCCACCCGGCGACTGCCCGACGGCCGGGTGACACCGCACTACGACCCAGCCATGGTGCAGCAGTTCATTGTTCACCCGAGCGACTACGAAATCTGGTCGCACTACGATGCGCTGCAAATCCCCGTGTTGTGCTTGCACGGCATGGAGTCGGATCTGGTCTTGCCGGAAACCATTGAAGCCATGCGCCACCGGGGGCCGGGGGCGGCGGGGCGGCTGCAGGTGGAGGAGGTGCCCGACTGCGGGCATGCGCCAGCACTCAATGTGCCGGAGCAGCTGGATTGCGTGGCGGCGTTTATCGACAAAGCCTGCGATAAAACAGGCCGCTAGCCCTCGTGGATGCTTGATAGTTTGCTATCAAGAAGATAGTATTCGACCTCACCGTTTGATGGGGTATCCTGCTGCTGATGATTCAACACAATCCATTTGAGAGCGGGGTCTTCGAATGAGTCGCCTCGCGTTCGGGCTGGTTCGATGGTTTGTGGGGCTAGTGGGTGCTGTGTTGATCGTAGTACTGCTGGGAACAGCGGTTGCGGTTTACCTGGCGGTCGAGCGACAGCCGCTGGTTGACACGCAGATCCACTTCACACCGGAACACATTTCGCGCGCCAAACTCTTGCTCGAACGCAACGACCCGCGCCGGCTGCGCCAAGGTGAAGTCCGCACCATTGTGGTCAGCCAGGGGGATCTTGATTTGGCGACCAATTACGCCGCAAGTCGACTGGGCCGTGGCGCAGCGAGCGCCGTGCTGCAGGATGGCTCCGCCACGGTTCGTCTTACTGTCATGTTGCCGAGCAACCCGCTGGGCAATTACTTGAACCTCACGGCGGTACTCGTAGAGGCCCAGAATATTCCCCGGCTGGACGCGCTTCGCCTGGGCCGCCTGCCCATTCCACGCCAACTGGCCGAGTGGGCGCTGCGCCAGGGTGTTGCGTATACACCGGGTGGCGCCGATTACGTGAACGCTTTGCAGCAGGTGTTGAAGCGGGTAGTGCTGCGTAAGAACCAGCTGACAGTCGTCTACCAGTGGGATGATCAACTGCCCGATCGGCTCCGTTCCGTCCTGGTTCCCGCCGAAACCGAGGCGCGCGCAAAGGCGTACCAAACCCGGCTGGCGGAGCTTATTCGTCCTTCGGCAACGGGACGCATATCCTTGTCATCCCTGTTACAGCCCCTCATGGAACTGGCACGCCAGCGGTCAGCAGAGTCTGGCAAAGCGGTGGAGGAAAACCAGGCGGCCATTTTGGTGCTGACCTTGTACGTCAACGGTCGAGACTTGGCCACCCTTGTGTCAGCAGCACGCCATTGGCCCGTTCCCGGTCCGGGCCGCGTGGCATTGGGTGGACGTGATGATTTCGCCCAGCACTTCACCATCTCAGCCGCAGTGTCGGCCACCTCGGGGAGCCCGCTGGCGGATGCGGTGGGCTTGTACAAAGAGGTACAAGACTCGCGAGGGGGCAGCGGCTTTTCCTTCAATGACATTGCAGCCGACCTGGCAGGCACGCGCTTTGGAAAACTGGCCACTACCAGTGAAAAGGGTGCCATAGCTTTGCAGGGCCGGTTTGCGCAAGCCATCCGCGATGCGGACCTTTTGCCAAAGGTTAGTGACTTACCGGAATTCATGTCCGAGTCAGAGTTCAAACGCCGCTATGGCGGCATCGGCTCGCCTGCCTACAACGCGATGATGCGTGACATCGATCAGCGGGTGTCCGCATTGCCTCTTTATCACTGACTCCGGCGATACGCATGGGCTTATGCCCGCCAAGTGCTGGCGGTGAAACCGTAGAGAATCAATGGGTTACACCCGGCCGACGATCAAGTCTTGAACTTACTTGTTACCAACTCTTGAGTTCCTGGCAAAGTGCATAGCCCTCTTCGGCTAGACACCTCCACTCAGACATGTCATTCGTGAATCTAGTGACGGTCTAGGGGCGGAAACGGGTCTACAGTTTGCAGGTCTTTCCGTCTGTTGTGGGCCGCTCCCGACATTCGTTAATGACCGCTTTGGAGCAGCCAATTGTTTTGACGTCACCAAACCAGATACCTGACATTCATCGCGGACTCCTTCGTGCCCAAAGCAGTCATTTCCATGCGACAGACATCGGGCAAGTCTGGGCCACTTGCGGAAGTTGGCCAGCGACTGCTTTCTGGAAGACAATCGCTCCCACTTGTCGCACCGCGGGATACGCAGCCGCCTAGCTGAAGTTAACCTGAAGCCAACAGAAGCGTCTAAGGCTGGTAAAGCACTTCATAATCAAGACCTGCCCCCCGCTTTTCGAGATGCCTACCTTTCATCATGGATAAATTCTTGCTGCAGCAGCAGGTGCTGGAACGGCTCGCCGAAGACCTGCTGCAAGCCGAAC
>JAUSNJ010000064.1 GCA_030645355.1 Rhodoferax sp. | reverse complement strand
GGGAAGGCTTCCCGGCCCATCAAAACGCCGGAGCCGGCAATTGGTTCCAGGAAACCGCAAATTTTCTGGAACAACCGCTCAGCCGGGATTTTGGCCGGCCAGATACTGTTCGAGCCAGTGGATATGATAGTCGCCGTCGATAATGGAGGGCTCCCGCACCAGCGCCCTGAACAGCGGCAGGGTGGTCTCGATGGTCTCGTGCAGGCGGGTCATGTCGGGCAGTGTGCTCCTGGGTAGGCGCGGGTCCGGTCTCGGGGACCCGTCACGATCTGTATTCGCACGATGGCCCGATCCGGACGGGTCCGCCGGGCGAAGATGTGAACATGACCGACCCACGCGCCCTGCTGGACGACCTGCTCGAGCTCCTCGTCGTTCCGAGCTTCACCCGGTTCGGGTACCTCACACGTCAGCGGCTCTTCGATTGGGAGCCGGCGGAGTCGTGGTCCCTGGCCGGGCGGACGGTCGTCATCACCGGCCCGACCTCTGGCCTGGGCCGCGAGACCGCAGGATCGCTCGCCCGGATGGGCGCCCGGCTCATCCTTCTGGGCCGCGACCTGGAGAAGTTGGAGCGGACGGCCGGCGAGCTGCGCACGGACTCGCCGCCAGAAGCCGGGAACGCCATCGTCGTCGCCGACATGTCGTCGATGTCGTCGGTGCGAATCGCCGCCGACCGGATCCTGGCGACAGAACCGCGCAGCGACATCGTCATCGACAACGCCGGGGCGATCTTCCCGTCTCGGGAAGAGACCGACGACGGCTTCGAACGCACCTTCGCGACGATGGTCGCCGGGCCGTTCGTGCTCGTGGCCCGGCTGCTTCCACGCCTGCTGGAGAGCCCCGATCCGCGGCTCGTGGCCGTCACGTCGGGAGGTCAATACACCCAATCGCTGCCACTCCAGGACCTTGGCTATCGCGAGGGCACGTACGATGGCCCGCGGGCCTATGCCCGGGCGAAGCGGGCCCAAGTGGCGCTCGTACGAGAGTGGGCCCGACGGTTCCATGACCAGGGGCTGACGGCCAACGCCATGCACCCGGGCTGGGCGGACACACCGGGGTTGGCCGCCTCACTGCCGGGGTTCCGCGAGCTCATGGGCGGAGCGCTCCGGTCCGCCGCGGAGGGTGCCGATACG
>JAUSNJ010000131.1 GCA_030645355.1 Rhodoferax sp. | reverse complement strand
GACGGCCGCTACAACGAGATCGCCAGCGCCCACCGCGCCAAGGTCAACATGATGGTGTGTTCCAAGTCGATGATCAACATCGCGACCAAGATGGAGCAGCGCTGGGTCATTCCCTACTTTGAAGGCTCGTTCTACGGCATTGGCGACATGAGCGACACGCTGCGCCAGATTGCCAAGCTACTGGTGCAAACCGTTGCGCACGCTGACTTGCTGGACCGCACCGAGCGCTTGATTGAAGTGGAAGAGGCCCGCGCCTGGAAGCGCATTGCGCAGTACAAGCAGCGCCTGGCCGGCAAGCGCGTGCTGCTGATCACCGGGGGCGTGAAGTCCTGGTCGGTGGTGGCGGCGCTGCAAGAGGGCGGCATGGAGATTGTGGGCACCAGCGTCAAGAAGTCCACCAAGGAAGACAAGGAAAAGATCAAGGAGATCATGGGTGAAGGGGCAGACGCCCACATGATCGACGACATGACGCCGCGCGAGATGTATGCCATGCTGCGCGATGCGCGGGCCGACATCATGCTTTCGGGCGGGCGCTCGCAGTTTGTCGCGCTGAAGGCCCGCATGCCCTGGCTGGACATCAACCAGGAGCGCCACCACCCGTATGGCGGTTATGAGGGCATGGTGGAGCTGGTGGCCGAGATTGACCGCGCCATCTTCAACCCGGTCTGGCAACAGGTGCGCATTCCCGCGCCCTGGGGTGAGGACGGTGAGACGCTGGGCGCGCTGGAACTGGCGGGAGTGCAATAGCCATGGCCAGCGTCGTCGAATCCAAAAAAGCCTGTTCGGTCAATCCGCTCAAGATGAGCCAGCCGCTGGGGGCGAGTCTGGCCTTCCTGGGGCTGGACGCCTGCATGCCGGTGATGCATGGCTCGCAAGGTTGCACCTCCTTCGGTCTGGTGCTGCTGGTGCGGCATTTCAAAGAGGCGATTCCGCTGCAGACCACGGCGATGAACGAGGTGACCTCCATCTTGGGCGGCTACGACAACATCGAGGCCGCGCTGCTCAATATCCGCAAGCGTGCCGCGCCCAAAATCATTGCCATCTGCTCCACGGGTCTCACCGAGACCAAGGGCGACGATGTGGATGGTTACATCGTCACCGTGCGCAAGCGCAAGCCCGAGCTGGCCGACACCGAAATCGTCTATGTCTCCACGCCCGACTACGTGGGTGGTTTTGAAGATGGCTACGCACATGCGGTGACCGCAATTGCGAAGACGCTGGTCAAGCCGCTGCCGGTGAAGGCGGACCAGGTCACGCTGCTGCCGGGCAGCCATTTGTCGCCGGCAGATATTGACGAGCTGCGCGAAATCATCGAAGCCTTTGGCCTGACTGCCATTGTGCTGCCGGATATTTCCGGCTCCTTGGATGGACACATCCCGCCTGACTGGCGCGGCACGACGCTGGGTGGTACCCCACTGGAGCAGATTCGCGCCGCCGGGGCTTCGGCCTTCACGATAGGGGTGGGCGAGCAAACCCGCGAGGGCGCGCTTGCCTTGCAGGAGATCGCCGGAACACCGCTGGAGGTGTTTGAGCGGCTGACCGGTCTGGAGTGCAATGACCGCCTGCTGCAACGCCTGGCGCACATCTCGGGCCGCCCCGTGCCGGCCAAATACCGGCGCCAACGCAGCCAGTTGCTGGACGCCATGCTGGACGGCCACTTCTATACCGGCGGCACCAAGGTGGCCATTGCCGCAGAGCCCGACCTGCTGTTGGCCGTGGGCAGCCTGTTGCACGACATGGGCGCCGAGCTGCACTGCTGCGTGAGCACCACCAAATCGGCCGCACACGCGCTGTTGCCGGCCGAACAAGTGATTCTGGGTGACCTGGAAGACCTGGAGAAGGGTGCTGCCGATTGCGATGTGCTGATCACGCATTCCCATGGGCGGCAGGCGGCCGAGCGCTTGGGCAAGCCGCTGTTGCGCATCGGTTTTCCGGTGTTCGACCGCATTGGCAACGCGCACCGTTGCCAGGTGGGCTACCGCGGAACCATGGCGCTGATCTTCGAGATTGCCAACACCATGATGGAGCAGATCGGGCACCACCATGCCACCGACTGGCCCCTGACGCCCGAAGCCCTGCGCGCGGCAACGCACGGCGCAACGGCCAAGGCCCCCGAGTCCATCCCCCCAAGCCTGGCCGAAGCCAGTGCTTGAACAGCATCCATCCATTCAACCGACCAACCAAGGAGAGTGTGAAATGAAAATCGCCTTCGCTACACAGGACAAGGAGCGCGTGGACGCGCACTTCGGCTGGGCCAAGAGCATCGTCGTCTATGACGTATCGCCCCAGGGCCACCACTTCATCGAGAGCTTTGAATTTGGCGACAAGCTGGAGGAAGACGGCGACGAAGACAAGCTGGCCCCCAAGCTCGAAGCCATCAAGGATTGCGCCATCGTCTACGTGGCGGCCATCGGCGGCTCCGGCGCCGCACGCGTGGTGGCGATGAAGATCCATCCGATCAAGGTGCCACAGCCCGAATCCATTGCCGAGATTCTGGACAAGCTGCAGGTCGTGCTGCAGGGTACGCCCCCGCCCTGGCTGCGCAAAGCGCTGGCCAAGGACGGCGCCTACACCCCCAATTTTGAAGAAGACGAGGTCACACCATGACAGAACAAGCAACCCTGGACGCAAACACCTCTGACGAAGCGGTGGACTCCGCCAGCGACGAGGCCTATCTCGCCACGCCATTCGTGCAGCAGCTGATCAAGCAATTGCGTGCGCAGGACATGAATGGCACCTGGGACAACAAGAGCGATCTGCAACTGCTCAAGCCCTACATCCATACCGCCGAGGAGCGGCGCGCCCTGCCCATCCTGGGCGACCCGGACCCCGAGACACTGTGGCACCTGGAAATTTTCTACAACGCCATTGCCGTGGCCGTGGAGCGCGAAACCGGCCAGATGGTGTCGCCGATGATGAAGATGAGCCACGAGGGCTTTGGCCGCATGGTGCTGATTGCCGGGCGCCTGGTGGTGGTCAACAAGCAGTTGCGCGATGTGCACCGCTTTGGTTTCTCGTCCCTGGCCAAGCTGGCCGCTGCCGGTGGCAAGTTCTTCGATGAAGCGGTCACCATGATCAAGACCTACCCCGCTGTGGCGCAATACGGAGCCTGAGCATGAGTACCGACGCCGAAGAGATCAAGGCGCGTTTGAAGAAACTCAACGCACGCGCCACACAGGCCAAGATGGATTTGCACGATCTGTCCGAAGAGCTTCCCACCAACTGGGAAAATATTCTGGACGTGGCCCAGCGCTGCCACGAGGCCCACGCCATGCTGATGGCGGTGCGCAAGGAGGCGGCAGCACTATGAGCACTACCTTTAGCGTGACCCTGCCCAGTGGAGCCACCTGGACCCCTACCTTCGTTTCCACGCTGGACGATGAGAAGTGCATCGGTTGCGGCCGCTGCTTCAAGGTGTGCCCCCGGGGCGTTCTGGCTCTGGTGGGTGTGACCGAAGACGGCGAACGCGTGAGCGTGGACCTGGACGACGACGATGATGACGAGGAATACGAAAAGAAGGTCATGACCATTGCGCACCAGGAGCTGTGCATTGGCTGCACCGCGTGTTCAAAGATCTGCCCCAAGAAGTGCTACACGCACCAGTCGGCAACCATCTGAGCGCGGGCTACGACCCTATTTCCAACTCTGCCAGCTCCTGGGCCGTGAACACCCGGGAGCGCGTGTGAAACGCCTTGCCGCTGGCGCCCTCCAGCGAGAAGGTGCCGCCGGTGCCTTCAATCACATCGATGATCAGCTGCGTGTGCTTCCAGTATTCGTACTGGCCCTTGCCGATATAGAACGGGCAGCCGCCGATATCACCCAGGTAGACATCACCGGCGCCCATGGTGATTTCGCCGGGCAGAAAACAGTTGGCGGCGCTGTTGTCACAGCAGCCGCCGGACTGGTGGAACATCAGCTCCGGCCCATACTGGGCCTGGAGCTGCGCCACCAGTTCCAAAGCCGCCGGAGTAGCGACGACTTTGGCGACCATCAGAAGAAGCCCAGCTTGCTTTCGCTGTAGCTCACCAGCAGGTTCTTGGTCTGTTGGTAGTGGTCCAGCATGACCTTGTGGGTCTCGCGGCCGATGCCCGATTCCTTGTAGCCACCGAAGGCCGCGTGCGCGGGGTAGGCGTGGTAGCAGTTGGTCCACACACGTCCGGCCTTGATGGCGCGGCCCATGCGGTAGGCCACGTTGCCGTTGCGGCTCCACACGCCGGCACCCAGGCCGTACAGCGTGTCGTTGGCAATCGCCAAGGCCTCGGCTTCGTCCTTGAAGGTGGTCACGGCCAGCACCGGTCCGAAGATTTCTTCCTGGAAGATGCGCATCTTGTTGTGGCCCTTGAACAGCGTGGGCTGCACGTAGTAGCCACCGGCAAGATCGCCACTCATATGGGCCTGCGCGCCACCGATCAGCACCTGGGCGCCTTCCTGCTTGCCCAACTCCAGGTAGGACAGGATCTTGGTCAGCTGTTCTTTGGAAGCCTGTGCACCGATCATGGTGTCGGTATCCAGCGGGTTGCCTTGCACGATGGCTGCAACGCGCTTCAACACGCGCTCCATGAACTTGTCGTAGATGCTTTCCTGGATCAGCGCGCGCGATGGGCAGGTGCAGACCTCGCCCTGGTTAAAGGCGAACAGCACCAGGCCTTCGATGGCCTTGTCCAGGAAGCCGTCGTCCTTGTCCATGATGTCGGCAAAGAAGATGTTGGGCGATTTGCCACCCAGCTCCAGCGTGGCCGGGATCAGGTTGTTGGCCGCAGCCTGCGCAATCACGCGGCCCGTGCTGGTGGAGCCGGTGAAGGCGATCTTGGCGATGCGCTTGCTGGTGGCCAGCGGCATGCCGGCTTCACGGCCAAAGCCGTTGACGATGTTGAGCACGCCCGGTGGCAGCAGGTCGGCAATCAGCTCGGCCACGATCAGGATGCTGATGGGGGTGGACTCTGCAGGTTTGAGCACCACGCAGTTGCCCGCGCCAATGGCCGGTGCCAGTTTCCAGGCCGCCATCAGAATGGGGAAGTTCCACGGAATGATCTGTCCGACTACGCCCAGTGGCTCCTGGATATGGTAGGCCACGGTGTTCTCGTCGATGTTGCTTAAGGCGCCTTCTTGCGCACGCACGCAACCGGCAAAGTAGCGGAAGTGGTCGATGGTGAGGGGAATGTCGGCGTTCAGGGTTTCGCGGATGGGCTTGCCGTTGTCCACGGTTTCGGCGTAGGCCAGCAGCTCCAGATTCGCTTCCAGGCGGTCGGCGATTTTCAGCAGCACATTGGAGCGCGTGGCGGCATCGGTTTTGCCCCAGGCGTCTGCTGCGGCGTGGGCGGCGTCGAGTGCCAGTTCGATGTCGGCGGCGGTGGAGCGTGCGGCGCTGGTGTAGGGCTTGCCGGTGACCGGGGACAGCACCTCAAAGTATTCGCCTTTGACCGGCGGCACGAACTTGCCACCGATGAAGTTGTCGTATTGGGCTTTGAATTGGACCTTGGCGTCGGCCGAGCCGGGTTTTGCGTACAGCATGTTGTGTCTCCAGGTGGTTGCGAGTGAAAAAGAGAATCCGCGCGCCACAAGGACGCCGGGCTTCACAAGCACCTGTTTGCAGGGAGTGTGCCAACCCCCTGCATGCCGCAATCGGGCTTGAAAACGGACCTGGCCGGGCCTGCAGTTACGCGTTACTACGGGTGTGCTGTACCCCGCACATGATGCGGTGGGACAGTCTGTGTCAAAACGGAACAGCAGCGGCCATGTGTTCCCGGCGCCAAGCCCCCCTTCAGGGTTTGCGTACCGCGTCAATCCCCAGCACACTGACGTCCTGGGCACCTTGTCCCTGGGCGATGAGCTGGTCCATGCGCGAAGCGATGGCGGGCAACGCTGCCAAGGGGCGGTCCCCTGCGGTTTCCAGCATCAGGCGCACATCCTTGCGCGCCATGGCCAGTTCGAAGCTGGCGGCAAAGTTGCCTTTGGCCATGTTCCCGCCACGCCCACCCACCATGGCGTTCAGGTCCAGCAAACCGATCAGCTTGACGGCATCCTGCGGGTCAACCCCACTGGCTTGCGCCAACGTCAAAATATCGGCCATCAACGCCGAGACGCCAATGATCATGGCATTGCCAAACAGCTTGTTGGCGGCGGCCAGGTCGGCGCGCTCACCCATGTACTGCAGACGGGTGGTCATGACGGCCAACTCGGCCTGCACGCGCTCGAACAGCACGCGGGGCCCGGCCACCATCATGGAGCCCTGCGCATTGCGCGCGGCGGGCGGACCCATGAAGACCGGACAGTGCAGGTAATGGATGCCTTGCGCTGCCAGACGTGCAGCGCGCTCGGCAGTGCGCACCGGCGAGGTAGTGGTGTGGTCAATCAGCACGGCGTCCGCAGCCAGCCCGGCCCGCGCCGCGGCGATAACGTCGTCGACCACCGCGTCGTCTTTCAGCACCAGGTGCACCCGCGTTGCAGCCCGCACGGCATCTGCGGGAGTGGGCGCAGCCTTGACGCCAAACTGTTCCAACGCGAGAGCCTTGTCGGGTGTGCGGTTCCAGGCTGACACGGTGTCGCCGCGTTTGGCTGCGGCTTCTGCGAATGCGGCGCCGAGCAGGCCGGTGCCGAGAAATGCGATGCTTGCCATGGTGGTCTTTTCAAGGAGTTGAAGGTTACGGAGTTGCTGTCGTCGTGGCCTTTTGGGTGGTAGTGCGCAATTGGGTCAAATCGAAGCCTTGTGCCGAGGCCGATGCCAGAGCGGCCTCCATCAGCTTGGCCGGCAGTTGCGGCGTGCGCGACAGCACCCACAGGTATTTGCGGTTGGGGTTACCGACCACGGCCCAGCGGTATTCGGGGTCCAGCCCCAGAACCCAATAGTCGGACTTGAAGGGCCAGAAGAATGACACCTTGAGGCGACTGTTGCCAAAGCCTTCGACTACGGTGGCCTTGCCGGTGGCATCGTCAAAACCGCCATCGGTTCGGCAGCGGTTGTGCACACTGAGGGAGCCATCGGCCACCGCTGCGTACTCCGCCGTGGTGTCGGCCACGCAGTTGCGCTGAAAGAACATGGGAAAACTGGCGATCTCGAACCACTTGCCGCTGTAGCGGGCCAGGTCAACCGATGGCACGCTGCTCACGGTCGCCTGCGCAAGCGTCACCGAGGGCAGGACAAACACAAACGCTGCAAGCAGCGCAGAGGGAAATTTCAAGTGGAGCCTCGTCAATCACATAGTCAATAACAAGGCAAATCATCGCATGGCCCTCAATGGCCTTGCCCCGTTGGGCACAAATGACCGCTACACAACCGCAGGATTACTTGCCAGCAACGCCCGCGTTCGGAAAGAACAATTGTTCGCCGCCAATCTTGTAGCTGGCAATCACCGCTTGCCCCGGCGCAGACACCACCCAATCCACAAACTTCTGGCCATCGGCCGCCTTGACGTGGGGGTGTTTGGCCGGGTTGACCAGCATCACGCCGTACTGGTTGAACAGCTTGGTGTCACCTTCGACCAGCACCGTCAGATCACCCCGGTTTTTGAAGCTCAGCCAGGTGCCGCGGTCGGCCAGCACATAGGCGCCGGTGCCGGATGCCATATTCAGCGCCGGGCCCATGCCGCAGCCGCATTCCTTGTAGCCAGTGCCTTTGGTATCGGCAAGGCCGGCCAGTTTCCAGAAGCGCAACTCGGCGGCGTGGGTGCCGCTCTTGTCGCCGCGCGAGATGAAACTGGCGTTACCGGCAGACAACTTCTTCAGTGCTTCGACCACGTCCTTGCCCCGCGTATGGGCCGGGTCAGCAGCGGGGCCCACCAGCACAAAGTCGTTGTACATGACCGGGAAGCGCTTGACCGCAAAGCCGTCGGCGACGATCTTCTCTTCGGCCACCTGGTCGTGCACAAACAGCACGTCGGCATCGCCCCGGCGGCCCATGTCCAGCGCCTGGCCGGTACCCAGTGCCACCACCTTGACGTCAATGCCGCTGGCTTTTTTGAACTCCGGCAGCAGGTGCGCAAACAGGCCCGATTGCTCGGTCGACGTTGTGGAAGCCACCACGATGCTCTGAGCCTGCACGGCCACAGATGCTACAAAAACGATAGCGGCAACCGTATATTTCACGAGGGCTAGAGGCCGATTATTCATGTGATCTTTCATGCAAACTCTCCTTTGACAAACAAATGGGCGGCGGGGTAGCTCCTCTGCAGAATGTCCCCGCCAAAAAAATCCGCCACCGGCAAATCAGCCAGCACGCGGCCCTGCTCCAGGTACAGCACGCGGCTTGCCAGCCGCTTCACCTGGCCCAGGTTGTGGCTGGCAAAGACCAGAGTCATGGTCTGGCTCTGGTGGGCAAATTCGTGGATCAGGGCCTCGACCTCGCGCTTGGCGTGCGGGTCCAGGCTGGCCGTGGGCTCGTCAAGCAACAACACCTGGGGTGCCAGCGCCCAGGCCCGCGCCAGAGCCACCCGCTGTTGCTGGCCACCGGACAGCGTGCGGGCGTTGCGCAGCGCAAGGTCGGTCAGCCCGACCCGCGCCAGCGCGGTGTGGGCCCTGGCCTTGGCGTCTGTCCAGGCCACGCCGCGCAACCACAGGCCCAGCGCAATATTGCCCAGCACCGGCATGCGCATCAGGTGGGGCCGCTGGAACAGCATGGCCTGCAGCACGGCGGGGTCGCGCAGCACGCGCCCGGCCGTGGGTGCAGCCAGCCCGTGCAGCACGCGCAGCAGCGTGCTCTTGCCGCTGCCGTTGGCACCTACCAGGGCCACGCGCTCGCCCGGTTGGACGGCCAGCGTCACGTCGTGCAAGGCCCGCACACCCCGGGCTGCCGGGCCAAAATGCACGCCCGCCTGGTGCAGGTCAAACACATTCTTCATGCCGCAGCCTCCACCGTGGCTACGGCCATCCGGCTGCCGCCTTCGGCATGTTCGCGCGAGTAGCGCACGGCGGCAATCAGGCAATTGAGCAGCAGCACCACGCCCAGCAGGACCATGCCCAGCCCCAGGGCCAGCGGCAGATCGCCCTTGCTGGTTTCCAGCGCAATGGCCGTGGTCATGACACGGGTAAAGCCTTCGATATTGCCGCCCACAATCATCACCGCACCCACCTCGGAGATGGCGCGGCCAAACGACGCGATCACCACGGTGAGCAAGGCGTAGCGCTCGTCCCAGGCCAGCAACAGGCTGCGCAACAGCGTGCGGGCACCCAGAGACTGCAGTTGCTCGCCATGGGCATTTTCGGCATCCTCCACGGCCTGGCGGGTCAGCGCCGTGACCACCGGCAACACCAGCAGTGCCTGCGCCAGCACCATGGCATGGAAGGAAAACAGCCAGCCCAGAAAACCCAGTGGTCCGCTGCGCGACAGCAGCAGGTAGACCACCAGCCCGACCACCACCGATGGCACCGCCAGAAACGTGTTGAGCAAGGCCAGCACCGCCGTGCGTCCGCGAAAGCGCGCCACACCCAGCCAGGCGCCCAGGGGCAGGCCCAGCGCGCAGGCGATGGCGCTGGCGGTGGCACTGACGGACAGGGAGCGACCCACAATGGCCAGCAGGCCGGGGTCCAGCGAGACCATCAATTGCAGGGCGGAGGCGGTACTGTGCGCGAGAGTGGTCATGGCTTGGGGTATCGTAGCCAATGACACAATCTCCAGCGATATGAAACGCCATGCATAGGCTCCAGTTCCACTACACCCTTTCCCGCGACAGCAGCCCGGCGCTGGTGCGCAACCCGCTGATGGATTTGCTGCAGGCGGTGGCCACGCAGGGGTCGATCTCGGCCGGCGCCCGTGCGCTGGGCCTGTCCTACCGCCATGTATGGGGCGAACTCAAGCGCTGGGAGAACGAGCTGGGCAATGAACTGGTGGTATGGGAGAAGGGCCAGTCGGCACGCCTGACCGAGTTTGGCGCCAAGCTGATGTGGGCCGAGCGCCAGGCCCAGGCCCGCCTCGCCCCGCAGATTGAAGCCCTGCGCGGCGACCTGGAGCGCGCCTTTGCCGTGGCCTTTGACGCCAACGCCCATGTGGTCACGCTATATGCCAGCCATGACGATGCGCTGACCGCGCTGCGCGAGCATGCGCTGGGGCCCTCGCAGCTGCACCTGGACATCCGATTCTGCGGCAGCGTGGACGCCATTCGCGGCCTCAACGAAGGGCGTTGCGTGATGGCCGGTTTCCATACCTTGCAGCACCCGGCGCCGGGCTCGCTGGCCGAGCGGGTCTACAAGCCGCTGCTGCAGCCGGGCCTGCACAAGATCATCGGCTTTGCAGAGCGCACCCAGGGCCTGATGGTGGCCGCCGGTAACCCGCTGCAACTGCAATCGCTGCAGGACGTGCAACAGCGCAAGGCACGCTTCATCAACCGCGCACTGGGCACCGGCACGCGCGTGGTGTTCGATGAGCTGTTGATCCAGCAGGGCCTGGTGCCGACGGACATTCAGGGGTTTGAGCGCACCGAGCCGTCGCACACCGCGGCGGCGCTGGCGATTGCATCGGGTGCGGCCGACGTGGCCCTGGGCATTGAAGTGGCGGCGCGCGCGCAGGGTCTGGACTTTGTGCCCCTGGTGCAGGAAAACTACCACCTGGTGTGCCTGAAATCAGCGTTGGACGATCCGGCTATCGTCGCTTTGCGCTCGGTTCTTCAAAGTGCCCAATGGCAGCAGCAGTTGGCTGCGATTGCGGGCTACGCGCCGTCACAGTGTGGCGAAGTGCTGTCGCTGCGGGCGGTTTTGCCGTGGTGGAGCTTTTCGCGGCGCAAGGCGCACACAGCGCCGTCATCGGTCTAGCAACAGAAATCGCTCAGGCGCGGGGGTCAAACCTGGGCGAGTATTTTTTCAGGAACGGCTTCAACAGCATGTCTTCCTTGATCACGTGGTTGATCAGCCAATCCCGCAAAAATGCGCCAAAGTGTTCGGCGGCCGCAGCGTCCCAGACGTTGCCGATTTCCCGCGCCACTTGGGATAGTTTGACGAGCAATGCCTCATGCGAGGCGTGAATGTGGTCCATACCTGTAAAACCGACGGCCGCCGCAATTTTTTCTTCCAGTGCGAAATGCAGCTTGGAGTAGTTGAATAGCTGATCCAGCGCTGCGGCCAACTCGGGGCGGCTCATCTTCTGCAAGCTGCTGTTGGCCAGATTGATGATCTCGATGAGGTGCTTGTGATCCGAATCGATCAGGTCATTGCCAACACTCAACTGTTCCCGCCATTGCAAACCCATACGATCCCACCCAAAACAAACAATGGCGGCCATCATATGGCACGATCAACAGCACCACGCTTACAGGCAAGCGAACGGGAGGAACTTCTCCGGTCCTAGGGTTTGACCATGGGCCAGGCGCGCCGCGCCCACTCACTCATGCCGCCCTGCACAAAGCGCACATTGGTGTAGCCCTTTTCGCGCAAGAACTTCCAGGTTGCGCTGGAGCGGTTCTGGGTGTTGCAGATCAGCAGCACGGGGCGCTTGGGGTCGTTCGGGATTTCGCTGATGCGGGCGGCCAGCTGGCGCATCGGCAGCAGCTGCATGCCGGGCGCAACACCGGTGGCGTGCTCCTGCGGCTCGCGGATGTCGATCACCAGCGATTTGCCACTCTCCAGTTCCTGGCGCGCAACGTCCAGCGAGACCGACTCGGCGTCCACGCGCACCTGCGCCTGGGCCAGACCCAGGATGCCCAAGCCAGACAGCGCCACGAGCGAACGGCGATTCAATGTGAAGTGTTTCATTTTGGAGCCATATCTTCCCAGGCCTTGATGACTTCGGCTGTGTACATCAGCGCCGGGCCACCGCCCATGTAGACGCAGACGGTGAGCATTTCTTCCAGCTCAGCGCGCGTGCACTGCAACTTGTGCAGCGCCTTCACATGAAAGCCAATGCAGCCTGAGCAGTGCTGCGTGACGCCAATCGCCAGGGCAATCAGCTCTTTGTGTTTGGCGCTGAGTGCGCCCTCTTTCATGGCGGCACCGGCCAGCTGGCCAAACGCCTGCATGGCGTCGGGTTGCGCCTTGCGCAAGGGGGACAAGTTGGCGTTGATGTCCTTGATCAGCGCGACATGGTCAAAGGTACTCATGGTGGGGCTCCGGGTAGTCCAGTAATGCGCAAATTATACCCCCATGGGTATGTTTTGATCCAGATCAAAGTAAACAGATGGTACCGAGAACAGAATCACTACATCAGCAATTACGAATCTTTGTAGTTGTTCATGTAAAGGTCTCTCATGGCACACAACCTCCACCGTGTCGCGCAAATGGTCCTCCTGGCCGGCTGGCTCGGACTGACAGTCGCAACGAACGCCTGGGCCGAAGCACCCAAGCCCCTCAAACACACCACCACAGCGGACCACTCCAAGTTCAAGGAACTGGACCAAAAATTTAACTCCGGTCCCGAGGTCACCAAGGCCTGTCTGGCCTGCCACACCGAGGCTGCAAAGCAAATCCACAAAACCCAGCACTGGAAGTGGGAGTTCACCAACCCCGACACCCAACAGGTCTTGGGCAAGAAACACGTCGTCAACAATTTTTGCACGTCCGTCAAATCCAACGAAGCGGCCTGCAACAGCTGCCACATTGGCTATGGCTGGAAGGACGACACATTTGACTTCACGGTCGAAGAAAACGTGGACTGCCTGGCCTGCCACGATGCCACCGGCAAATACAAAAAACCCTCAGGCTTTGCCGGCAATCCGGTCACCAGGGACACCGAATTTCCACCCGGGTCAGGCAAGATCGTCCGCGGCATCAACCTGAGTGAAATCGCCAAAAAGGTCGGCCCCACCAAACGCACAACCTGCGGTGCCTGCCACTTCAATGGCGGTGGCGGTGACGGCGTAAAGCACGGCGACCTGGACAGTTCACTCGAAGCACCCAACAAAGAGCTCGATGTGCACATGGATGTGGACGGCAACAACTTCAGTTGCGCTACCTGCCACAAGACCGATGGTCACCAGGTTCCCGGCAGCCGCTACGCACCTACCGCAAAAGACAAAGACCCGGCCCATCTGCGCGGCAAGGCCGAGACCACCAATCCGGCCACCTGCCAGGCATGCCATGGCCAGGCTCCCCACCAGGAAGCCAAGATCAACAACCACACCAACAAGCTGGCCTGCCAGACCTGCCACATACCGGCCTACGCCCGCGGCGGCCAACCCACCAAGATGACCTGGGACTGGTCTACCGCCGGCAGGATGGGCCCTGATGGCAAGCCCATGACCGTGAAAGATGAAGACGGATACGACACCTACATGTCCATCAAGGGCGACTTCACGTGGAAAGAAAACGTCAAGCCCGAATATGTATGGTTCAACGGGACCGTTCACTACACACTGATGGGTGACAAGATCGAGAAGGGCGACAAGCCCACCCAGATCAACCGCTTTGAAGGTAGCGCCACCGACGGCAAATCCATGATCTGGCCGGTCAAGATTTTCCGTGGCAAGCAGGTCTATGACCCGGTCAACAAATCCCTGGTCATCACCCACCTGGCCGGCAATGACGACACCGCCTTCTGGAAGAACCTGAACTGGGACAAGGCGGTTGCCGCCGGCATGGCCACCTCCAGCGCCAAGTACTCCGGCAAGCTTGACTTCATCGAAACCGAAAGTGCCTGGCCCATTACCCACATGGTCGCGCCCAAGGAAAAAGCCGTGGGCTGTGTGGAATGCCACACCAGCAATGGCCGCCTGGAAAAAAATGACGGCGTCTACATGCCGGGGCGCGGTAGCGACCATGCCCGCTGGCTTGAACTGGGTGGCTGGGCCATGGTCATCCTGACCCTGGTGGGCGTCACCGGCCACGGTCTGATTCGCATCCTTACCCACAAACGCACCCGCTAAACCGGAGAACCACTATGTCACGCGTTTACCTCTTCAAACCCTTCGAGCGCTTCTGGCACTGGTCGCAAGCTGCACTGATCATCACCATGCTGCTGACCGGCTTTGAGGTGCACGGCACCTACTCGCTCTTCGGCTTTGCCAAGGCGGTGGGCTACCACACCATTGCCGCCTGGACTCTGGTCGGCCTGTGGATCTTTGCCATCTTCTGGCACGTGGCCACTGGCGAATGGCGCCACTACATCCCCACCACGGACAAGATCATCGCCATTGCCAACTACTACTCATCGGGCATCTTCAAGCATGAGCCCCACCCCTTCAAGCCCAGTGCCATCAACAAGCACAACCCCCTGCAGCGCCTGACCTATCTGGCGGTGTTGACCCTGCTCAGTCCGCTGATCTGGGTGACCGGGGGCCTTTACCTCTTCTATGCCGATTGGTCGGCACTGGGGCTTGACTTCTTGAAGCTCGAATGGGTTGCCACCGGCCACACGCTGGGCGCCTTTTTGATGTTGGCCTTCCTGATCTCGCACCTCTATCTGGCCACCACCGGCCACAAGGTGTACTCGCAGGTCATGGCCATGATCACTGGCTGGGAAGACCTGGGCCACGAGTCCAAGTAAGTCTGCCACATGCAAATTGCAATGTTGAAAACAAGGAGTTAGTCATGAGAACACAGTTCAAACAAAACCTGCTCGCCGCGGTGATTGCGGGCATGCTACTGCCCGTGGCAGCCCAGGCCGCAGAGGCTGATTTGCTGAAACGCATTGAAGCACTGGCCCAGCAGAACGAACGTTTGGCACAACAGCTTGAGGAACTCAAAGGCCAGGTCAAGGCCAACGAAGCCAAGGCTGCCAAGGCCGCTGCACCCGTTGCTTCGGAAGCGCCCAAGGTCGATACCGCTGCACTGGATGACCTCAAGAGCCAGGTCAAAAAGCTCGAAGACAAATCACTGGGCAAGTGGCTCACTGTGGGTGGCGACTACCACTTTCGCTATGACTACCTGAAGGGCGACACCAAAACCTTTACCGACGTGAATGCGACCTTTGCAAAGGTTGGACAAGCGCTGCAAGGCGACTTCTTTGCCAACCCCTCATCGGTTGCAGGCAGCTCCCGCTACTTCGGCGCACCGCAGGCGGGCGGCATGTCCACAGCCAGCGCGTTGTCGGGCCTGATGGGCTTCTCGCAATCCATGGGCAATGTGGCCACTTTCGACCAGGCCCGAGCCTTCTTGGGCACGCCGGCCAATGCGGGCATGTTGCAGGGCATTGGCGGATTTGCACAGACTATTCCGGCCTACAGCCCTGAGAACAGCAGCCTGATGACCAACCGCTTTGCGCTGGACCTGAACGCCAAAGCCACGCAGGACGTCAGCGTGACCGCCCACATGACGATGTACAAAGTGTTTGGCGCGCAAAACGAGAACGCCGTCACCAACAGTGGCTCTGCACCCTTCTTTGCCGACCGCGTCGGCGTGTTTGACGGCACGCTCAGCCATGTACCGTCCAACAGCTACCTGAATGTGGACCGCGTGTACGCCACCTGGAGCAATATTGCCGACCAGGAAATGTGGTTCTCGGTCGGTCGTCGCCCCTCCACCGGCGGCGCACCCAGCAACCTGAAGAACAACATTCCCCGCCCCGGCAATGGCGGCACACCATCGCTGCTGGTGGACTACGCCTTTGACGGCATGACCGTGGGCTATGCGCCCGAGATCGACTCGCTGCCCGGTGCCTACGCAAAAATCTGCTACGGCCGTGGCTTTGAGAGCGGCTTCCGCAACACACCCACCAACTCACTGGCCGACACCGACATGGTGGGTATTGCCATCATCCCCATCGACACCGACCCACTGCGCGTGTGGCTGCAATGGAACCGGGGCATGAACATCTTTGATGCGCCCACCATGAACAACACCTACTTTGGCAACACCGTTGCCAAGACCAACCTGGGTGACATCGACTGGTATGGCGTGGGCTTCATGAGCACGTTCAAAAAGATGGGCCCCGGCAACCTGCACATCTTTGGCGATGTGGGCATGAGCGTGACCCACCCCAACAACAATGTGTCAGCCCAGTTTGGCTTCCAGGGCCTGATGACCGGTGGCTTCTTCAACCCCGAAGCCCCCACCAGCAAGACCGGCACCGCCGTGGCACTGGGTGTGCGCTACGACCTGCCGTCCAAGACCCTGTTTGGCTTTGAGTACAACAACGGATCCAAAGACTGGATCACCTTTGCACCCGCAGCCGACGACATGTGGACATCCAAGGTAGGCGTCCGCGGCGATGTGTATGAGGCTTACATGATCCAGGAGCTGGACCGCATGCCCATTTCGTCCTTCTTCAGCAAGGCCTTCTTCCGCCTGGGCGTGCAGCGCTATGACATCAAATACACCGGCAGCAACAACTGGGTAGGTGCACCGGTTGCCATGTCCGACGTCAACGGCCAGATGATGACCACCACGCCGCTGTCCACCGCCACCAATATTTACGCCACGTTTGACGTGAAGTTCTGATTACCCCCTTTCCTCAATCACCCAAGGAGAAAACCATGAAAACCAAACTATCAACCCTGATCGCCACCATCGTGCTGGGCCTGTCCAGCGCTACCTTTACCGCCAACGCCTTTGCGGAAGAAGGCAAGATGGTCGGCCCCGTGACCAAGATCACGCTGGCTGCCGACGGCAAGTCCGCAACCGTGATCCTGAAAGACGCAAAGTCCGGCACGCCCACCACGCTGACCATCACCGATGACCTGACTTTGGACAAATTCAAAGACAAGCGCATCGTGGAAGGCGACGAGATCCGCGC
>JAUSNJ010000125.1 GCA_030645355.1 Rhodoferax sp. | reverse complement strand
AGCCCGCCAGAAAGCCGATACCGGAGCCTGGTGCGGTTTCGTAGTTGACGATGAAGTCGGTATAGCCCTTGAACTTGCGCGTGCCATCTGGCTGTGTGAAGGACGGCAGTTTGAGGCGCCCGGCCAGTTCCACCAGCACTTCCTGAAAAGGCTTGCACTCGCCTTTGGGCGCCACGACGGGAATGCGAACGGCATCCACCGGGCCATCGAATTCGGAAATGGGCCGGTCCAGCATGGACATGGTGTCGTGCCGCTCCAGGTAGGTAGTGTCGGGCAGGATCAGGTCGGCAAAGGCCGTCATTTCCGACTGGAAGGCATCGCACACCACCAGGAACGGGATCTTGTACTCGCCGCTGTGCTCGCCCTCGGTGTGTTTGTCGTTGAGCATGTTGCGCACTTCCGACGTGTTCATCGTGGAGTTCCACGCCATGTTCGCCATGAAGATCAGCAGGGTGTCTATGCGGTATGGATCTCCGCGCCAGGCGTTGGTGATCACGTTGTGCATCAGGCCGTGGGCCGACAGGGGGTGTTCCCACGAGAATCCCTTGTCGATGCGTACCGGCTGGCCCTGGTCGTCGACAAACAGATCGTCCGGGCTTTCGGGCCAGCCCAGCGGCGCGCCGTCCAGCGGCGTGTCGGGCTTCACGGCCTGCGGCCCCTTGGGCGGGCGGGCATTGGGCGGCACCGCGCGCGGGTAGGGCGCCTTGTGGCGAAAACCGCCGGGTCGGTCTATGGTGCCCAGCAGCGACATCAAAATGGACAGCGAGCGAATGGTCTGGAAACCATTGGAGTGCGCGGCCAGGCCCCGCATGGCGTGGAAGGCGACCGGGTTGCCGGTGACCGAGTCGTGGCGCTTGCCCCAGCTGTCGGTCCAGGCAATGGGTAGCTCAATCTTTTGGTCCCGCGCGGTAATGCCCATCTCGTGCGCCAGGCGGCGAATCGTGGCGGCCGGAATACCGGTAACACCTTCGGCCCATTCGGGGGTGTAGGGCTTGACGCGCTCCTGCAGCAGTTGGAAAGCCGGCACGGCCGGTGTGCCGTGCGGCAGCGTGAAGTGCCCCAGCAGCGCCGGGTCTGCACCCTCGGTGTGGTCGGCGACGGCATGTTCGGTTAAGCGGTCCCACCAGTAAAAATTGGCAGGCCGCAGCGGATTGCCGATCTCGGCATCGGCATCGCGCAGAAACATTCCAAAATCATCGCTGGCAGTATCCTGGTTTACCAGTTGACCGGCATTGGTATAGCGGGCCAGGAATTCACGGTCGTACAGGCCCAGTTGGATCAACTCGTGGATCAGGGCCAGCAAGAGCGCCCCGTCGGTGCCGGGTTTGATCGGCACCCACTCGTCGGCAATGGCGGAGTAGCCGGTGCGCACGGGGTTGATGGACACAAAGCGCCCCCCATTGCGCTTGAATTTGCTGAGGGCCGCCTTCATCGGGTTGGAGTGGTGGTCTTCGGCCGTGCCTATCATCACAAACAGCTTGGCGCGCTCCAGATCGGGGCCGCCGAACTCCCAGAATGAGCCGCCGATCGTGTAGATCATGCCGGCCGCCATATTGACCGAGCAAAAGCCACCGTGCGCGGCATAGTTGGGCGTGCCAAACTGCCGCGCAAACAGGCCGGTCAGCGCCTGCATCTGGTCGCGCCCGGTGAACAGGGCAAACTGCTTGGGATCGGTGGAACGGATCTTCTGCAGGCGATCTGCCAGCATGGTGAAGGCCGTTTCCCATTCGATCTCTTCGAACTGGCCTTCTCCGCGCTCACTGCCCGGTTTGCGCAGCAGGGGCTTGGTGAGCCGGGCGGGTGAATACTGCTTGATGATGCCCGAGGAACCCTTGGCGCAGATCACGCCCTGGTTGAGTGGATGGTCCGGGTTGCCTTCGATGTAGCGGACTTCACCATTGCGCAAATGCACCCGGATGCCACAACGGCAGGCGCACATGTAGCAGGTGGTGGTGCGCATCTCGTTGACGGCATTGGCCACTGCGGGGCGCGTGGGATCATGAATCGGTGTGGCGGACATGCGAGGGTGTTTTTCGTACGGGCAGGGCTGGTGCAGAGTGCCCCTATTAGAGGCAGGGGCACCCAAAGTCGTCTATAGCCGACACGGGTAATTCCATGTAACCCAAATGGGTAGTGTCTGAAGTGCCGCTGGGCCAACCCCCGGGTTTCTACGATTTATTAGCGCTCGGTTATGTAATAGCATGGGGTCCAACCACAACCACCATGACGCTCTCCCAACACACACTCCGCCCCGATGTCCCCGTGGACGTGGGCTCCGCCATTGCGGGGCTGACGGCGGAGCTTGCGGTGGACAGTGATCTGGCACCGTTGCTCGAACGCTTTCTGATCGCCATCCTGGCCTTGGCTGGTGCTCAGGCGGGTGCTGTGCGGGTCTTGACCGACGACGGGAAGTCCATGCGCCTGGTGGCGCAGCAGGGCTTGCCGGCTGACGTGCAAATTGCCGAGCGCTTGGTCCCGCGCGACTGCGGTGTGTGTGGCGTTGCGTCGGCGGGCGATGTGGTGGGATGGGTGGACGATGTCAAAACCTGTGCCAAGCACAGCGAACATGCCTACTTCGGCATTCAATGCCAGCGTGTGCTGGCTATTTCATTGCCGCATGGCGGTCAGGTCTTGGGGATCTACAACCTGTTCTTTGACTCCGATACCAGTATCAACCCACAAATGGAAACCATGCTGCGCCTGATCGGGCAGTTGTTGGGGCTGGCGCTGCACAATGCCAGGATAGAACGTGAGCGGTTGCGCGTCACGGTCATGAAAGAGCGCCAGGAGATGGTCAATGAAGTTCACGACACCATTGCGCAGACACTGGCTTACGTGAGGATGCGGCTACCACTGTTGAATGAATCGATGTTGGCGCACGATGATCAACGTTCGCTCAAATATTTGACCGATGTCAAGCAAGGCGTCGGGGAAGTGCACGATAAGTTGCGCGAAGTCATGACCTATTTCCGCACCCGGATGGATCCTCTGGGTTTGCTGCACGCGTTGCAGGGTGTGGCCGATGGGTATTTTGACCGGGTTGGTATCTCACTGGAAATCCGGAATTCGGTGCATAGTCTGAAACTGACCGACGAACAGGAAGTCCAAGTGTTCTACATTATTCAAGAGGCATTGGCCAACATTGCCAAGCACTCCATGGCACGGCGGGCGATTGTGACCATTGCCCGTGACCATCAACAGCTGGAGTTCCGGATTGAAGACGACGGGCTGGGCATGGATGAGCCGTCTGTGTCGACCCTCGTGACGCTGGCGAAGGGCTTGGCGCCCACCAACCATTTTGGACTGGACATCATGCAAAGCCGTGCCAAGCGCCTCGGCGGCAGTCTGGTCGTCGGTCCCAATGATGGGGGGGGCACGCGGGTGCGCCTGTTGCTGCCCGTAGTTGCAGCCCAACACGGAGTGGGCGGCCTATGACACCCAAGACCCGTGTCATGCTGGTGGACGACCACGCGCTGTGCCGCAGTGGCCTGACGGAACTGCTGGAGCACCGGGGCAATATGGAGGTGGTGGTCGCCACGGGCGATCCGTCCCAGGTAGTGCCCTTATTACGGGAGCACCAGCCGGACCTCATGGTGCTGGATTTGCGCCTGGCCGCTGTCGATGGGCTGAGCGTGCTGCGCATGGTCCGCAACGAAGGGTGCGATACCCCGGTGGTGATACTGACCATGAGTGACAGCGAGGACGATATGGCGGCGGCACTGCGCGCAGGCGTGCGTGGCTATTTGCTCAAGGACATGGAGCCCGAGGAAGTGATTGATGCCATCGGACGCGCGGCCCGTGGCGAGATGGTGGTGGCCTCGGCCATGACGCTGAAGCTGGCGCTGATACTCCAGTCGGGGCCCAAGGTATCGGTCATGGGTGACCTCGTGGCCACGCTGACCGAACGGGAACGCGAGGTATTGAACCATGTGGCGCGCGGTTGCAGCAACAAGGTGATTGCCAAGGCGCTGGACATCAGCCACAACACCGTCAAACTGCATGTGCGCCACATCATGGATAAGCTCAATCTGCACTCACGGGTGGAGGCCGCTGTGTTTGCGTTTGAGTACGGCAGCTCGCCTGAAGGTGTGAAGGCGGCCGGCGAGGGCGCCCTCAAGATCAAACACTGAGGGCTGCTGCCTGGCGACGCCGTTTTTGGGGTGCAACGGTCGGCAAAACGACAGCCTGTGCGACGGGAGTGAACCATGCCAGCGAATCGTGTAGCTTGACGACTTCGCCGATGAGGGTCAGGCAAGGGGATTTCAGGCCCGCTTTCGCCACGCGTTCGGGCATGTCAGCCAAAGTGCCGGTCACGACCTTTTGGGTGGCAATGCTGCCGTCCTGCACCACCGCGATGGGCAGACTCGGAGAAGCCCCGTGCAGCATCATCTGGCGGCAAATCTCCGGCAAACCACCCAAGCCCATGTAAATCACCACGGTCTGGCGCGGCCGGACCATATTGGGCCAGTCCAGATCGGCGCTGCCGTCCTTCAAGTGGCCCGTTACAAACAGGCAGCTCTGGGCATAGTCGCGGTGGGTCAGCGGAATGCCGGCATAGCTGGACACGCCGGACGCCGCCGTTACACCCGGCACCACCTCAAACGCAACACCGTGGGCGGCCAGGGTCTGCAACTCCTCGCCACCACGTCCAAAGATGAAAGGGTCTCCGCCCTTGAGCCGGACAACCTGTTTGCCCTGTTGTGCGAGTGTGACCAGCAGGGCATTGATCTGTTCCTGGCGCATGGTGTGCTCATTGCGGCGCTTGCCCGCGTAGATGCGCTCTGCCGTGGGCGAGACAAAGTCCAGCACCGCGCTGGACACCAGGTGGTCATACACCACCGCGTCCGCCCGTTCCAGCAGACGCACGGCGCGCAACGTCAGCAGCTCGGGGTCGCCGGGGCCGGCGCCCACCAAGTAGACTTTTCCGTCAAGGGGTATGGGTTTCATGACATCGGTTTTCAATGGGCACGACCTTTGGAGGCGCAGCCACCACTGCCGCAGCCGGTGCTGCCGCAACCGCCGGAGGTAGTTGCATCGCTGGCGCAGCCGGAAGCACCGCCTTCGCTAAAAATGAAGTTGAATTCGCCGGGGTTGAGTTCGACAAAATCCAGCACGGTGTCAATGAGCAGCTCCTGGGACTCACCACCGATGACCACGGCAACGCCGGCCAGATCGAGCCGCATGTCCTCGTCCTTGGGTTCGTCAAATCCCATGCCGTATTGCAGGGAACCGTCGGGATCGACTTTTGCGGCAATGCGCAAGGCCAGATCGGTGGCGCCGCTGGCGCTGGCGGCCTGTTGAATCTGCTGGGCAGCAGCGGGAGTCAAATTAAACATACTGCCTCCTGCCGAGCCGCCTCAAAGGAGGCAAGCGCCCCCTTGGGGGGCAGCGAACGTGAGTGAGCGTGGGGGTTCATAGTTGCTCCTTGGTGAATCAATGTTCACCTTTGGTTTTTAAAAGTCCGGCCAAGCGGTTGCCCTGCTTTTGCGGGCCGCCGATGGGGAACAGGGCATGCAGGTAGTGGTTGTTGCCATGCTCGGGGCCCCATGCCTTTGCGAAGTGCCAGATCATGGCGCGCACTTGTGCCTGCACCCGGTGCTCTTCGTAATACGTCCGCAAAAATGCGATGACCTGCCAATGCGCCTCGGTCAGCTCAAGGTTCTCGGCCTCGGCTTGGGCACGGGCGAAGTCCTCGGTCCAGTCGTCAATATTTTTCAGGTAGCCTTCAACGTCGGTGGCCACGGGGCGTCCGTTGACCTGCAGCGTGCGCGCCGCCTCCGCGGCAACGGCTGCGGCGGCGGACTGTTCCCGAGCAACTTTTCTGGCACGGACAAAGGCTGCAAACGCCTCAGCCCAGCCGGACCCCGCCGCGTTGCGCAGGTGGGCATAGGAAGCGACGACGTTGCGGTACACGATGCCATCGCGCTGGCCATCCACGCCATGTCCGCGCAGCACGCGGTAAGCAAACTTCAGGTCAGGCGCGACGTTCTCCAGGCTGGAATAGTGGAATTCGTGGCCCCGGACCGTGGCCGCGTTGTCGCCTGCGGTGGCGGACCAGGGAGCGTCGCCCGTGGCTTGCAGTTCCACGTAGCCACGCCCCACGGGGCGTGCATGCATCACCACATCGGCGGGGAGGGCGCCCACCATGTTGTAGACCTGGTCCTTCCAGCGCAGCGTGCGCGCCAGGTACATCAGGCCGCCACATTCCGCATAGACGGGGAGGCCCGCTTCAATGGCCGTTTGGATGCTGCCGCGCATGGATGCGTTGGCCTGCAACTCGTCCATAAATATTTCAGGAAAGCCGCCGCCAATGAATAGTCCGTCTACCGTTGGCAGCTGTGTGTCGCGCAGTGTGTCCACCGGGACGATCACCGCGCCAGCCTGTTCCAGTGCCAGCAGGTCATCCGGGTAATAGAAACCAAATGCCTTGTCGCGGGCGACACCAATGCGGACGGGCGATGGTGGAGCCAATACCCGCTGCGGGATGGGGGTTGGCGCAAGCGGGGTGGCGCTCTGGGCTATTTGCAGAACGCGCGACAAATCGACCTGTTGCGCAATCAGTTCGCCCATGGCGCGCACCCGCTGGGCGGCATCGTCGAGCTCATGGTTGGGCATCAGGCCCAAATGCCGTTCGACCACGGCCAGGCGCGGGTCATGGGCAATCGCGCCCAGCACCGGCACATCGGTGTAGTGCTCGATCACCGCGCGCAGCTTGGATTCGTGGCGTGCGCCGCCCAGTTGGTTCAGGATGACCCCCGCAATGCGAATGCTGCGGTCGAATGCCTGGTAGCCCAGGATCAGGGGCGCAATGCCGCGTGTCATGCCGCGCGCATCCAGCACCAGCACCACGGGCAGGTCCAGCAGCTGCGCCAAGGCGGCGTTGCTGTTGCTGCCGTCCAGCGCCAACCCGTCGTACAGGCCCTTGTTGCCTTCCACGATGCTGATGTCAGCCGCTGCTGCGTGGCGCGCAAAGCAGGTGGTGATCTGCTCGGGCGTCATCAAATACGGATCGAGGTTGAAGCACGCCCGCCCGCTGGCCTGGCCCAGCCACATGGGGTCGATGTAGTCCGGCCCCTTCTTGAAGGGTTGCACCCGCAGCTCCTGGGCGGACAGCGCGGCGCACAAGCCAACCGATATCGTGGTCTTGCCGGACGACTTGTGGGCTGCCGAAATCAGAAGGCGCGACATGGCGGGATGCTTCAGGCGTGCGCCGCGCCCTGGGCTGCGGCATGTTGTTGCAGGGTCTCGTCGTCCAGCCGCTCGGGCAAGAAGCCCATCACCTTGAGCGCCACCATGACGATGATTCCCACAATGGCGATACCACCAAAGCCCAGCAGCCACTCCGGCAGGCTGGGTGAATAGGTGTTGATGACACCGTCCGAGAAACTGCTGCTGACCTGGTGGCCGGGGAAAATGACCAGCGGAAACGCCTGCCCGCCAATGATGGTGACGTACATCTGCGCAAAGCCACCACCCACCACCAGCGCCGCGCACGCCGTGACGCGCCGGCGCATCTGCCCGATGCGCGGGTGCAGCAGCAACACCAGGGGCAATATACCGCCCAGAAACACAGGCCCGAGCCAGAACAACAGCGTGTAGATGCCGCCATCCATCAGGATAAAACGGTCAAACGCATGGTGCCGCGTGAAATACAGATTGGTCAGGTAGTAGATGGTCACAAAGTACAGACCGGCCGAAATGAAGATCACCTGCAGCCGTGCGAACTTGGCCATCAGCGCATCGCCCACCGGGCGGCCACTGCCCTTGCAGGCCAGCATCAACACCAGCAGGAACACCGCCAGGCCATAGCTGAACGACAGTGCAATGAACAGAGGTGCCAGCAACGCAGAGTCGTAGGCCTGCCGGGCCACCAGGAAACCGAAGATCGAACCGGTTCCCGTGGTCAACGCCATGCGCCAGATGAAGGCAAAAAGTCCCGCCACGGGCGTGAAGCGGTTCATGCTGCGCTCCATCATGGTCCACAGGTAGACGATGACAAAGCCCATGAATCCGGAGTACAGAAAGATGTTGAGTGCAAAGATGGACTTGAAGTTGTAGTACGTCATGGCCACGATCAGCCGGTCGGGGCGTCCCAGATCCAGCATCAGCACCGTCAGGCCACCCAGAAGCAGCGCAATGGCCAGCAGCCCGGACAGCGGGGCCAGCGGTTTGTAGTCGGTCTTGCCAAACACCGATGCCATGGAGGCCACGTTCAGCGCGCCCGATGCTGCCACCACCAGAAACACGGCAAACACATGGGGCAGGCCCCACACAATCTGGTTGTTCATGCCGGTCACGATGTGGCCGTTGTGCTCCATGTGCCACACCGCAGCCAGGCCAACGAGTGCAACCAGTGCCATGCCGGCCATCAGCAGGTAGTAGCCGGAGCTTGTGCCTTGCAAGGGGCGCAGTTCAATTTTCATGGATCAGGCCTTTTTGCTTCAAATGCCGAGGTAACGCACACCGGTGTCGAGGTTCAGGTTTTCCCGAATCTGGCGGCTGGGGTAGCTGGCAATACGTTTGGATATCTCGCTATCCGGGTTGTTGAGATCGCCAAAGAGAATGGCTTCATGTCCGGCCTTGGAGCAAGCGGTCACGCAGGCGGGCATCTCACCCTTGTCCACCTTGTGCACACACATCGTGCAGGCTTCCACCGTACCCATGCCGCGCGGTACATCGGGCTTCTGGTCGGTCTGGGGGGAGTGCACGAAGGAGCGGGCCTTGTAGGGGCAGGCCATCATGCAGTAGCGGCAGCCAATGCAGGTGTGTTTGTCCACCAGCACGATGCCATCGGCGCGCTTGAAGGATGCTCCGGTGGGGCACACATCGACGCAGGGCGGCTCGGCACAGTGCTGGCACATCATGGGCAGGGACTGTGTCTTGCCGGTGCGCACTTCCTTGATTTCGATCTTGCGGATCCACTGCGAATCGGTGGTCTTGGTGCCACCGGACAGCCCGTTTTCGGTGTTGCACGCGGTGACGCAATCGTTGCAGCCGCTGACACACTTCGTGCTGTCAATCAGCATGCCCCAGCGGACCTTGCTGCTGGCGCCGGGGCTCAGTGTGCCGGTAGCGGACGCAGCCTGGGCGATTTCTATCAGCCGTACCCCGGGCGCAATCAGGATGCCCGCGATACCGGCCGCAGCAAAGGCCATGAAACCACGGCGACCGGACTTGGTGTCACCCGCGTCTTTGGATGGAGGGCTGGGGTCTGGCGTCATGGCTTGACCTGAGGTTTGTTGGAATGGCACTCGAAGCAGTCGAGCTTGACGGCCGCATAAGTGTGGCAACTCTGGCAAAAATTGGTGTCCGACGCCGCCACGCTGTTGGTCGTTTTGCTGGCGTGGCAGTCAATGCAGGTCTTCAGGCTGTATGCGCCGGTGCGCATGCCTCCCCGCAGCGTGTCATCCCGCTGGTGCTTGAGCAGCGTCATGTGGTTGCGCCGCATGAACGCCGGGTCCGCCACGCACGCACCACCACGGGCCGCTTCTATCACCGGCTGCGACACCCGCGATGTAGTTGCCTCACCCGCGTGCACAACCCCCGCCATCAGAAGACCCAACAGGAATACCAGGGGAGCCATCAGTCCCCCAGACCCATCTGGATGTAGCCGGTGGGGCAAACCTCGGCGCAGACGTGGCAGCCAATGCATTTGTTGTAGTTGGTGTCGACGTAGCGCCCGGTCGTGGCCTTGGCCTTGGGCACCTTGAACACGGCAACCTGGGGGCAATAGACCACGCAGTTGTCGCACTCAAAGCACTGACCGCAGCTCATGCAGCGTTTGGCTTCGGCAACCGCTTGCGCTTCGAGCAGTGGCTGCAGGCGTTCTTCAAAATTGTCCAGTGCCTGTTCGGCCGTCAGGGAGGTGACGCCCCGGCGGTTGCGGGCCACAAACGGAAAGTGGCCCAGGAACAGCTCTTTGTGTGAAATGACGTAGCGGTCAGACCGGTTGTCAAAATTGTGGATGGCGGCCGTGTTCTTGTCGGTGCCACGGATCGGTTCATGCACTTCGCTGAAGGTATAGCCCTTCTCCAGCATCTTGCGTTTCAGGTCGAAAGCGTGCACGTCGATCTTGGGGCGTTTTTCCAGCGGCTCATGCTGCAGGAAGCGGTCAATGCCGTCGGCAGCAATGGCGCCGTGCCCGATGGCTGTGGTGAGCAAGTGCGGTCGCACCACGTCTCCGCCCACAAAGAAACCCTCCTGGCCCTGCACCTGGTAGTTCTTGTCGCTGTTGATGGCGCCCTTGCCGTTGTTGAATTCTTCCAGGCCAGTGAAATCCACCGCCTGCCCGATGGCCGAAACGATCAGGTCCGCGGGAATATCCTGTTCCGTGCCTTCGATGTTCTTGATGTCCAGGCGGCCGCCGACGATCTTGGCTTCGCAGCGTGCCACCCGCAATGCGGTGGCCCGCCCGTCGGGTCCGCGCACCACGCACACAGGCGCCATGCCACCCAGGATAGTGATGCCTTCCGAGAGAGCATGTTCTACCTCGTGCTTGGTGGCCTGCATCTTGTCGATGGCGAAGATCGTCGTCAAGGTGACCTCGGCGCCCTGGCGCACGGAAGCTTCCGCGACGTCGTGTGCCACGTGGCCGGCAATGGCATGTTCGGGGCGGTCCGACTCGTTGACCTTGTCGATGTGGCCCAGGCGCCGCGCCACGGTCGCCACGTCAATAGAGGTGTCTCCACCGCCCACCACCACCACGCGCTTGCCGACATGGCGCAGGCGCCCGTCATTGAAGGCTTTGAGGAAGGATGTGGCGGTCACGCAGTTGGGTGCGTCGGCACCTTCGACCGGCAGGGCACGGCCGGCCTGAGCGCCCAGGCCCAGGAACACGGCGTCGAAGTCTTCGCGAATCTGCGCCATGGTGATGTCGGTGCCAATGCGGCAGTTCATGCGCGTCGTGATACCCAGATCCAGGATGCGCTGAATTTCAGCGTCCAGCACATCGCGTGGCGTGCGGAATCCGGGGATGCCGTAGCGCATCATGCCGCCGAGTTCTGCACGCTCGTCAAACAGCGTAACCGCGTGTCCCTTGAGAGCCAATTGGTAGGCTGCGGACAACCCGGCAGGGCCACCACCGATCACGGCCACGGTTTTGCCGGAGGCGCTCAATGGCTTGGTATAGGCAAGACCTTTTGCAATCGCATAGTCGCCCAGGAAGTGTTCGACGGAGTTGATGCCGACAAAGTCTTCGACCTGGTTGCGGTTGCAGCCCGATTCACACGGCGCCGGGCACACGCGGCCCATGACCGACGGAAACGGGTTGGCCTCGGTCAGGCGACGAAAGGCGTACTCCTGCCACACCATTCCGGTGGGTGGCTTCTCGATGCC
>JAUSNJ010000111.1 GCA_030645355.1 Rhodoferax sp. | reverse complement strand
ACGGCTCCTACACCTATGTCACCAATGCGGCCGCTCAGGCCCTCAATGTCGGTGACAGCGTGCAGGATGTTTTCAGCTACACGCTGAAGGATTCCGATGGAAGCTTCTCCACCACCTCCGTGACCATGACCGTCACCGGCTCCAGCGACGCCCCTGTGGCCGTGGCCGATCTGGGAACCACGCCTGAAGACACCCCCATCAGCGGAAACGTCCTGACCAACGACACCGATGCCGACGCGGGAGCAAGCCTGTCGGTCACGCAGTTTGTTATCAGTGGCACCACCTACTCTGCGGGTTCCACCGCCACCCTGCCGGGCGTTGGCACTCTGGTGATCAACACCAACGGAACCTACACCTTCACACCGACGGCAAACTACAACGGCCCCGTTCCGGTTGCCAACTACACCATCTCCGACGGCACCGCGACATCCACGTCCACACTGACCCTCAGCGTCACCCCTGTCAACGACGCGCCAGTGGCCAGGACGGATGTGGGCGCCGTCAATGAAGACGCGACCCTTACCGTATCGGCCAGCAACGGCGTCATTCAGAGCAACAGCGGTGCAGGCATGGACACCGATACCGACAACACCACCGCATCGCTGCTGGTCAGTGGCGCGACCTCCGGGACCGGTGCAGTCACCCAAGGTTCTGGCGTGGGTACGTCCCTCACCGGAACCTATGGCCATTTGACGCTAAATTCCGACGGCAGCTACACCTACGTGGCCGACCAGCCTGCGGCCGATTCGCTGGCCAGCGGCGCCTCTGCCAATGACGTCTTCACGTACACCGTGCGGGACCCTGCAGGCTTGGTCTCCAACACCACCACGCTGACCATCACGGTGACGGGCACCAATGACATTCCCAGCATCAGCGCGGGCCAAACCAGCACCGTTTCGGAAGAAGGCCTGGCCAATGGCATCGCCGACACCAGTGGTACACCGTCCGACAACACCAACGCAACCACCAGCACGGGCCAGTTCACGGTGTCCGATCCGGACAACACGGTCACGGTCACGCTGGGAGCCCCTGCGGTCAGCCTGACGTCCAACGGCAATGCCGTCACATGGGCACTTGCCAATGCCAATCAGACGCTGACGGGCAGTGCCGCAGGACAGACGGTGATGACGGTCACCATCGACAACACGGGTGCCTACACCACCACGCTGCTCAAGCCCATTGACCATCCCAACGGTGGCGGTGAAAACCTGCAATCCATTCCGGTCACCGTGACGGTGTCGGACGGAACCGCCAGCAGCACGTCCACCCTGAGCATCAGCGTGGAAGACGACGCACCGTCAGCGACACAAACCACAGCCACCGTGACGCTGCCCAACGTCAACACCAACATCCTGCTGACACTGGACGTTTCCGGCTCCATGACCACCACCGATGGCGGTGGCGGCAAAACCCGCTTGCAGCTGATGAAGGAATCCGTCATCGGCTTGCTGGATGGTTACGACAATCTGGGCGACGTGCGCGTGCGCATCGTCACGTTCTCGACCACGGCTGCAGAACAGGGCACCAGTTGGGTGGATGTAGCCACGGCCAAGTCCATCGTCAACGGCCTGGCCGCCAACGGCAGCACCAATTACGATGCCAGCATATCCACGGCCCAAAGCGCATTCGGCGACAGCGGCAAGTTGGCCGGCGCCCAGAACGTTTCCTATTTCCTGTCCGACGGCGAACCAAATCCCGCCACCAGCAAGATTGATCCGGCGGCAGAAACCACCTGGACCAACTTCCTGAGCACCAACGACGTCAAGAGCTTCTCCTTCGGCATGGGCACCGGTGCCACGCAGGCGGCACTGGATCCGATTGCCTATGACGGGCTCAACAACACCAACACCAACGGCGTTGTCGTGTCGGACATTACCCAGCTGCCACCCATCCTGCGCGACAGCGTGGTCGCACCGACTGTGGGCAACGTCATTGGCGGCGGCCTGGGTGCCTCGGTCGGCTTTGGTGCGGATGGCGGCTTCTTGCAGACGCTGAGTATCGATGGCAGTGTCTACACCTTTGATCCCAAGGCCAACGGTGGCACGGGTGGCGTTACGGTGACCGGCACAAACAACGGCGTCTTCGACACCGCAGGCAATACGCTGACCGTTACCACTCTCAAGGGCGGCAAGTTCGTGGTTGATCTGGATACAGGTGACTACACCTACACCGCAGCACCCACCATTACCGTGGTCCAGCAGGAGAATATCTCCTACACGGTGCTGGATGCCGACGGCGACAGCGCCAGTTCGACCCTGACGATCGATGTCAATCCTCCACTGGCTGTGGCCACCATACCGCCAAACGTCAGCACCATCAGCAGCCCGACGGTGCTGGAATCCACAGCCGGCAACACGACCAGCCTGGTCTACACCGTGAACCTGGACATCATGACAGGCACGCCCACCACATTCACCTACAACCTGAACGACGCCGGCGGTGCTGGCAAGGCATCGGCATCGGACCATGGAGCGGTCGCTTTCAGTAACGGGGTAACCCTGAACGGAAGCACCCTGACGGTACCCGCAGGCGTCATCAGCTTCACGGTCACGATACCCACGACCACGACCGGAGGCGTGGAAGGGCCCGAGACCCTGCCGCTGACCATTGGCGGGGTCACCGGCACGGGGACGATTGCCGAAACCGGCAGTTTCAACCCCACCATCACGATCGACAACGTCACGGTCAACGAAAGCCAGGGCAATGCGACATTCACCGTGTCACTTTCGCAAGCGTCAGCCAACACCGTTACCGTGAACTACAGCACCAGCAATGGCACGGCGACTACCGCCGGCAATGACTACATCGCCAGGTCGGGCACGGTGACATTCGCTCCGGGACAAACCACGCAGACGATTTCTGTCAACCTGAGGGAAGACGCGATCGTGGAGGGCAACGAAACCTTCAATGTCAACCTGAGCGGCGCGGTGAACGCCACCATCGCCGACAACCAGGGTGTTGCCACGATTGTGGACAACGAGGCCAAGATCTCCATCAACGACGTGACAGTCAATGAGGCCGCAGGGACGGCGACCTTCACGGTATCGTTGTCCGATTCCGCGGCGTCGAACGTCACCGTCCAGTACAGCACCAGCAATGGCACCGCGACTGCTGGTTCGGACTACACGGCAAGAGCCCTCACCACCCTGACCTTCGCACCCGGCGAAACGACCAAAACCGTCACCGTCAACATTGCCAACGACACCACGGTGGAAAGCAACGAGACGTTCAACGTCAATCTGAGCAACGCTTCCACCAATGCGACCATCGTGGACGCAGTCGGCGTGGCCACCATTGTGGACAACGAGCCCCGCATTTCCGTCAACGATGTCACGGTCAACGAAGGCGCCGGTACAGCAACATTCACCGTGACACTGTCTGAGGCCGCTACTGGAAATGTGACGGTGCAGTACGCCACCGCCAACGGTACCGCAACCGCCGGATCGGACTACACCGCAGCCGCGCTCACGACGCTGACCTTCGCCCCCGGAGAAACCAGCAAGACCGTTACCGTGGCCATCGTCAATGATCCGGCGGTGGAGGGCAACGAGAACTTCACCGTCAATCTGTCCAGCGCATCCAGCAACGCCACCATCCTGGACGGCGCGGGCATTGCCACCATCGTTGACAACGCCCCGCTGGCCGCACCGTTCGCAGCCCCTCTGATGGTGATGTCCGCCAGCAGCACCGCAACCACAGCGGCGGCGGGTTTCAGCGATCTCAACGAGGTGGTCAAGGTCGACGAGGACACGACACTCACCGGCAGCGTTCTGACCGGAACAACCAGCGGCGGCGGAACCGTCAGCGTGGTGAATTACCAGATCAAGGACAACGACACCATCTTCAAGGCCGGTGAAACCGCTACGCTGGCAGGAGTTGGCACTCTGGTGATCGGGGCGGATGGTGCATTCACGTTCGTGCCGGTTGCCAACTACAACGGCTCCGTTCCACTGGTAACCTACACGATGACCGATGGGTCCAACAACGACACATCCACGCTCGCCATCTCCGTGAACGCGGTCAACGATTCGCCCGTTGCGGTGCATGACACGGCCAACACGATGGCCGGGGCACCGGTCACCATCGCGTCGACAACACTGCTGATCAACGACAGCGACGTGGATGGAGACCCTCTGACCTTGTTCTCGGTGCAGGATGCCAACCATGGCAGCGTTGCAATGGTCGGAAGCGACGTGGTGTTCACACCAACAACCGGGTACACCGGCGCCGCGTCTTTCAGCTACACGATCAGCGACGGTCATGGCGGGGCATCAACAGCGACCGTCGATGTGAACGTCAACGCAGCGCCAGTTGCTGCCGCAGACGCGGTCTCCGGCACCGCAAACAGCCCCATCACCATTGCGCCATCGACCCTGCTCAGCAACGACAGCGACCCGAATGGCGATCCACTGACCATCAACTCGGTACTGGATGCGACCCATGGAACAGTTGAGTTGGTGGGTGGCAATGTGGTGTTTACACCGACCAAGGACTACGTTGGCGATGCATCCTTCAGCTACACCATCAGCGATGGCCATGGTGGTACAGCTTCCGGCTCGGTCAGCCTGACCATTGCGGCCGAACTCCTCAAAGCAGGGACAACGCCTACACCGTAAACACCGGACGCTATCGATGCCCAGCTAGGAGCTGGGCTCGCTCACCGCTGGCCCGGTGGCGCCATCAAAGCCGACTGGACCCAGCGCCTGCAGGTCAGCCGAGTTGGTGACGCCTTCGGCGATCACCTTCAGCCCGATGCTGTGGGCGATGGTGGACAGCCCCTTCAGAAAGGCCTGGTTTCCAGGGTTGCCGTCCAGGCCGCGAACGAAGCTGCCGTCTACCTTGATGTAGTCCAAACCGAGATCGTGCAAGCGCCCGATCTCACTGAATTGGCGGCCAAAGTGTTCCAGTCCCAATTTGCAGCCGACTCCACGCAGGTCGGCGCACAGTGCCTTGAAGGCATCAAAGTGCGACAGCGCTCCGGACTCGGCCACTTCCAGCCACAGGCGCTGCGTCCCAGAACGGCGTTTCAACAGCCTCTGCAAATCAGCCCTGAACTCCGGCAGATGAATGGAGCTTGCCGAGAGGTTGATCGCCAGTCCCGTGAGCTGCGGTTTGGATTCCAGCTCATCGAGACCCAACGCGACTGCTGCCAGATCCAGTTGGGGTGTCAATTTCAGCCGCTCGGCTACCGGCAAGAACTTGCCTGCAGGCTGCCATTCGCCGCGCTCATCAAACATGAGTCGCAATGGGCACTCCCGATGGACCAGATTTCCATCCAGTGACATCACGGGGAAGGAGACCAGTCGCACCCATTTCTGCTCCAGCGCACGGTGAATCAGTTTGGACCACTCCTCGGAGGTCTTGGGGGTATCGTCGGCCACGTGAAGATCGACCACTTTGATGCCACTGCGCCCCTCTGCCTCTACCGCGGCGAGCGCCATATCGACCTGCGCAAGTATGGTCTCCATCTCGACGCCCGGCGGAAAATGGCCACAGCCCAGCCAGGTGCTGGGCCTGTCCTGCAAATAGGCGGATGCCTCGTTGGTCAACGCCTGAAACAACTGATCGGCAACGGCTTGCGGTGCCGCCAACTCGGGCACCAGCACCGCAAAATCTGCACCATTGAGCCGTGCGGCCAACGCGTCGGGGTAGTTCCTGGAAACCGACACCAGACCGCGGCCAAACGCACGCAGCAATTCGTCCGTGTCCTTGCGTCCCAGGGACTGGTTGACCGCGGCCAGATTGGCTACGCGCGCAATGAACACGGCGCCACCGGCCGAGTGCTCGGCTTGCACCGTGTCACGCAGGCGAGCCATGAAGTTGCTGCGATTGGCGAGCCCGGTCAACGTGTCGCAATTGGCTTCGCGCCGCACGCCGTCGAGTCGCTGGGCTTCGTCGTCAAACATGGTTTTGAGCCGCGCGACTGTTGCATTCATCGCCTGGGACAGTTTCTTCAGCTCGGGCACTGCGGGCTCTTCCATGGTCACAAAACGCCGCTCGGTAATCGCCTGCGCCTGATCAATCACCGCATTCAATGGGCGGCGCAACCTGCGCAACACCAGGGTACCCATATACCCACCAGCCAATCCCGCCAGCGACAAGGCCATGACCATCTCCTGCGCACTCTTCCACAATGCAGCGTAGGCGAAGCGACTCTGGCTGATCAGGGTGACCGTGCCGATCTGTTTCCATCCGCTGGAGATCTGTGCCTGTCCGGCTTGTGCGTGTATCGGCAGCAGTTGCGTAAACCAGCGTGGCGCACCCACGTCGGCGTCGGTCACTACACGTTCCGCCATGGTCTTGCCCTGGGGATCGGCCACACGCACCAGTTCATAGTGCCCACCATCAAAGAGCGATGCCACCACCAGTTCAACCGTTATCGCATCCGGATTACTTTGACTCAGCGACAACGCCAAAGCCGTCGCGTTGTCGGTATTCTTGATGGAGAGTTGTGACTCCAGATACGCGCGGGCGCTCAACATGGAGACCAGCAGACTCCCGGCGAGGGCCATGAGCGTACTGGCAATGATGGCAAGCCACAATTGACGAAACATTGACATGTTCAATTTCCTTAAATGGGCGTCGGGATCACTCAAACCCCTCTGCACGCGCTCGTTTCAAGAGATCTTCCCACCGCGACAACCGCCCGGTTCCAGCCGCTGGCGTCGTTTCCCTGGCAGACACCCCGGTAAAAATACCTTCGTTGTTGAAACTGAAAACTGGAACCAGGTCGGTCCTTCTGGATGCCGGCCGTATGTCGCCGATCAGGTTGTCCAGGACCAGCGGCTCGGCTTCGGGTTTCGCGTAGTACGCCAAAACCATATGCGCCTGCGACGCCGTGCTATCCGATGAACCGGTCTTGGCACGCACATAGATCAGGCGAAGTTTGTTGGACTCAACACCCATTTCCCGCAAGGTGAAGTACTTGGCAATCACAAAATCCTCGCAATCGCCGGAGCCCTTTCCAAGGGTTTCGAGTGGCGTGGCCCAATAGTCTTCTTGCCCCCAGACCGCCGCATCGTCACCAAAGAGTACCTGTCGGTTGAAAAAATCATTGGCCCGTTTCAGCCGCTCGGCATCGCCGGATGTCCGGTTGCCTTGGATCAGGCTCTGCCAGGCGTGGAACTTTGTCGTGCTACTGGCGCCCCACCGCTGGACAATCGAGGCCAGCATGCGGTCAAAATCAGCGCCACCATATGCCGCGGAGCTCAACCACACAAGGCACACGGACACTGTCAACCCGGCCATTGCGGTAAAGCAGCTGCGAACGCGTTGCGGGTTGATCAGCACGTAGGAGATTCGGTCAAATGCAATAAAGCCGGGACTCGGACCACCCTAACATCAGGCGGATAGTCTGTTGTAACAGTGTGTGTATTCTTTCACACAATGTTATTTTTTTTGATAGCACGAGGCGTCCAATGCACGGGGGTGACCGGGTTTTTGGAGCAGAATCGCCGTTTGGCGGTGTATCGTTCACCGTAGCACAGTCCGCGGCCAGCCAAACGTAGGCACCGCAACAATCCTGAGAGAAAGCACTCGTTGCGTATGAACAAGCTAACTGCTATTTACCATGCCGTCCTGATTGCCACCGCCTTTTGCAGCCAGTGGGTGTGGGCAGCAGAACAGTCACCCAGCACTTTGAAGGATGCGGTTGAGCGGGCTATTCTGCAGAATCCGGAAGTCAAGCTGCGCTTCCACATCCTGGAAGCCGCAAAGTCAGAGCGCATGGTGGCAGAAGGTGGCTGGTTCCCACGCATCGATCTGGAGGTCGCTGGGGGCTCGTACCAGACCAAAACACCGTCATTGGCCTCCACCCTCGACTACAACGGAAATCGCGCCTCCATCCAGTTGCGCCAAACCCTATTTGATGGTTTTGCGACATTGCAGGAAACCCGGCGCTTGAGCCATGCCCAGCAAGCCGCATACTTTGAATTGTTATCCGCCAGCAACCAGACCGCGCTGGAAGTGGCCCGCGCCTACATGGACGTATTGCGGTTCCGGGAGCTGGTCCAACTCGCCGCCGACAACTTCACAACCCACCAGGAAGTGCATGACCGTTTGAACCAGAAGGTCACTGCCGGCGTTGGACGCAAGGTCGATCTGGAACAGGCAGCAGGGCGCATGGCGCTTGCCGAATCCAACTGGTTGACCGAGGCCAGCAACCTGCATGACGTGTCAGCCCGCTACCAGCGGCTGGTCGGTGTGATTCCCGCTCCAACACTTTCCGCAGTGGAGCCTATGGGCGGCTTGATAAAGGTCGGAACGGGATTTCAGGCCGTATCCATTCGGACCAACCCCGATTTTCTGGCTGCTGTAGCAACCCTGCGAAGCTATCGGTCGGACAGCGAAGTGCGGCGATCTGCCTACGCACCTACCGTCGAATTGCGGGCCCGCCAAAGTATGGAGACCAACCAAAGCGGCATTGCGGGTGACTACCGCGATACGGCACTGGAAGTCGTTCTGAGCTACAACCTCTACCGCGGTGGATCGGACAGGGCACGCGTCAACCAATACGTTGCCAAACTCGGCAGCGCCTACGATCTGCGCGACAAGACCTGCCGCGACGTCTGGCAGACCGGAGAAATTGCGTTCAACGACTCGCAGCGACTTGCTGCACAGATCAAGCTATTGGCCCAGCATGAATTGTCCACGTCCAAGGCGCGCCAAGCCTACCAGCAGCAATTCGATATCGGGCAGCGATCCTTGCTGGATCTTCTGGACACGGAGAACGAGCTCTACCAGGCGCGTCGCGCGCTGGCCAATGCGGAGTACGACCTCCAGTTGTCCGCCGTTCGGGTGTTGGCTACGTCAGGCACCTTGCTCGGCGCCCTGAAACTGAGACCCCTGTCGGACGAGTTTCCGTCTGCATCCGGGAACACAGAAGCCGAAGACGATCTGGCGCAGTGCGACAACCAGGCCCCCGCCAGTCCGACGCTGGACCGGACATTCAACTCTCGCCCGGCGTCCTTGCCCGCAGACCCAGTGAAACCCGTTGCAACCGCTGCACCCGCTATACCTGCTACGCCCGTCGTGGCCGCGCTTGCCAGCCCCGCCAATAGCTGTGAACAACTGCCCAAAGTGGTGGACGGCTGGCTGGATGCATGGAATCGCAAGGATGTAGCCCGCTATCTGGGCGCGTACTCCAGCAGCTTTGTGCCGGCCAAGGGCATGGATCGCAAACAGTGGGAGGCCATGCGCACCAGCCGCGTCAGCAAACAAGGCGATATCCAGATTGCCATCAGCAAGCTGGTGCCCGTGCGCTGCGACGCCAAGTCTGCTGAAGTCGCGTTTTCGCAAGAATATGGATCAGCGGGTTACAAGGACACGGTGGACAAGGTCCTGGCGCTGGAGAACCAACAGGGTGTCTGGAAAATTACCCGGGAAACGGTCACCAAGGGCCGCAGCTACTGATCCAGCTTGCTGCCTTCGCTCACCGCAACGTCACGACCAGACTCAGCAGGCCAATCAGGAGTGGCTGGTGCACCATGTACCAGCTCAGGCTCCAACGTCCAATCCAGGCCAGTTGGTTCAGGGGCAGGGCCTCGGTCGCCCGCATCAGGCGGTTCATCCAACCCCTGGCCAAAAACCATTGGCCTGCCGCCATACCCCACCACATCACACCCAACCACGGCAACACGGGCACATAGTCCTCCGTGATCGGCTTGTGGCTGATCAGGCCGATCCAGTTCAGCGCTTTGCCATCCCAAACATCGGGCAGCGACAGTACCGCATGCAGGTTGGGTGCAAAAAACGCCAGCGCAACGGCACACAAGCCAGTCAACCACAACCACGCGCCCCACGAAGCAGTCGCGCGGCATACCAGCAGCATGACCGCCATGCCATGCAACACGCCAAAGTAGATCCAGCTGTTGGGAAACATGAACGCCGATCCCACGCTGACCGCAACCGCGCACCCGACGATTTGCAGCCAGCGGCGCCAGAAGCGCGCCCACGTCTGACCGGCATGCACCGCCATCGCCTGGCCGAAACCCGCACACAGGAGGAAAAGACTCAAGATGCAGGTTCGCTGGACGGTCCAGACGGGCGCGCGATAGAAGTCCTGATGGATGAACCCGAAATGGTTCAGGTCAAACGAAAAATGGAAGACCGTCATCCAGACCACGGCACAGCCACGTAAGGCATCCAGCACCAGCTGCCGATCGGTCAGGGTGATAGAAGACCGGGCGCGCGCCATCACTTGCTCAAGGGCGGCATGTCCAGCGTCAAATGCGCCGGGCCATCCAGGCTGGCGGCAAGCACCGCCCGCCGACCCGCTACCGACTGCAGCACCAGATTGCCATCGACCGTCGCACCCACCCGGTACGGTTTTGCGGCCTTGCCATCGACAGCAATCAACGCTGCCCCGCCGCTCTGCCGGTCGGCCAGCACGCCAACCAGGACGTACGCCGTTTGCCCGGCGGTCGCAGACGGCGCGCCGGTTGTTGCTTGCCCCGAGCCAGCGCCGAGCGCCCGCGCAACGGCCAGAGGATCCAGTGCGGCAAAACTGGCGGATGCCGCCGCAGGCGCAGTCGATACACTGTTACTGTCCGTACTCTTCAGGACCCAATAGGTACCGCTCAGAGCCGCCAACGCAGCCAGTGCAAAAGTTGCCGCCCGGGTCCCCCACAAGTGGAAAGCGTTTGTTTGCATAGCGCGATTATGATTGACCCGACCATGAACTTTCGACCAACCCACACCCCTGCCGCACTGTGTCGCGCGCGACGCCAACTGTCCGCCGGCTTTACCCTCATCGAACTGATGGTGGTCCTGGTGATCATTGGCGTGCTGGCTGCGCTGATTGTGCCCAACGTGCTCGACCGGGCCGAAGACGCACGCGCCACCGCGGCCAAGACCGACGTCAACAACCTGATGCAGGCACTCAAGCTGTACAAACTGGACAATCAACGCTACCCGACTGCTGCGCAGGGTCTGCCAGCCCTTTTGACCAAACCCACCGAGGGCCCGATTCCCGGCAACTGGAAGCACTACCTCGACAAGTTGCCCAACGACCCATGGGGGCGTGCCTACCAATACCTCAACCCCGGGGTCAAGGGTGAGGTGGACGTACTCTCCTTCGGCGCCGACGGTCAACCCGGCGGTGAGGGCAAGAATGCAGACATTGGAAGCTGGGAATAGGGGCAGAACTAGGGGCTTCACGCTGCTGGAGCTGCTGGTTGTCGTGGCCATCATGGCGATCGCGACAGCCGGTGTAGGACTGGCCATGCGCGATGCATCGCAGTCCCAACTGGAGCGCGAAGCACAGCGGCTCGCGGCCCTTCTGGAGTCTGCCCGCGCGCAATCGCGCATGACGGCCAACCCGGTCCGCTGGCGGGCCACCGCAACCGGTTTCAGCTTTGACGGACTCGCCGGCGCCGAGATGCCCTCGAACTGGCTCGGAACTGACGTTCGCGCAGCCGAAACGGGCGTTTTCATTCTGGGTCCTGAGCCCATCATTGGCCCGCAGCGCATACGCTTGCTGACCCTGTCCCAGCCGCCACGCAGCCTCACGATCGCCACCGATGGCGTGCGGCCCTTTGCAGTGCTGGCGGATGCCGAGGCAGGCTCTGGCGCACCATGAACCGGCTTTTCGGATCGCAACTACGCGCAAAGGGTTTCACGCTGGTGGAGGTCCTGGTCGCGCTGGGCATCGTGGCGATTGCATTGGCTGCCGGCGTGCGATCCACAGCGGCGCTGACCCGCAACGCGGAGCGCCAATCAGACCTTCTGCTGGCGCAACTGTGTGCCGAGAACGCCCTGGTCGCCGTGCGCCTGGCCAAACAAATGCCACCCGTCGGCGACAACACGTCCTCTTGCGAACAGGCAGGGCGCAATCTGGACATGACGCTGTCGGTGCGGCCCACCCCCAACCCGAACTTTTTGCGTGTCGAAGCCCAGGTGGCCGAGCGCAACAGCCCGCTGTTGACCCTGTCGACCGTGGTGGGAAGGTACTAGAGTGGCCCCCACGCTTGTCACTGCGTGTACTGCGCTGCCCCCCCGGGGGGCTCTCGTCGCCTTGGGGCGGCCCGGCGGCAACTCGCGTTGCCCCACCCGATCGCGTGGCTTTACCCTGATCGAGCTACTGGTCGCCATTGGCATCATGGCGCTGATGGCTGGCTTGAGCTGGCGTGGGATCGACGGCATGGCACACACGCAGGCCCAACTACGCCAGCGTGCGGACCAGGTACTGACCTTGCAGGCCGGGCTGTCGCAATGGGCCGCTGATCTGGACGCGATGGTTCAGCTGCCCAACACCCAGGCGATGGATTGGGATGGCCGCGCGCTGCGCATCACCCGGCGCAGTACAGCGTCTTCCGGCGACGGATTGCTGGTTGTGGCGTGGGCACGCCGCAATATGGACGGAGGCGGCCAGTGGCTGCGCTGGCAGTCGGCACCGCTGCAGAGCCGTGGGGAGCTACAGGCCGCATGGGCCCGGGCGGCCCAATGGGCCCAAAACCCCGGCGATGACGACAAGAAGTATGAGGTCCGTATCGTCCCGCTCGAGCAATGGAAAGTGTTCTACTTTCGTGCCGACGCCTGGAGCAATCCGCTGTCCAGCGACGGCCTGGCTGCTGCGCCCAGTGGCGAGAAGCCAGCCGGTCCGGATCTGCCCGTGCCCGAAGGGGTGCGCCTGGTTCTGACCCTTCCCGCCGATGGAGTGATCGGCGGAACGCTCACCCGGGACTGGGTACGCACCACGCTGGGTGGGGGCAAGTCGTGAAGACCCGGGAAGCCGGCGCGGCGTTGCTGACCGCCATGCTGACCGTTGCTCTGGTGGCCAGCATGGCCGCCGCTGCGCTGTGGCAGCAGTGGCGCAGTGTCGAGGTTGAGGCGGCCGAGCGTGCTCGCACACAGTCGCTGTGGGTGCTGACCGGCGCGCTCGACTGGGCGCGCCTGATCCTGCGCGAAGATGCGCGCTCCGGCGGCGCCGACCACCTGGGCGAACCCTGGGCCGTGCCGCTGGAAGAGGCGCGCCTGTCGACCTTTCTGGCGGCCGACAAGAGCAGTTCAGTTGACACGGTAGACACCGCTTCGCAGGTCTTCCTGTCTGGCGCCATCAGCGACTTGCAGGGACGCATGAACGTTTTCAACCTTATAGAAAACGGCAAGGCCTCAGAGCCATGGGTGCGCGCGTTTACCAAGTTGTTTGTACAGTTGGGCCTGCCGCGTGCGGAGCTGACGGCGCTCACCGAGAACCTCAGGCTGGCGCTGGATGTTGGCACCGAAAACGCCGCTTCCCGATCGGCCCCTTTGTTGCCCCAGCGGATCGACCAATTGGCCTGGCTTGGCCTCTCAAAGCGCAGCCTGTCCATCCTGCGTCCCTTTATCACGCTGTTGCCGGTTCGCACGCCCGTCAACCTCAACACCGCCAGTGCACCCGTCTTGAATGCCTGCATTCCCGTGCTGGACATGGCGCAGGCCGAGCGCCTGGTCAGCAGCCGCCAGTCCACGCACTTCCGCGCGTTGGGCGATGCCGGCAAGATCGCCCCTGAAGCGGCGGGCGACTTGAATGAAAACCAGCACGGCGTGAGTTCACGATTCTTTGAGGTCCATGGGCGTTTGCGACTGGAGCACACCATCGTGGAAGAGCGCTCCGTCGTCCAGCGCGAAGGCCTCGTGGTGAAGGTCTTGTCGCGGGACAGAGGGACGCCAGGGCAAGCAGATGCCCCCCTACAATGACTCTGCTTAAAAAACCTGCATGTCCACTCTGATCGTCACGCTCCCGCCGTCCATGCCAACCCAGACCACGCCCTGCAGCGTGGTCTGGGCGGAAGACGATCGCACGGTCAAACGCCATCTCGACGCGCCGCTCAGTCTGCTGCCCGCAACACCCGATGCAGAAATCGTGGTCCTGGTTCCTGTCGGCCAGTTGTCGTGGCACCTGCTGGACCTGCCCAAGGGCACGCTGGATCGCAATTTCTTCCAGGAAGGCAATGCACAACGCCTGCGTTCGGTACTCGACGGCCTGCTGGAAGACCGCATCCTGGACGAGCCCGCCCAGGTCCACTTCGCCATCGAACCCGGCGCACAAACGGGCGCCCCGGTCTGGGTCGCTGCCTGCGACCGGACCTGGCTGACTGCCTGGCTGGGCGCGCTGGAACAACTGGGTCGACCGGTTGCGCGGATTGTTCCGGAAATGGCGCCGCCCACTGCCAACGCTGCGGTGGCGCCTGTGCTGCTCGTCATGGGCACCCCCGACCGCGCACAACTGGTTTACGGCAGCGAGTTGGGTCTGTCGGTACTGCCACTGAACTCCGCCAGCGTCGCGCTGCTGACCCAAGCCCATCCGGGCGACTCGCCACTGCAGGTCGTCGCCGAGCCCGCTGTAGCGGAACTCGCCGAGCAGCACTTCAGAGGTCGCGTCAGTCTGCAAACCGGGCCCCAGCGCGCTCTTGCAGCGGCCCAGTCGGCATGGGACCTCGCGCAGTTCGACCTGCTGCGCACACGCGGCACCCGCACCCGCAAGCAACTGGCCACCTGGGGAACCAGCCTGTTGCAGGCGCCGCACTGGCGACCGGCCCGCTGGGCGGTGCTGGCTCTGGTCGGCATCAACCTGGTTGGCCTGCAGGCCTGGGCCTGGAAAGAAGAGTCTGCGCTGGCCGCCAAGCGTGCTGCCATACGGAACATCCTGACGACCACCTTCCCCGATGTGCGTGTGGTGGTGGATGCGCCCCTGCAAATGACACGATCACTGGCCGATCTGCAGCGCCAGAGCGGCACCGCCGCCAGCGGTGACCTGGAAACCATGCTGGGGCTTTTTCAGACGCTAGCCCCCGAGATACCTGCACCAGTCGCTATTGAATTTGTAGCAGGTGAATTGCGGCTCAAGGTCCTCACTCCGTCTGAGGCCGCGCTCTCCAGTGCGACCGCCAAGCTGCAGGCCAATGGTTACTCCGCCGTTCTGGATGGCGACCGGCTGGTCCTCAAACAGGAGCGCCGACCATGAACCTGACCGCACGCTGGAACCAGCTGGCTCCACGGGAGAAGTCCCTGCTGGGCGCCGCCCTCGCCGTGATAGCACTGGCCCTGGTGTGGCAACTGGTGTTGGCGCCGTCGCTGCGCACCTTGCGCACAGCCACTGCACAGGGCCTGGCACTGGACGCCCAGTTGCAGCACATGCAGTCACTGCAGGCGCAGGCCAAGGCCCTGCAAAAGCAGGCCCCGCTGGCCTATGACGATGCCTTGCGTGCGCTCAACCAGGCCACCAAACAGACATTGGGCAGTACGGCCCAGGTGAGCGCGGTTGCAGAACGGGCCACCGTCACCCTGCAGGCCGCCCGCGCCGACGCGCTGGCGCAGTGGCTGGCCCAGGCGCGCGTGAATGCACGATCGACCCCGCTGGAAGCACGCCTCACCCGCATGGCCACGCCTGCCGGGGTCACGTGGTCCGGCACTTTGGTGATGACACTGCCCCAGCGGCCATAACCAGACCAAACCATGGCACACAGGCCCGCCCATCCCACGCAACGCCCACCCTGGCGCTGGGCCATCGCGGGTGCGCTGCTGGGGTTGGTCGGCACCACGGTGGTGGTTGCGCCCGCGCGCTGGTTGGCCGCAGCAATTCAACAGGCCAGTGGCCATCAGGTTCAGCTCACCGGTGCCCGCGGCAGCGTCTGGCACGGCTCGGCCCAGCTGGTGCTCTCCGGTGGACAAGGCAGTGCCGATTCTGTGGCCCTGCCCGGCCACGTCAACTGGAGCATCCGTCCTGTGTGGGCGGGTCTGTCCATCCAGATCATGGCCGACTGCTGTACGGCACAGCCCGTCCAGCTCCGCGCGCGGGCCATTGCTTGGGACGGTTTTCACCTGTCGCTGGAAGACAGTACATCCCAATGGCCCGCCAGCTTGCTGGTCGGCCTGGGCACCCCCTGGAACACCGTGCAGGCCCAGGGGCAACTGATCGCAACGACGCAGAACCTGGGCCTGGAGTGGACGCCGGGCCGCATGGCCGTGTCGGGGCGGGTGCAGCTCGACGCCCTGCATGTGTCCTCGCGCCTGTCGACGCTGTCGCCGATGGGCAGCTACCGGTTCACGCTGCAGGGCGGGCCATCTCCCAGCCTGGACCTGGCGACACTGGAAGGCAGCCTGGAGCTCACCGGCCAAGGCCAGTGGGTGGGCCAACGCCTGCGCTTCAAGGGCGTAGCCAGCGCCGCGCCGGAGCGGGTGGAAGCCCTGTCCAATCTTCTGAACATTCTCGGGCGGCGCGATGGCGCCCGCTCCATCATCACCGTGGGCTAAAGTGAGACCACCGCACATGAACACAGTCATTTCCATTCGTCAGCAACATGCTATTGTTTCGATAGCTATATACGCCCTATTGACGGGGACTAGCGGCCTGTTTTCCTTGAGTGTCGCGGCCCAAACTGTGCCTGCGGCGGCCCAGGGCAGCCCGGCCAAGCGCGGCGACCCGATCACGCTGAACTTCACCAACGCAGAAATCGACGCCGTGGCCCGCACCATGGCCACGCTGACCGGGCGCAACGTGGTGGTCGACCCCCGCGTCAAGGGCACGATCACGCTGACCACCGACAAGCCCGTCACCCCCGCTGTGGCCTACAGCCAGTTCCTGGCCATGCTGCGCCTGCAGGGCTTTACCGTGGTGGATGCCGCCGGCCTGGACAAGATCGTGCCCGAGGCCGATGCCAAACTGCAGGGCGGCGCCGTGTTTGACACCGTCCAGGTGACCGGCAGCCAGATCGCCACCCAGATCTTCAAGCTCAACTTCGAGAACGCCAACAACCTGCTGCCCATCCTGCGTCCGCTGATCAGCCCCAACAACACCATCAACGTCAACCCGGGCAACAACTCGCTGGTGATCACCGACTACGGCGACAACCTGCGGCGCATCGCCCAGATCATTGCGGCTCTGGATGTGTCCAACGCCACGGATGTCGAAGTGATTGCGCTCAAACACGCCATTGCCTCCGACCTGGCGCCTCTGGTGTTGCGCCTGCTGGAGTCCGGCGGCGGGGTAACGGGCGTGGCAGGTGGCCAGGCCGACGGTTCGTTCAAGACCACGCTGGTGGCCGAGCCCCGCAGCAACGCCCTGATCCTTCGGGCGGCCAACCCGGCGCGCATGGCCTTGGCACGCTCCCTGATCGACAAGCTCGACCAGCCAGGCACCCAGAATGCCACCGGCAATATTTATGTGGTCTACCTGAAAAACGCCGAGGCCGTCAAACTCGCGGCCACCTTGCGCGCAGCGCTGTCGGGCGAGGCCCGCGGCACCAGCACATCCAGCAGTAGCACTACCACCACAGCCGCCAGCGGCGGGGCGCCTGCGGCTTCCACGACCGCCACCAGCCAGTCGTCTACCGGCGGACAAATCCAGGCCGACGCGGCCACCAACTCGCTGATCATCACCGCGCCGGAGCCGCAGTACCGCCAGTTGCGCGCGGTCATCGACAAGCTCGACGCGCGCCGGGCCCAGGTCTATGTGGAAAGCCTGATCGCCGAGGTCAATGCCGATAAGGCAGCAGAATTCGGCATCCAGTGGCAAGGCCCGCTGGGCTCCAATGGCGATTCCAGCGTCGGTATTTTGGGAACCAACTTCAAGATAGGCGGCACCAATATCGTCAATCTGGCGTTGACCGGTGCAACCGGCACGCCCACCCTGGCCACCGGTGGCAACCTGGCGGTAGCCAACAAAGTGAATGGCGTCTATGTGCTGGGCTTTCTGGCCCGCTACCTGCAGTCCAACGGTGACGGCAACATCCTGTCCACACCCAACCTGCTGACGCTGGACAACGAAGAGGCGAAAATCATCATCGCCCAGAACGTGCCGTTCGTGACCGGCCAGTTCACCAACACCGGCGCCGGTGGTGCATCGGGCTCGGTCAACCCGTTCCAGACCATCGAGCGCAAGGACGTGGGCATCACCCTCAAGGTCAAGCCGCAGATCAGCGAGAACGGTACCGTCAAGCTGACCATCTACCAGGAGGTGTCCACCATCCAGGCCAGCACCATCAATTCGGCCAACGGCCCGACCACGAACAAGCGCTCGATTGAGTCCAATGTGCTGGTGGCCGACGGCTCCATCGTGGTGCTGGGCGGCCTGCTGCAGGACGAATACTCGGGCAACCAGGAGAAGGTTCCCGGCCTGGGAGACGTGCCCCTGTTTGGAAACCTGTTCAAGTCGGAAACCCGCAGCCGCAAGAAAACCAATCTGATGGTCTTTCTGCGCCCGGTGGTGGTGCGCGATGCGGCAGCCACCGACAGTCTGTCACTGGACCGCTACGAATTGATGCGTGCCTCGCAGCAAAGCGTCCAGCCGGCCAACAGCAGTGCAGTGCCGGTCAACGAAGCCGCCATCCTGCCCGCAGCCCCTGCCGCCCAACCGAAGAAATAGACAGGGACTCGCATGCAGTACCCTTTGCCCTACGCCTTTGCACGCAGCCACGAACTGCTGCTGGAAGACCAGGATGGCGCACTGACGCTGTGGCTGCATGCGCTGGACACCGCGGCCCAGCGCAGTGCGGTCGGCGAGGTCATGCGCAAGTTCGGCGTACCCCACGTGGAGACGCAAGCCGCTGAACTGCTGCGCCAGCGCATCAGCGCGGCCTACGCACAAAGCGAATCCAGCGCCGCCACTGTCATCAGCGAGGTGGAGGCCGATGTCGACCTGTCACGCATGATGCAGGCCCTGCCGGCGATTGAAGACCTGCTGGAGACCTCCGACGATGCACCCATCATCCGCATGCTCAACGCCCTGCTGACACAGGCTGCACGCGATGGCGCCAGCGACATCCACATCGAGCCCTACGAGCGCCACTCCAGCGTGCGCTTCCGCGTCGACGGCTCGCTGCGCGATGTCGTGCAGCCCAACCGCGCGCTGCACGCCGCGCTGATTTCGCGCCTGAAGATCATGGCCGACCTCGACATTGCCGAGAAGCGCCTGCCGCAAGACGGGCGCATATCCTTGCGCATCGGCACCCGCGGGGTCGATGTGCGCGTCAGCACCCTGCCCAGTGCGCACGGCGAACGCGCCGTGCTGCGTCTGCTGGACAAGAGCGGCGGCAAGCTCAGCCTGGAATCGGTGGGCATGCAGGGCGATGTGCTGCAACGCTTCGAGCACCTGGTGGCCCAACCGCACGGCATCATTCTGGTGACCGGGCCCACGGGCTCCGGCAAAACCACGACGCTGTACGCCGCGCTGCAGAAGCTCGACACGCGCCGGCAGAACATCATGACTGTGGAAGACCCAATCGAATATGAACTGGCGGGCGTGGGGCAGACCCAGGTCAACGCCAAGATCGACCTGGACTTTGCCAAGGCCTTGCGTGCCATCCTGCGCCAGGACCCGGACGTCATCATGATCGGCGAGATCCGCGATTTTGAGACCGCGCAAATCGCCATCCAGGCGTCGCTCACCGGGCACCTGGTGCTGGCCACGCTGCACACCAATGACGCGGCCAGCGCGGTGACGCGGCTGACCGATATGGGGATAGAGCCCTTCCTGCTCAGCTCATCATTGCTGGGTGTGCTGGCCCAGCGCTTGCTGCGCAAGCTCTGTACCACGTGCCACGGAGTGGGTTGCCCGGCGTGTGGCCACACCGGCTACCTGGGACGCACCGGCGTGTTTGAACTGCTGGTAACCAATGACGCCATCCGTGCACAGATTCACCACCAGGCATCCGAGGCCGACATCCGCACGGCGGCCATCGCCGACGGCATGACGCTGATGCGCGAAGACGGCGAGCGCCTGGTGCAAAGCGGCATCACATCCCGCGAAGAACTGGTCCGCGTGACGCGCGACTGATATTTGCCCGGTGATTTGCCGCCTTCTTTCATTTTTGATCTGCCTGCAGCGGCACACAATCGGTTGACCAAGGAAACCGCATGTCTTCTCTCCAATACCAGCTCAAGCAAGGCCGCTACCATTTGTACGATTTGAGTACGCCGCCCAGCAAGGCCACCGGTGAGCACCGGCTGCGCCTGATGACGGAAACCGTGGCCATCGCGTTTGACGTGCGCACCGGCGAGCTGCACGAGCACGGCAACCCGACACGCATCCATTCCTGGGCCAGCAACACGCGCCGACGCCTGCGTGCCAGCGGTGCCATCGACAGTGCCAATGACATCGTCGTGGTGTCCGGTCCGCTGCCCGTGGATGAAATCAACAAGTGCCTGGCCATCAACGGCTACTGCCGCAGCCTGTTTGCCCGTCTGGCCAGCCTGCCCCACGGCAAGCGCCTGGCCCACTGAGGCCGGCAAAAGAGGCGGTCTGCGGCCCTACTCGTAAGCCGCCAGTCGCGGACGCTCAGCCTCGGTGAAGTAGGTTTGCTGCAGTTGGGCCAGCACCGTCTGGCGCTCGGACTCCGTGGCATTGGCCTGGGCCTTCAGCAGCTTGCTGCGTTCGTCCTGGTATCTGGCAATACGCGCTTTCCAGGCCACCTCTTCGCGGTCCACATCGGCCAGCCGTGCGGCCGCCTGCGGGTCGAATTCCTTTGCACGCATGCGGTAGATATCGTCTTCACTGGCGCCCTTGGCGCGCAATTCCTGGGCTTGCTGCTCCACACGGACCACCACAATGCTGGCCTCGCGCTCCCTGCGCAAATCCGTCGGCATGGCGGCATCCACCGCTGCCAACTGCTGCTGTTTTTGCACCGCACTGAGTTCGGGGTTCTGGCTGATCTCCAGACGGGCGATGGCGTCCAGGTCGTAGGCATCGTCAAAGCCAAACATGCCCTGCGTTTCTTCTTCGTTGAAGTAGCGGCTGCGCAGATCCTGCATGGTCAGCAGGCGCGCGCGTATGGCTTGCACGCCATTTCCAGCCAGTTGGGGCTGGGTTTCCAGGCGCACCAGCTCGCGTTTGAATTCGATATACAGGGCCAGCAGGCGTTGCGCCTTTTTGGCCTGTTCGGGTGGCAAGCGGCGGTCCAGCTCGCTGCGGATTTGCAGCGTGATGGTCTCTATGCTTTGTTCGCCTACGGCGCTGAGGTAGTAGTCAAACAGGCGTTTGAGCTCGCCATAGGCCAAGACACCGGTAGCGCCCGCCTTGGAGCCCGCCTGCATGGTCCTTAAATCGCCATCGGGCAACGTATCTTGCATGGAGCGCACAAACGGTGAGGCCCGGCTGACCGGGCCAATCACCGCAATGCTTTGGCTGACGGGCTCAGCCGCTGGCCACCCGGCCAGCAAGCCGCCTGCCACAAGCGCCACGGCGAGCAAGCCCAGGCCGACCGGGGTGGAGCGGCTCAGTTGCATGGCGGGGCTACAGGCCCATGCCTTTCAGGCGGTTGGCGTGCTGGCGAAAGATGGTCACCGGGTTGGTCTCGAACAGGTTGGTCAGACCCACGGTCTGGTTCACTTCGTCCAGGTGGTTCATCGCGTAGTCATCGCGAATGACGCGGCCCAGGTGGGTAGAGCAGCTGGCGACCAGACCGTCGTTCTTGGCGCCACCAAAGGCCAGTGACGTCAGTGCCAAAGCGGGGTCGATGGGATCAAAAATATTGGTATAGGACTTGGCGCCGCTCCACGAGAAGTAGGACACGCCGCGCGCCGAGTAGGCACCTTCACCGCAGGACGAGGTGGGCACGCCCCAAGGGTGGGCTTGGTTGAACTTGTTGGCTCCTGCGGTGCTGAGCGACTGGGCCGCCGCCAGTGAATTCTGGTTCAAGCCCGAACCGCCCGACAGGAAGTTGATGATGGTTGCCAAGCCATTGGTGATGGAAACGACGACCGTGTTGGACAGTGATCCGGGAGGAGCCACCTTCAGCAGCACGTCGGCCACGGCCGAACCCTTGTTGACGCCCCCAATGGACGTGGCCGAGGCAATCAGATCAGGGCGCACCGAGGCCACGTACCGAATGGTCGGACCGCCATGGCTGTGGCCAATAAGGTTCACTTTGGCGGCACCGGTGGCGGCCAGAATCTGTTTGACCTGGGTCAGCAACTGTTCACCCCGCACCTCGGTGCTGTTGGCGGCCGACACCTGGGTCACATAGACCTTGGCACCGTCGGCGCGCAGCGCGGAGGGAATGCCGTACCAGTATTCCACCGGACCAATGTTGTCAAAGCCAAACAGGCCGTGCACCAGCACGATGGGGTATTTGGTCTGGGTGTAGCCCGCGGCCAGCGCGGCGCTGGGCATGAGGGAGAGGGCCAGCAAGCAGGCACCCAACCAGGTCATCACGATTTTTTTCAAAATTGTCTCCAATAGGGCTCTGCGGCCCAAGGGGTTGAAAGGAATCCGTCTGAGAAGGCAGTGCGACCTCTGGGGTGGGGGCGCTGTCGCTGGGTGACCTGGTATCGGTTGCGGGTATCAACTGACCGGAGTCAAAAAAGCACGATCGTGCGTTTTCATGATGGTAGTTCGCAGAGTAGGTTTTGTCATGCACGTAAACCCGGGTGCCGTGCGCTATCGGGATTGGGGTTTACACCAGTGCCGCGGGCAAAAAAAAGCCCTGCCGCGCAGCGCGCGGCAGGGCCAACCTTTGAGAAACGCTAGAGAATTAGAAGCGCCAGCCGAGGCCCACGCCGACGAGAACGGGATCAACTTTGAACGTGCCCTGGTTCGCCGTGCCGATATACACGTCGGTCTTGATGTAGGCCTTCTTCACGTCGAAGTTCAAGTACATATTGCCACCCAGCGGGATATCCACACCGGCTTGCAGGGCTCCGCCCCAGCTGTCGCTGTTGACGCCAACCGCGCCATTGAGAATATCGACCGCAGTGAACTTGGTGTAGTTCACGCCCAGACCCACATAGGGTTTGGCACCGCCGTTGCCGGCAAAGTGGTACTGCAGCAGCAGCGTGGGTGGCAGGTGTTCCAGCGAACCGATCTCCTTGCCCAGGGCAGAGGACGTCAACGTATGCTTCTGGGGAACGGTCAGGATCAGTTCGACCGCCAGATTCTTGCTCAGGAAGTAGCTGATATCCACTTCAGGAATCCATTTGTTGTTGACGGACAAACCCAAACCGGTGGTGTCGCCGTTGGCGCTGTTCAAGCTGACTGCTCGAGCACGAACCATGAACGGACCTTCCTTGGCCTGCTGGGCGAAGGCGGCGCCCGACACGAGCGTGCACAAAACAGCGGCGGCGATAACTTGTTTTTTCATAGTGAAGTCGAAAATTTGGAGCAGGGGACATTCCCGGGGGCCATTGAAACCGCGGCCAGAACCGCCCTGATTGATATAAATCAAAGGGTTTACCCTAGTCTTTAAACTTATCCTGGATCATTGTTTTAGATCAAACTTTTTGCTAGATGTTTTCTTGGGCGTCATGAATGCGCCCTGCGACTTGGCGGTGGGTTTCGCCCATTGAGCAGGGTTGCTCCCCGCGAATCATCACCGGCTAACATCGCCACATGCCCGCCTATTCCTTTGAAGCCCTCGATGCCAATGGCAGCACCCGCAAAGGTGTCATAGACGCCGATACGGCCAAGGCCGCACGTGGCCTGCTGCGCGCCCAGTCATTGGTGCCACTGGGCGTGGAGCCAGTGGGCCCGGGCGTCGCAGGTACGAGCGAAACCGCCCGGCAGTCGACGACGTTGTGGACGTCGCGCGTCTTCAATGCGACGGCACTGGCCATCTGGACGCGCCAGATCGCCGGGCTGGTATCGTCCGGTTTGCCGCTGGAGCGCGCGCTGACCGCACTGTCCGAAGAGGCCGACGACGAACGCCAACGCAACCTGGTGGCCGCGTTGCGCTCCGAGGTCAATGGCGGCACGGCCTTTGCCACGGCGCTGGCGCAGCACCCGCGCGAGTTCGCCCCCACCTACTGCGCGGTGGTCGGTGCTGGCGAGCACAGTGGCAACCTGGGCCTGGTGCTGGAGCGCCTGGCCGACGACCTGGAGCAGAGCCAGGCACTGAAGTCGCAGCTGGTAGGCGCGGCGTTGTACCCGGCCATCGTGACGCTGGTGGCCATCACCATCGTGATGTTCCTGCTGGGCTACGTGGTGCCCCAGGTGGCCGAAGTGTTTGCTGGCAGCAAGCGGGCACTTCCCTTGCTGACCGTGATCATGCTGGGCCTGGGCAACTTTGTACGCAACCAGGGCTGGATGATGCTGATTGCTATTGTTTTAATAGCTATATGTGGCCGTTTTGCGTGGGCTAACGCCGCATTTCGTGAAAAATTTGATGCCGCATGGCTAACACTACCCATTTTGGGTAGGTTGTCGCGTGGCTACAACGCCGCCCGCTTTGCCGGCACGCTGTCCATGCTGGCAGCCGCGGGTGTGCCAATCCTGAAGGCGCTGCAGGCCGCGGCCGACACGCTGTCCAACCGGGCCATGCGTACTGATGCGCTCGATGCCCTGGTGCTGGTGCGCGAGGGGGCACCACTGGCCTCGGCGCTGGCACAAAAAAAACGCTTTCCCGGCCTGCTGAGCATGTTTGCCCGCCTGGGCGAGCAGACCGGCCAGCTGCCGCTGATGCTGGAGCGCGCGGCCCGCCAGCTCAGCACCGAGGTGCAGCGCCGCGCCATGCAACTGGCCACGCTGCTGGAACCGTTGCTGATCGTGGTCATGGGTCTGGTGGTGATGCTGATCGTGCTGGCGGTGCTGCTGCCCATCATCCAGCTCAACCAGTTGGTACGCTAAATGGCGTGGTCTATCTTGTGCACAAAGGCCAGCGTCGCCCGGGGCACCGAGTTCAGCAGTTTGGCGATGTCTTCGATATCGTCCGGCAAGGCCGGGTTGTCCCAGCCGTGCATGGTGTGGCGGGCCAGGCGCACGGCCAGCACGACGTTGCGCACGATGGCCTGGTCGGCATGGCGGTTGTCACTGATGCGCACCAGCAGCTCCGGCAGGTGCCACATCTTCATCAAAGTCTGGCGCAGGTCATCAAGCTCGATATTGAGCACGCCACGCTGAACGGTTGCGGTGCGCAGGGTGGAGTCGGCCCGCTGCGCCTGGGCCATGTACAGCTGCAACGTCGGTGCGTGGCACCACATCAGCAGCTCGGCAAAGTCATATAGAAAAGCTGCCAGGCGAATCACCCCCACATCGGTGTCGCCGCGGTGCACCGCAAAGCCCAGGGCGAAGTGCGCAGCCCGCTCGCAGCGGCGCAGCAAGGTCCGCAACCCTTCCAGCGCCTGTGGCTGGTCGTGCAGCCAGTCTTCAACGGTGGGCTGCACGCCAAAGCTTCTGAAGAAGGGGGAGATGCCGGTCATCACCAGCGAGGTGGTGACGCTTTCGGTTTCCGTAAAGGTGCCCGGGCGGCGCTTGCTGGCCACATGCGCCAACAGCTTCAGAGTCATCAGCGGATCTGCTTCGATCACCGTGGCCAGCATACTGGCATCGACGTTGTCTTCGTCGGCACGCAAGACCTCGATCGCCCGCGATGTGCTGGCCAGCACGGGGATGGGCGCATCCCGGAAATAGCGCGTCCATGCGTCCAGATCCCGTAGTGGTGCAGACAGATACGCCGCGTGAACCGCCGCAGCGTCAGTTGCTGGCGTTTGCGGTTCGGGTGTGGGGGTCGGCATGGGCGGAAGTATCAGTGTCTAGTGGTCTGCGGTCAATACGCGCTCACCCTGCACGACGCCCATGTTGCGCCTGACGCTGCGCCAGCTGGCGGGCCTTGATGCTGTGCTGCGGCGCCAGAGGCCGGGGCAGCACCGCGTGCAGACAGCGTGGGCGGGCATGGGCGCCACTGCCTACATAGTCTTCCAGCAACAGCTGCCTTGCTGCCTCCATGGGCACACCACGCCGGCGGGTCAAGTAGTCGAACAGCGCATCGACCAGGTCCTCCGGGGTCAAGCCGTGGGTTTTGCCCGTGGTCCGCCACAACCAGTCGCTCCAGGCCAGAAAGGCCGCAAACGCCGAGGTGCCTGCGAGCAAGACGCCCAGCGTGCGGGCAAAGCGGCCCGAGTTAGCCACCAGGTCCCAGTAACGCGCCAGGCGGGTAAAGCGCTGCACGGTCGCCGCGTCGACCACCGCCGTCTGCTGCACAGCGTACGGCGGGCGGGTGTCGTACACCATGCCATGTGCCACGGTATGGCGTGCAATGGGAGTCCCGCGCAGCCGCTTGAGCAAGCCCAGTTGAATCTCATGCGGATGCAAGGCATGCAGACGGTCAAAGCCGGCGGCAAAACTGTCCAGTGTTTCGCCGGGCAGACTGAAGATCAGATCGGTGTGTAGGTGGGCAGCTGACTGTTGCACCAGCCAGGCCAGATTGGCTTCGGTCTTGTCGTTGTCCTGGCGGCGCGAGATGCGCTGCTGCACCTCCACATTGAAAGTCTGGATGCCCACCTCCAGCTGCAACACACCCGGTGGGAACTGCGCGATCAAGGCCTTGAGCCGGTCGGGCAAATGGTCTGGGATGACCTCGAAGTGCACGAACAAGCCGTCGGTCAGGCGTTCCAGGAAAAATTCCAGAATGCGCACCGACGCGTCAATCTTCAGATTGAAGGTGCGGTCCACAAACTTGAAATTGCGCGCGCCGCGCTGGTACAGCGTGTCCATCTCTGCAAGAAAGCCATCGAGCGCAAAGGCCCTGGCCGTCTTGTCCAGCGAACTCAGGCAAAACTCGCACTTGAACGGGCAGCCGCGCGAGGCCTCTACATACAGCAGACGGTGCGCCAGGTCGGCATCGGTGTAGTGGGCATAGGGCAGAACCAGGGTGTCCAGGTCTGGCTGCTCGCCCGCCAGCACCTTCATCAGCGGCTGCGGCCCATGCAGCAGGGCTCGACACAGTGCGGGAAAGCTCACATCGCCCCAGCCCGTGATCACATGATCGGACAAGCCGACGATGGCCTGTTCGGCCCACTCATGGCTGACCTCGGGCCCGCCCAGCACCACCTTTATTTCGGGCTGCGCGGCCTTCAGCAGGCGCACCAGTTCAGTGGTCTCAGCCACGTTCCAGATATACACGCCAAAACCAATGACACGGGGTTGCAACGCCAGCAGTTCGTCTGCCAGCTCCTGTGGTTTGCGGGCAATGGTGAACTCCCGCAACACGGTGCGTTCCTCCAGATCGCCCATATTGGCCAACAGGTAACGCAGACCCAGCGAGGCGTGGATGTACTTTGCATTCAACGTGCAAAGAACAATGTCGGAGGAAGAGAAAACCATGCGGGGATTATTCAGCACACCAGTTCGCACCGGACGCGGCACTTAATTGATTGATGCAAGTCAAGTTTGACTCATTCAATGTACGGGTTTACCCTGATCGAGACTACAGTTGCACCCAACTGAAGGAGCGTTGCCATGGATATTCTTTTGCAAGTTGCCATCATCCTGATCTGCCTGTTTTATGGCGCCCGAAAAGGCGGTGTGGCGCTGGGGCTGCTGGGCGGCATCGGCATTGTCATCATGACGTTCGCCTTCAAGCTGCCACCCGGCAAGCCGCCTGTGGATGTGATGCTGACCATCATCGCCGTCGTCGCCGCCTCGGCCACGTTGCAGGCATCGGGTGGTCTGGAAGTGCTGCTCAAGGGTGCGGAAAAGATTCTGCGCAACAACCCCAAATACGTTTCCATCCTGGCGCCGTTCACGACCTGTCTGCTGACCATTCTGTGCGGCACGGGCCACGTGGTCTACACCATGCTGCCCATCATCTACGACATTGCCATCAAGAACGACATCCGGCCCGAACGGCCCATGGCGGCGTCTTCCGTGGCCAGCCAGATGGGCATTCTGGCCAGCCCGGTATCCGTGGCCGTGGTGTCGCTGGTGGCCTTTCTGGCCAAAGCACCGGTGAACGGCCAAGTGATCGACTTCATCCAGGTGCTGTCGATCACCATCCCGTCGACACTGGCCGGGGTGCTGCTGATCGGCATTTTCAGCTGGTTCCGCGGCAAGGACCTGGCCGACGACCCCGTGTTCCAGAAGCGCCTGACCGACCCGGCACAACACCAGATCATCTATGGTGAGAGCGCCACGCTGATGGGCAAAAAACTCTCCGCCAGCCAGTGGACGGCGATGTGGATCTTTGTCGGCTCCATCGTTGTGGTGGCCATTCTGGGCGCCTTCACATCCCTGCGTCCGTTGATCGGCGGCAAGCCGCTGTCCATGGTGCTGACGATCCAGATGTTCATGTTGCTGGCCGGCGCGCTGATGATTGTGTTCACCCAAACCGACCCCTCAACCATTGGCAAGACCGAAGTGTTTCGGGCCGGTATGGTCGCCGTGGTCGCAGTCTTCGGGATTGCCTGGATGGCCGATACCGTGTTTGAAGCCCATCTGCCTGAACTCAAGGCGGCCCTGACCGACCTGGTAAAGACCCAGCCCTGGACCTACGCCATTGCCCTGCTGCTGGTGTCCAAGCTGGTCAACTCGCAAGCGGCGGCGATCAGCGCCATGGTGCCGGTGGGTCTGGCCATTGGTGTACCGCCCGGCTACATCGTGGCGTTTGCTGCAGCCTCGTACGGCTACTACATCCTGCCCACCTACCCCAGTGACCTGGCCGCCATCCAGTTCGACCGCTCGGGCACCACCCACATCGGCAAGTACGTGATCAACCATAGCTTCATCCTGCCGGGACTGATCGGCGTGTCCACATCCTGTCTGGTGGGGTATTTGCTGGCAACAGCCAACGGCCTGGTCTGAGGCCTGTGCCCGGGGCGCACCCAAAGCCCCACACGCCAGACAACCGCGCGGATCACGGAAAATGGCGGTTTCTGGCGTCTTGTCCATGCATTCCATTGTCCTGTCTTCCCTGCTCCCGGTCGTTCTGTTGATTGCTATTGGTTTCATAGCGTGTCGCGCAGGTTGGATGAGGGCTGAGGCCACAAAAGACTTGGGACGACTGGTGTTCATGGTGCTGACACCGGCCCTGCTGTTCCGCACCATGAGCACCGTCCATGTGGAACGGCTGGACTTCAAACCAGTGGTCGCGTATTTTGCCGCCGTGATCGGCTTGTTTCTGGTCATGCTGGTGTGGCGCCGCGCTTCACAGCGGGCGACCGTGCTGGCCCTGGCGGCAACTTTCAGCAATACCGTTGCAATTGGCGTGCCCCTGATTGGCCTGGCCTACGGTGAGCAGGGCATGGTGACGCTGTTCACCATCATTTCACTGCACGCCCTGATCCTCCTCACACTGGCCACCATCGCACTGGAGCTGGCCGTCGCCCGCCAGGCAGCGGTCAACACCATGGAACCCGGAACCCGGGCGGCCTGGCGCAAGCCGGTGCTGGACGCCTTGCGTAGCGGCATCTTGCACCCGGTGCCACTGCCCATTCTGGTAGGCCTGCTGTTCGCCCAGACCGGCCTGCTAATGCCAACCGTGCTGGACCGGCCCCTGCAATTGCTGGGCAATGCAATGGGACCCATGTCGCTGTTGCTGGTAGGAGCCACCCTGGCCAGTGCCCGCATTGGCGGGCAGATCAAGGGCGCACTGGGTCTGGCGCTGCTGAAAAACCTGGCGCTCCCGGGCCTGGTCGCGGCCGTTGGCCTGGCGATGGGTCTGGACGGTCTGCCGCTGACCGTGCTGGTGGTTACCGCGTCATTGCCCATCGGCGCCAATGTCTTCATGTTCTCGCAACGCTACCAGGTAGCGGAAGAACTGGTCACGGCCGGCGTGGCCGTGTCGACAGCACTGGCCATGGTGACGGTTTCCCTGGTCATGGCCCTGGCCGAACGACTCTAGCGCCCGCCGTCCATCCCCCAAAATCGACGGATCGTCCTTCCTGGGCGGCGGATGGTCGCAAAGCGAATGCAATGGGAACCCGCTGTATTTACAGTTCACCCCAACGCAACACGGAGTCCACCATGACCACACGCACCGCCACTAAAATCCTTGCCCTGAACATGAGCACCATGGTTTCCATGGCCCTGTTCAGCCTCGTCGTGGTGGGCATGCAGACCGCTCCAGCGCCGGAACTGCGCAGCATTGAACTTCCTACAGTCGTCGTGATCGGACACAAATCCGTGCTTCCCGCCGCCAATGCCAACGCCACCGCCCGAGTCAAGGCCTCCCAGCCCAAGAACACTTGAACGTGTGTGCTCCACCGCGCGATGGCGCTGCACACCATCGAAATGGCAATGCCGCCATAATCGTGTGCTGCGTGAAATATTGATGCGTATCAAGCATCCCGCACCCCAAGCTTCCCTTTTTCCCACTCGGAGAATTCTCTATGCTGCGTCCCCTTCTACTCGTTGCTGCGATGGCCACAAGCCTGACGGCATGCGACAAATTCCCCGGCAAAGGTGACAAGAAAGACGCCACCGCCGCACCTGTCAAGCTCGTGATTGCGCCGGAGGACATCCTTACCATTGGTTCAAACGCCCTGGCGTCTGGCCCGGTCGTAACTGGCTCCATCCAGCCCGAGCGCAAGGCTGACTTGCGGGCGGAGGTGTCCGCCGTCGTGTTGCAGGTTCTGAAGGAGAACGGTGACGTGGTCCGCCGCGGCGACGTGCTGCTGCGCCTGGACCAGACCTCGATTCAAGACAACCTGCGGTCTGCCGAAGACAACGCGCGCAATGCGGCGCAGTCACTGGACCAGGCTGAGCGCAACGTACAGCGCCTCAAAACGCTGCGCGCATCAGGCATGACATCCCTGCAGGCGCTGGACGATGCTGAAGTGCGCCGCAACGGCGCGCAAAGCGAACTGTCGGCATCCAATGCCCGCGCGGTCGTGGCCCGCCAACAATTGGAACGCACCATCGTTCGCGCACCGTTCGACGGTGTGGTCAGCGACCGCAAGGTGTCAGCTGGCGACACCGCGTCGATTGGCAAGGAATTGCTCAAGGTGATCGACCCGACCAGCATGCGTTTTGCCGGACGGGTATCGGCCGACAAGATCAGCGTGGTGTCGGTGGGGCAGTCGGTCAGCTTTCGCATCAACGGATATGCCGGCCAGGAGTTTCGCGGCACGGTCACCCGGGTAGACCCCAGCGCCAATGATGTCACGCGCCAGGTGGAGGTTCTTGTCAGCTTTAGCGACGGCAAGCAGCCGCGCGTGGCGGGCCTCTATGCCGAAGGAACGATAGAAGCCAGCAGCGTCAAGGCGCTGACGCTGCCCGAGTCTGTGCTGGTGAAGGCTGGCGACAAGGCGTCGGTGTGGAGGGTCAAGGACAACACCTTGAGCCAGGTCGATTTGACGGTTGGCTCCCGCGACCCCCGCACCGGCAACTACGAAGTGCGCAGCGGTCTGGCCGAGGGTGACGTCATCCTGCGCGCGCCCAGCTCCAGCTTCAAGGAGGGCCAAAGCGCAGAATTCGCCAGCGCCAAACCACCCGTGGGAGCGGCATCTGCAGCATCGACTGCCAAAGGAACATAAGCATGTTTCTGTCCAACTTCAGTATCAAGCGCCCCACTGCAACCATTGTCCTGATCATCGCGCTGATGGCGCTGGGGCTTTTGGCCATGAGCAAGCTGCGCGTCAACCAGAATCCGGACGTGGAAGTGCCGGGTCTGTTTGTGAATATTGCCTACCCCGGCGCATCGCCCGATACGGTGGAGCGCGAGATCGTCAACCGCATCGAAAAGTCCCTGCAAAGCATTTCTGGCGTGACCGAGGTCTATTCCAACGCGACGGAGGGCAATGCACGTTTTGACGTGATCTTCTCGTTCAAGAAGAACATGATCGAGGCGTCGGACGAAGTGCGCAACGTGATCTCCAGCGCACGCTACAAGCTGCCCACTGAAATGCGCGAGCCCGTGCTGCGCCGTTACGACCCGTCCGCCCAGCCCATCATGAACATGGCGCTGTCCTCCAGTACACAGACGCATGCCGAGATCTCGCGCCTGGCAGAGGACGTGCTGGCGGACAAACTCCGCAGTATCCCGGGCGTGGCCAACGTCAACATCAACGGCTCGCTCAAACGCGAACTGTCGGTACTGCTGCGTGCCGAAAAGCTGCGCGAACACAATGTCTCGGTTGGCGAAGTGGTGGCTGCCGTGCGCGCCCAGAATACCAATGCGCCAGTCGGCAAGGTGCAGGGCGCTCTCGATGAAGAGAGTATTCGCCTGGTCGGCCGCATTGAATCGCCGGCTGAGTTTCAGAGCATCGTGGTCAAGCGTTTTGGCGGACAAGTCGTGCGCCTGGCCGACGTCGCAACCATCAATGACAGCTTTGCGGACATCAGCAGCTTCAGCATCCGCAGCGGCAAACCCAATGTCGGCATGTTCGTAACCCGCTCAAGGGAGGCCAGCACCGTCAGTGTGGCCGATGACATTCGCAAAATGGTCAAGGACGTCAATACCGAGTTCGAAAAGGATCACCCCGGCACCAAGCTGGAGATCACGCGCGACGGCGGTGTGGACGCACAGCGCAGCCTCAACAACGTGATTGAATCCTTGATTCTGGGTGCGGTGCTGACCATTTTTGTGGTTTACGCGTTCCTGAATTCCTGGCGCTCCACACTCATTACGGCTTTGAGTCTACCTACCTCGGTCATCGCGGCGTTTATTGCAGTCTGGCTGTGCGGCTTTACGCTGAATTTCATGACCCTGCTGGGGCTGTCGCTGGCGATTGGTGTGCTGATTGACGACGCCATCGTGGTGCGGGAAAACATCGTGCGCCACATGCAGCGCGGTTCGGACCGACGCACGGCGTCATTGGAAGGCACTGCCGAGATCGGCCTGGCGGTTGCCGCGACCACCTTCTCCATCATTGCGGTGTTCATCCCGGTGGCTTTCATGCCAGGCGTATCGGGCGAATGGTTTCGTCCCTTTGCGCTGACGGTGACGTGCTCTGTGCTGGTCAGCCTGGCGATTTCGTTCACGCTGGACCCCATGCTATCGGCCTATTGGGGCGACCCGGTGGACCACCACACCGCGCCCAAGAAGGGGCTGAGTGCCGTGCTGGCGCGCTTCAATGACTGGTTTGACCACCAGGCCGACCGTTATGGAAACGTCATCGCGTGGGCTCTGCACCACCGTCGCTGGATGGCCGCGATTGCGGTCGCCAGCCTGGTAGGGGCTGTGGTGTTGCAAGTCAAGGTCGGAGGCTCAAGCTTCTTGCCCGCGACGGACTCCGGCAACCTGATGATCGAGGTGCGTACGCCATCGTCCTCGTCGGTTGAATACGCACGCCTGAAGATGGAGCGTGCCGCAGCACTGGCCCGCACCATTGCCGAAACCAAGGAAACCAACAGCAACATCACCGCCAGCGGCGGGCGCATTTATGTGGACATTGGCAAGCGCCACACGCGCAGCCGCAGCGCCAAGGAAATTGCAACTGAATTGCGGGAAAAAGTGCGCACACTGGTCGGTGCGGAGTACACCGTTCTGGACGACCTGAACAACGGCGCGCGCAAGCCCATCCAGATCGACTTCACAGGCCCCGATTCACGCAAACTGCTGGAAATCACCAGTGCCTATATGGACAAGCTGCGCCTGGTTCCAGGAGCAGTTGATGTCGGCCTGTCGCAGCAAGACCCGAAGAAGGAACTTAAGATCGAGTTGAACCGCGGTTTGGCCAATTCGATGGGCATTTCAGCCAACGACGCGGCACAGGCCCTGCGCGTAGCCTTTGCCGGCATTGAGGTGGGCGACTGGGTCGATCCCACTGGTGAAACCCGTGACGTGGCGGTGCGACTGCACCCCAATGATCGTGTTAGCAAGGAAAGCATTGAGCGTTTGCCGATCGCGGTTGCGGGCACCAATCTGATGATTCCGCTGGACCAGATTGCCACCATCACCATGGGCAAGGGCCCGTCCGGCATTGAGCACGCCAACGGCAAGCGCAACATTACCGTGTCGGCAAACGCCCAGGGACGCTCCAATGGCGAAGTCACCGAAGACGCCATGAAACTGGCCAAATCCTTTGACTACCCACCGGGCTACGGACTGTCTCTAGGCGGTGCGGGACAGGATCAGAAAGAACTGTTCACCGAAATGCTGATTGCATTGTTGTCCGGCATTGGATTGATGTACCTGATCTTGGTCATGCAGTTCGGCTCGTTCACGGCACCGCTGGCGGTGATGCTGTCGTTACCGCTGTCCCTGATAGGCGTGGTGTTGGCATTGCTGATCACCCGCAGCACCCTGAACCTGATGAGCTTCATCGGCATCATCATGTTGATGGGGCTGGTCGCCAAGAACGCCATTCTGCTGCTGGACGCCGCGCGCAAACGCGAGGCGCAAGGTATTGACCGCGAAGAAGCCCTGATGGATGCCGGCCGCGTGCGGTTGCGGCCTATCCTGATGACCACGTTTGCGTTGATTGCCGGCATGCTGCCGGTAGCCATTGGCCTAGGCGAAGGCGGTGAGTTTTACCAGCCGCTGGCCGTGGCCATCATCGGTGGCACGATCACATCGACGCTCTTGACCCTGCTGGTGGTACCCACGTTTTACGACAGCATAGAGATCGCGCGCGACCGCATGGTGGCCAAGTTCAATGTGCGGGCCAAGCGGGGCAACGGGCTGTTTGCCTTCCTGCTGACGTTTGTCGAGGCTATTGCGACGCTGCTGGCACTGCGCATGGTGTACCGCTTCTTCCTGCGCCTCATCAATGGTCGTCGTGCATCGTCCACTGCGCTGACGACTTAGGCAAGTCGTGCGCCTGCAGGGTCGTGCCGAACACTGGCATTCTCATGGGGTATCGTCCCTCAGGCGCGCGCGTCACTCCAGCGCAGGGGGCAATTGTCATCGCCACGGTAGACTGTCTCGCCCCGGCTGTTGACACAGTAGTCGGGAGAGACAATCATTTCGGCGAACACCATGTTTTGCCCGATTCGGGTGTAGTCGAACAGCGCAGAACGCGTCACCGAAGCGCCCGCACGGATGTGGCTTCCGTGTCCAATCCATGCGGGGCCCACAATGCGCGCACCGGGCTCTATCTTCACGCTGGAGCCAATATAGACCGGACCTTCAATCGTTACATGGTCCCAGTCGATGCGGGTATTCAGCCCCACCCACACGCCGGGGCGCACCTCGCGACCCGGCATGTTCATATGGGCAACTTCGCCGCGCAAGACCCGCTGTAGCACCGACCAATAGTCACTGACCCGGCCAATATCGATCCAGTTGAAAAATCGGTTTTGTACAAAAAACGGCATTTGCTTCTCTACCAGCATGGGGAACAGCTGCGAACCAATGTCAAAGTCCTGTCCCGATGGAATCAGGTCGATCACACTGGGCTCAAAAAGGTAAATGCCGGTGCTCGCCAAAGTAGACTTGGCTTCTTCGGGTCGCGGTTTTTCCTGAAAGGACTGCACGCGCCCGGTCGCGTCAGGCACCACCATGCCGTAGTACTGCACCTGGTCGGGCGGCACTTCCAGTGCCACCACGCTGGCAACCGCTCCCTTGGCCTTGTGCTCACGCACGGCGGCGCCAATGTCCAGATCGATCAAGGCGTCACCACACAAGACCAGTGCGGTTTCGTCAAAAAAGCCGGAGAAGTCCTGAATGTGGCGGATTCCACCTGCCGAGCCGCGTGGTCGGGGCACGATGTCGCCATGGTCCAACGCGCCTTCGTAAGAGTAGCCAATCTCCACACCCCAACGACTGCCATCCCCAAAATAGTGCTCAATCTTGCGGTGCAGATAGGCAACGTTGATCATGATTTCGCGCACACCATGGCGGGCCATGTGTTCGATCAGGTACTCCATCACCGGTTTTCCCAAGATGGGCACCATCGGCTTGGGTAAGTCTTTGGTCAGCGGTCGCACACGGGTGCCTTGACCGGCCGCCAGGATCATGCCTTTTGTCACTATCTACTCCCTGCAATTACGGGATACCAGTTTCTCGTGTTCGATGCAGTTTATACGTTCGCCATCGCACACTCACCTGTTTGGGGGATGGACAGCATTGCTGTAGCAGTGAACAATATGGGAAGTCGGGGTTTGCTTTCGGAGGTAATCACTTTGTTCGACTTTTTGAAGCGCCGTACCGCTACGCCGGTCCCGCCGCCCAAGCGCGCGCAGACCAATAGTGGGACGTCCATGCGCAGTACACCGAAGGCCAAGCCAATGGCTGACGCGCTTGCGCCTCTGCCAGTCCCCGAAGTCAAGGAGGGCAACGAAGAGTCCGACTGGTCCATGTGGGAAGATTCTGTGGCGTTTCAAGACAGCAAAATGAATAGCGTCTACCCCGAGACGCGCCCGGTGCCGCTGAGCTCTGCCGAACCTGCGGAAGACCCCTTCGCAAAGGTGCGTCTCCGGGAGCCTTAGCAACCGCTAAGCACCGTAGCCATTCGGGTTGCTGCTTTGCCAACGCCAAGCGTCGGCACACATCGTCTCCAGGTCCCGTGTTGCCTGCCATCCCAGCAGTTGTTGCGCGCGCAGGGGGTTGGCGAAACAGGCCGCCACATCGCCCGTGCGACGGGGCTGCAGCTTGTAGGGGACAGGCCTTCCGCTGGCGTGCTCGAATGCTTTCACCATGTCCAGAACGCTGTAGCCCACGCCCGTGCCCAGGTTGATGGCGGCGCACACGCCGGCTTCCGAACGGCTCAGGGCCTCCAGAGTGCGCAAGTGGCCCAAGGCCAGGTCCACGACGTGGATGTAGTCCCTCACACCGGTGCCATCCGGGGTATCGTAATCGTTGCCCCATACATTCAAAAACTCGCGGCGGCCCACGGCGACCTGTGCCACAAAGGGCAACAGGTTATTGGGCACGCCTTGCGGGTCTTCACCGATCAAGCCACTGGCGTGCGCGCCCACTGGGTTGAAATAGCGCAGCACCCCCAGACGCCAGGAGGCATCTGCCGCAAAGGCATCGCGCAGCATCTCCTCGACCACCAGCTTGGTGCGGCCATAGGGGTTGGTCGCGGACAGTGGGTGGTCTTCGGTCAACGGCAGGCGCTGCGGGTCGCCATACACCGTGGCAGACGAGCTGAATACCAGCGCCTTGACGCCACTGGCTTGCATGGCCTCCAGCAGACGCAGGGTGCCGACCACGTTGTTGTCGTAGTAGTGCAGCGGAATCTGTCCCGACTCGCCCACGGCCTTGAGCCCGGCGAAGTGGATGACTGCTGTGGCGCCACTGCTGCGCAAAGCGGCTTCGAGCGCGGCGCGGTCGCGCACATCGCCTTGCACGCGGGTGAGCGTTTTGCCGGCAATACGTTCCACCCGATTGAGGGCCTCGGCCCTGCTGTTGCAGTAGTTGTCAAACACCGTCACGGTGTAGCCTGCATTGAGCAGCTCCACGCAGGTGTGACTGCCTATGTAGCCCGCGCCACCAGTGACAAATACGTTGTTGTTATTCATAATCAAAGGGGCCTCCTGCCCTCGTGTTTTGGCGCTATGTTGCTACACATTCGATAGCTCTAAACCTGAGCTTCAGGGTCAGCCCGCGAGGTTACCCCGAACGGGCCGCCCCGGTTAGTGGTATTTTCACGCCGCGGTCCCAATCAGGCCCCTGTCTCAGCTCAGATGGAGTAATAATTCTGCCGGAAGGCGAATAAGTTTCACTATGGGGGGATGCGATGACAGAACCAGTGGCAGAACCACCCGTCCCGCAAGGACCCGTTGCCGTTCTCACCCAGGTTGAAAAGACCTACCACCTCGATTCGATCAGCGTGCCGGTCATCCGGGGGGTCAATATTTTGGTTCGCCATGCGTGCTTCACGGTGCTGCTGGGCCCATCGGGCAGTGGCAAGACCACTCTGCTCAACATGATCGGCTGCATCGACAAGCCCGACAAGGGTGAGATCATTGTTGCTGACCGCAAGGTGGGCGAAATGACAGACGACGATCTGTCTGATTTTCGGGCCAAGAATATCGGTTTCATTTTCCAGAACTTCAACCTGTTGCCGGTGCTCAGCGCCTACGAGAACATCGAGTACCCGATGCTGCTGGCGGGCGTATCGGAAAAAAAGCGTGCGGACCGCGTGCCCAAACTGCTCGAGGCAGTTGGTCTGGCCGACAGGGCAAAGAATCTGCCGGGGCAGTTGTCGGGTGGCCAGCGCCAGCGCGTGGCGATTGCGCGCGCACTGGCACTGAAGCCCAAACTGGTCATCGCCGATGAACCGACCGCCAACCTGGACAGCCAGACGGGCCAGGCCATTTTGTCGCTGATGCGGCACATGGTGGACCGCTACCAGATATCGTTCATATTTTCGTCACACGACCCGGAAGTCATCAAGTCAGCGGATGACACCATCTTCCTGAAAGACGGATTGATTCAAGCCATCCGACGCAAGGGACAGGGGGACGCACCATGATGACGCTCAACCTGGCGGTGCGCAATTTGCTGCGCAACCGCCGTCGCTCACTCGGCACCCTGGTGGCAATGTCCATCGGCTGCGCAGCCATTTTGCTGTTTGGCGGTTTCAGTGGCAACATCAACTACGAAATGCTCACGCGCATCGTGCAGCGTGGCGGTCATCTGCAGATCCAGCACCGCGACTTTTACCTGTACGGCAGTGGCAACCCAACAGCCTATGGCATCAGCGACTACACAAAGATACTCGAAGCCATCCAAAAGGATGAGGTTCTGCAAAAGATGGTCGTGGTGGTGACGCCCACGCTGCAATTCGGCGGCATTGCCGGAAACTATGCGGCCAGCGTATCCCGGACCGTGATCGGCAACGGCTTCGTTGCAGCGGATATCAACAAAATGCGCCAATGGAATGACTTTGGACTGCGCTCCAAGGCACCGGTGTCGCCGCTGGAAGGAACTTCTCCAGATTCCGCGGTCGTGGGTATAGGCGTAGCACGGGTATTGCAGCTTTGCGAAGCACTAAAAATCGAGCGATGCCCGAAGCCCGAAATCGGAAAGACTACGGAAGGGGCGGCACTGCCCGACGATATCGCCCAGCTCAGCGTATTGGAGTCAACAGGTGCAGCCCAAAATCCGGCAACCAGCTCGCGCATGGTGGAAGTACTGGTAGTCAACTCCAAGGGGGCGCCCAATGTGACCTCCCTCGAAGTTATCCGTGCCGAAGACCAGGGTGTAAAGGAGCTCGACGAAATCGCCGTCATCATGCATCTGTCGAAGATTCAGCAGTTGGTTTACGGCAAATCACCGCCCAAGGTGACGTCGATCATGATTCAGCTGCGCCACACTGACCAGGTCCCTGCCGCCACGGCCCGTTTGACCCCGATTCTGGCTGCCTTCTCGAGCACCCAACCGCTGGCAGTGCAGGATTTGCGCACCCTCAACCCGTTCTATGTGCAAAGCATACAAATGTTTGACACCATTTTTGGATTCGTGTTTGTGCTGATCGGCGCGATCGTGTTGTTCACGGTCAGCAATACGATGAATACAGCCGTCGTCGAACGCACGGTGGAGATTGGCACCTTGCGTGCAATCGGGCTGAGACGCGCCGGCATTCGCCGGCTCTTTGTGACAGAAGGGGCTCTGCTGGGTGTGTGCGGGGCGGTGCTGGGCGTAGTGCTGTCGTTTGCCGTCTCGGCGCTGGTCAATAGCTTGGATATCCCCTGGATTCCGCCGAGTACGGTCGAACCGGTGCCGTTGACGATTTTGGTTGCTGGCGAGACCCGCATGATTGTCGGCACAACGCTTGGCCTGATCTGCATTGCCATCATTTCAGCCTGGTGGCCCGCCTACCGTGCGGCCGAGTTGAAGGTTGTCGAAGCGCTTCGCCACGTTTGATAAATGGAGTTGCAATGAACCCCCAAGCTCACATTCGTTCACTGCCCCCCAAGGGGGCGCATGCCACCCTAGAGGCGGCTCGTCGGGAGGCATGACATGAAACCCTTGAAGTCCCTTTTGCTGTTCCCACTGTGTTGGGCATTTGGTCTGGGTCTGGCCATCGCCGCGCCACCGTCAGCCAGCGAGATTCTGGCCGCCAGTGACGCCATCCGCAATCCGGGGCAGCCGTTTAGCATGACGGTGACGCTCACGGAGTTTCAGGCGGGTAAACAGATCGACACCAGCACTCTGACCAGCTACTCCCGCACGCAACAGCAGGGGGGGCAGTTTTCCAGCCTGATTCGATTTGTACTTCCCACGCGCGATGCTGGCAAGCTTATGCTCAAGAACGGCAATGACATGTGGTTTTACGACCCCACGAACAAGGCCAGTGTGCGCTTGTCACCGCAACAACGCTTGCTGGGGCAAGCCTCCAATGGCGATGTCGCCACGGTCAACCTGGCCCGCGACTACAAGCCCACGCTCGCAGGCGAAGAAGAAGTGCAAGACGGTGAGCGTCGCATGCGCAAGGCCTATAAACTGGCGCTGACGGCAGTGTCGCCCGACGTCACCTATGCCACCATCGACCTGTGGGTGGACGCTGAGAACAACCGCCCGATCAAGGGTCGCTTCTACGCCGAGTCTTCGCGCTTGCTCAAGACCGTGTACTACCGCAAATACCAGCCACAGTTGGGCGTGGACCGCCCTACCGAATCGGTAATTATTGATGGACTCAACCCCCAATCGGTGACCCTGATGCGGTTCACCGACTATGCCGCGCGCAACATCCCCGACACATGGATGCAGCGCGATTTTCTTCCGCGCTTTCAACCAGACTAAACCATGCAGCTCCTGAAAAACTCCAACATCTATGCCTGCCTCGCTGCATCTGCCCTTCTGGCGTTACCAGCCCAAGCCCAGGAAGATGCGCTCAACCTGGAAAGTGCGCCAGTAACCGCTGCTGAGTCGCCCAGCAACACCAAGTGGTCCATTGAGGGTGCCGTTGCCAATGCCAGTCAGCGCTATGCGCCCGATAGCATAGACAGTAGTCGTGTGTCTTTGGACGTGCTGTATTCTGGCCGCATTGGGACCGGACTGCGTGCGGTGCTTTCGAACCGGTTGGACGTGATTCGCGCAACAGGGACAGAAGCGGACACACAAAGAAACAGCTTGCGCGAAGCATATTTGAGCTGGCAGCCCGGTGGCGGTGACACGGTGATCGACCTGGGGCGCATCAACCAGCGCAACGGACCGGGCTTTGGCTACAACCCTACTGACTTTTTTCGCGATGGCAGCTTGCGGGTCATCACCAGTGCCGACCCCTTTGCGCTACGCCAGAACCGTATGGGCTCGGTGATGCTGCGGGCCCAACAGCTTTGGAATGGGGGATCGCTGTCCGTGGCGTATTCCCCCAAGCTGGCGGACAAGCCCAGCATCGACACCTGGGACCTGGACCTGGGCTCTACCAACAACCGTGACCGTGCAGTCATCACGGTGGGAACGCAGTTTTCGCAAAGCGTCAACAGCCAGGTGCTGCTCTACCAGGAAAGCGGACTCAAGCCCACACTGGGTGCCAATATGACAGCCCTCCTGTCGGACGCCGCAGTGGCACACCTGGAGTGGACCACGGGTTCTGAGCCGGCGCTGGTGAACCGGGTGTTTGGTGGCACGCCGTCCGAAGTCACGCGCAACCGGTTTGTCGGAGGCGTGACTTACACCACCCTGAGCAAAACGTCCTTCACGTTGGAGTACCAGTACAACGGCTTCGCACTGGATTCTGCGGGTTGGGGTGCTTTAGGCACAGCACAACAACTGGGCTACTTGCGCGAATCCTTGCGCTTGCAGGAACTGGCACCCCGACAAGCCTACCTGCTGTATGTGATGCAAAAAGGCCTCTGGCTGAAGGACCTCGACCTGACGGGCTACGTGCGATTCAATGGGGACGACGACAGCCGTCTGACGTGGCTGGAGCTGCGCCACCACTGGCGCAACTTTGATCTCACGCTGCAGCTACAGCACAACACCGGCTCTGCGGGCAGCGAATTTGGCATCTTGCCCGACCGGCGCGTGGTGCAGGCGCTGGGAACTTACTATTTTTGAGCAGGTAGCAGGTATTCTTCCACCGGCCGGCGCCCACTGCGCAATGATGGCATTGCTGCCCGGCCCATGCGGACCACCATCAAGGGCGTAGTGCCTGGCGCGATGGATTGCCATCCCGCTGCCAAGGTCGCCCGCAGTGCATCAGACGCCCCATGAGCATAGGTTGAAGGTTGCATCAGTACGGCCGAGGCAGCCAGGGGCTGAAGCGCCAATTCGAGCAGGCTCGCCTGCAGCCACAGCCGCTCCAGAGCGGTGCCTACGGCGACTGCCCCCTCTTCAACTGGAAGCGGCGAAACCAGCAGACCTAACGCGGGTGCTTGCCAGGCGGGCATCCAACCTGCGCGCAGACCCAGCAATCGGTGCACACCCAGCCAAGTGAGCGGACGCATCAAACCCCAGTGGCGCAACAACTTAAACATTGGGCGCATTGGGGGTTCGATCTCCAATGCCCCAGGAGGTAATGACCATTGCGCATTGGCTGTCCAAGACAAGTCAAAACGTATGGAGGAGAAAATTTCGTGGTGCAAGTCCTGGCGCAAAAAGCGCTCACTCTCAGCTTGCCAGATCAGCCCCAGCGCCTGACGGCGGGCCGCGCCTTGCAACCAGATCAGCTGTGTGCCCGCCACGGGAGCCACGGCCGCGTTCAGCTGTGCGGTCTCATGCGGGGTTAAGACCGGTCCGTGGTACATGCGCCGGTTGCTATGGCGTGCTGGAATAGCCGCCGCCAAGTCATCAGAAGTTTGTGACTCCGCTCTCTGCACGTTGATCTGTGCTATTGGCTCGCTGCCGGAACCGGACAACCACTTGACTTGCACGGCGAAGCCCAGCTCGACAGCGCGCAGTCGCATATTTTCGAGAACCGCCCCCATTGACAGCATACCGAGCACGCGGCGCAAGCGGTCCTCAGTGGTTAGGGCTGCAAACTCCGCCGTTGGCCACAGGCGGATGCCCGCCTCGAGTATCTCGGCACGAAACACGTGCTCGTTGTCCGCAGAGGGCGCCAACGCGCCAGCCCCGACGATTTCCAAAAGTGGACTCTTCATCTAAACCCCCTCTGTTTAAACAGCCTCGCATTCTTGATGGTTTCCGCAGGACTCTTGCCGTTGTTTCGCAGACGTTCAATTGCGCGCAGGCGAAAAAAAACCCTCGTGAGAGGGTTTTTTTATGCCCCGAAGGTGCGATGGATCAGGCAGCGTTCTTGCGGCGACGAGCCATTCCCAAACCAACCAAGCCAAGACCCAACAGAGCCAATGAACCAGGTTCTGGCACAGCGTTGATCGCAAGCTTCACTTGCATGACGTTGCTTTGATTTTCGACAGTAGTGAAGCCAATGCAACCATTGGCTGCACCTGCAGCAGAGCAAGCGGCGTTCGACAGAACACCCAAACCATCAATACTCAGTACGGCTGTATACGAGTTGAAGTTATAGTCAAAGTTCTGAACCAGCGTGTTATTGATGGGATTAAAACCGGCGTTGGTTACATCAATTACGAAAATATCGTTACATGGAGTGGGGCTCGCAACAACACAGAAAGCACTGTTGGAAGTCTCCAAGAAATTGATATTGAATGACAAGGCTGCCGCATTGAAGGGAGCGTCAGGTCCGGGATTCAATGCTTGCAAAGTAATCACATCGAACAAAGTTGCAGACTTAAGTGAAGGTGACGTTGCCAAGATTGGAAAGTTGTTGTGAATCACCTGAACCGTATCAATGGCCGCAGCGTTGGTCGTGATCAGGCCACCGAACACACCGTTGGTAGCTGAACCGACACCAAGTGAAGATTGGTCGGCGCCAGCTGGCACACCCCAAGACAGAAGGGATGGCATACCTAGATTGGGATTCGGATTGCTGGCAGTAATACCTGCCGTAGAACCATTGCTATCCAAGTAAGACGAGAATCCACTGTTGACCTCAAAACCCCACAGTGTCACCACTGGGCTGGCCAGCGCGCCAAACGACGCCGCCACGGCCAAAGTGCCTACCAGGCTTTGGATTGCACGTTTGGTAAACGTTGCTGCTTTCATTTTGTACCCCTTTGAAACATATTGATTACTCAACCACGAATGGGTTAAAGCACCAACCGTGCCACCCTTCTGAAATTAGCGTAACCCATTGATTTCAAACATATAATTTTTTCTGAGCGCTGGGCGGGTATTCAGCGTTGTCAAGAATTTCGACATATTCATCTCGACTAGCAGTGATCTGTGGCGTCTGGGGGGGGGGAGGCAAGCGCCCTGTGCGCGTGCATTCAGTGAATTCAGTGAATTCAGGTAGAGTAGAGCATCTACGGGAGACCTGAAGTATGAGCACCTCCTCCGGAGCGGCGCCAGTCTTTGACTACGCCAAAGCTTTTTCCCGCAATATCGGCTGGGTTACCACTGCGGAGCAAGAACGTCTGCGCACAGCGCGCATTGCAATCGCCGGCCTGGGCGGTGTGGGTGGCGCGCATTTGCGTACCCTGTCCCGTTTGGGCATCAGCCGATTCCATATTTCCGACTTTGATGACTTTGATGTGCACAACCTCAACCGGCAAGCGGGGGCATTTGTATCATCTCTGGGGCAGCCGAAAATTGATACCGTGGCCCGAATTGCCCTGGACATCAATCCTGAAACTGAACTTCGCCTGTTTCCTCAAGGGGTGCAACCGGAAAACGTAGATGAGTTTTTGCGCGATGTGGACATCTATGTCGACGGATTGGACTTTTTTGCGTTACCGGCCCGGCGCATGGTGTTCGCCAAGTGCCGCGAGAAAGGCATTCCGGTCCTAACCGCCGCCCCACTCGGCATCGGCACCGCGTTTCTGTATTTTTCTCCGACAGGCATGAGCGCTGAAGACTACTTCAAATGGGAGGGGCACGACGTTCAGGAGCAATACGCACGATTCATCGCCGGCCTGTCGCCTGCCATGATGCAGCGAGACTATCTGGTAGCCCCGGAGGCCGTGAACTTTCAAGAAAAGCGCGGGCCGTCAACCATAATGGCCTGTGACCTGTGCGCCGGAGTGATGGGTGCCGCAGTACTCAAAATTTTACTGGGTCGAGGTGGTGTAAAGGCAGCCCCTTGGGGAATGCACTTTGATGCCTACCACCAAAGACTCAAATTTACCTGGCGCCCTTTTGGCAATGCAAATCCTATGCAGCGGCTTCTGCTGAGGTTTATACGTCCCATGCTGCGCGGAGAAATGCCTGCAAGGGGCGCCTGACAATGCCCTTGATAACCAGTTGTGGGGACGACATTGCCGCTATTGCCCAGTGTAGCTGCCCACTAAGCCGCCCGCCCCAGCCTCACACAAGTCCAGTACGACCTCAAACCCTGCAACACTACCGTAATACGGATCTGGCACCTCGGTACGCCCGGAATCTGGCGCAAAGCTCAGAAACAATCGCAGTTTGTGCGCGAACTCAGCGGGACATATCCTGCGCAATTCAGCCAAGTTACTTGCATCCATGGCCAAGACCAGATCAAACTCCGCGAAGTGGCCCACTGTGATTCGGACTGATCGAGTTTTTTTTGGTTTGTAACCACGACGCAGCAATGCATCAATGGCCCGCGGGTCGGGCGGCTGGGCGGGCGCTGGCGCATGGGTACCGGCCGATTCGACTTGTATAGCCCGCGACAAACCGCACTGCGCCACTAGTTCGCGTGTCACTGTCAGCGCCATGGGAGAGCGGCAAATATTGGCAGTACACACCAGCAGGAGCTTAATCATTTGCATGCATTCTAGGAAGCAATCTGCGCAGCGACCGACCTCGACGGTTCTTGCCAGTCACGCAAATGCGCTATATTCTTGCGATAAGCAAAACAATTGCCGTCTATACGTCACGGGGGTATTCCTTGAAAGTCATTCACGCTTTTCTTACTGCATCCATTCGCTGGTTTGCCATAAGTCTACTTGTTGGTTTGGTAGCAGCTTGCGCTGGCAAGCCCGTGAATCAGGCACCCGCCCTTGCAGCTGCACCTGATTACAACTATCTCGTCGGTGCGGGAGACACATTGAGCATCATTGTGTGGCGCAACCCTGAGCTCTCTCTATCGGCGCCCGTGCGCCCGGACGGCAAAATCTCTACTCCGTTGGTAGATGAGCTCGTCGCTCAAGGCAAAACATCCGTCGAAATAGCCAGAGAGATCGAAAAAGCGCTGGGTAAATTTGTACGCGATCCCGTCGTAACCGTTATCGTGACGAGTTTTGTAGGTCCGTACAGTGAACAAATCCGAGTAGTTGGCGAAGCATCCAAACCGCAGGCCTTGCCCTATAAGCAAAAGATGACTCTGCTGGATGTGATGATCGCGGTTGGTGGTCTGACCGATTTTGCGGATGGCAATTCAGCATCTATCACGCGGGCCTCCGAGGGGGCCAAGCGCTATGCTGTGCGCATCAACGACTTGATCAAGCGCGGGGATATTTCTGCCAATGTCGAGATGCGCCCGGGGGACATCCTTATCATTCCCCAAGGCTGGTTCTGATTTCAGCCCAATATTCTCCGCACGCTGTACATGCGATAGCGTTGCGATGCTTTTTTCCAATTTAAGAGTAATTCCCCGATGGATGAGTTAATCAGTCAGGGTCTGACCATACTCCGGGGCATGTGGAAGCACCGTTGGATGGGGCTATTGACGGCTTGGATCGTGGCAGCGATCGGTGTGGTTATTGTGCTGGTAGTTCCGGACAAGTACGAGGCTTCAGCTCGAATTTATGTCGACACGCAATCCATCCTCAAGCCCTTGATGTCTGGTTTGGCTGTACAGCCCAATGTCGATCAGCAAGTCAGCATGCTCAGTCGCACACTCATCAGCCGACCCAACATTGAAAAGCTTGTCCGTATGGCGGACTTGGACCTAAGTGCCCAGTCCAAGGCTGAACAGGAAAACCTAATAGAGGGTCTGACCAAGACACTGGAAATCAAGACCGTTGGCCGCGACAACCTTTACACACTTTCGTATCGAGATGTCAGCCCGGACAAAGCCAAACGTGTCGTGCAGGCGCTGGTATCTATTTTTGTGGAGTCCAGTTTAGGCGACAGCCGCAAGGACTCCGAAGTTGCCAAGAGGTTTATCGACGAACAGATCAAGTCTTACGAGACCAAGCTCCAGGAAGCCGAGACGCGCCTCAAGGAGTTCAAGTTGCGCAATCTCGAATTGCAGGCTGGTGAAGGCAAGGGGATGGCCGAACAGTTAGGGTCCATCAACACGCAACTCAATCAGGCGAGACTGGAGCTCCGCGAGGCTGAAAACGCCCGCAATTCGGCCAAGAGTCAATTGGACGAGGAAAAGAATCAAAGCAACAATTTGACGTCGAGGAGTCTGCTACAAGAGTCAAATGTGAGCGTATCGACGCCGGAGATTGACGCGCGTATTGATGCCCAAAAAAGAAATCTGGATAACTTGCTTCAGCGCTATACGGAGCAGCACCCCGATGTAGCTGGAACGCGCCGAATGATTAGGGAATTGGAAGACTTGAAGCGAAGAGAAGTTCAACAACTGCGCAAAGCGGCACTTTCAAACCCCATGCCGTCTTCCGGGGGCTCGAATCTGGCTGCGCAAGAATTGGGCCGTCTATTGGCCACAGCTGAGGTGCAAGTTGCGTCCTTGCGAGCACGGGTCGGCGAGTATGAGGCAAGATATCGCAGAGCACTTGAGTTGATGAAGACAGCACCTCAAATAGAAGCCGAATTTGCACAACTCAACCGCGACTACGATATCAACAAGAAGAATTACAACGACTTGGTCGCACGGCGTGAATCCGCAGCACTCTCAGGTGACCTGGACAGTGCGGCAGGTGTTGCCGATTTCCGCCTGATCGACCCCCCCCGCGCGTCACCCAAACCCGTGGCACCCAATCGATTGCTGTTGCTGCCTCTGGCTTTGCTGGCCGCTATTGCAGCGGGAATGGCCATATCGTTTGCTATTAGTCAGCTGCGGTCCGTTTTCTATGACCCCCGATCGCTCACTGATGCGGTGGGGCTGCCGTTGCTTGGAACCGTGTCGCTCATACTCAGTGATGCAGAGCTGGCCTCCAGAAAAACTGATGTCAAGAAATTTGCCGGTGCTTCCGGGGCTTTGGTGCTCATGTTCGCCGTCGGAATGGTCGCATTTTCTTTGTTGTCTGGGCGCGCAGGATGAATATTTATGAGTAGCCTGATCGAACAAGCAGCCCGGCGCCTGGAACAGCTCAAGCGCGCAGGGGCTGAAATCCCGGCGGTCTCAGCAGCAGGGGTGTTGCCCGCGATAAAACAAAACGTCGCCTCGCCAGCAACTGTTTCTGCGGCTGAACAACCAGTGCAGCCCATCACTACGTCTCGCAGCGTCGAGATAGATTTGAATGCACTTGCCGCCGCCGGAATTGTGAGTCCCAATTCCCCTCGCTCCCAGATCGCTGACCAGTTTCGCGTTATCAAACGCCCCCTCATAGCGAACGCTACAGGCAAGGGCGCAAGCGTGATCCACAATGGCAATCTCATCATGGTGACAAGTGCGTTGCCGGGCGAAGGTAAGAGCTTTACTGCGATCAACCTTGCATTGAGCATTGCAACCGAGCTGGATTACACCGTCATGCTGGTGGATGCAGATGTAGCGCGCCCCTCGATCCTCAACCGTCTGGGTCTACCCCCTAGTCCAGGGCTTCTGGATCTGGTGGTGGATGAGTCCTGCGATCTATCGAGCGTACTGCTCAAAACCAATATCGAAAAACTCACCATTTTGCCCAGTGGCACCGCGCACCCTCGTGCGACGGAATTGCTGGCCAGCGATGCCATGACGCGTCTGATAGAAGACATAGGTAATCGTTATTCTGATCGAATCATTATTTTTGATTCGCCGCCCCTGCTATTGACCACTGAGTCTCGCGTGCTGGCCACTCACATGGGGCAGATTGTTATTGTCGTCAAAGCGGAAACAACGCTTCAGTCAGCCGTTCGCAATGCACTATCCACCATCGAAGCCTGCCCGATCAAGCTCATGATGCTCAATCAGGCGACAACATCCTTTAAAGCGGGCTATGGATACGGATATGGGTATGGATACGGGTATGGACAAGAAGCCTCCAACTAAGCATAGACCAGTGCGTACAGCGGTGATGATGTTGGGCGTAGCTCTTGCGGCTCCGCTTGTGGCAGCGCAAAGTACCGAAAAGAGCGTCGAACCCAAGCAATCTATTGCTGTAGTTCCGCGGATCACCATTACCGAGACATGGACGGACAATGTACGCCTCAACCGCACCGGCCAGTCTGAGTTGATAACTGAAGTCAGTCCCGGTATTCATGTGGATCTCAACAAAGCTCGTGCAAAGGGCTCTCTGGATTACGCCATAAGCGGAATAGCGTATGCAAACTCCACGGCGGCAAATCGCCATGCCAACGCCCTTTCGTCGACTTTGCAGTTTGAGGCGATTGATGACACGCTTTTCCTCGATGTAGCGGGGTCGATTGCCCAACAGGCGATTTCAGCTTTTGGCAGCCAGTCGGTTGACAACACTTCCATCAACGCTAACCGTACTGAGGTTTCCACGTACCGCGTTTCCCCTTCTTTGCAGGGGCATTTGAGTGATGTTGCGACTTATTCGGCACGCTACAGCCATTCCACCACTTCCAGTGGAACGGCTGCCGCGTCTGATAACGCAGCCAATGAGCTATCTTTGGACTTCAAAGGTGACATAGGTGCCAAACGACTGAGCTGGCGTGCAGATATCAAGAACCAGGATGTGCACTACAACACAGGCCGTACCGTTGAATATGGAACAGCACTTCTGGGGCTGGCTTTTGCTATCACGCAACGATTCAATGTGTCCGCACAGACAGGCATTGAGTCCAACAACTTCACCACTCCAAACAGAGAATCGAGCGCTGTGAATGGGGCTGGTCTCGCGTGGAAACCCATGGAGTCGACCAAGTTGCTGGCAGTCCTGCTCCATCATTCTTATGGAGACACATACAAGCTGGACTTTGACCACCGCACAGCGCGCACCGTATGGCATTACTCGGACACCAAGCAAGTTACCCCGACCCCAGGAGCAGGTAGCCGCGGCACAGCCTATGATCTCTATTTTTCCCAGTTCGCAACGACTGAGCCCGACCCAATCGCCCGCGCCCAGCTGGTCAACGCCTATTTGCAGACTTATGGCATCTCCCCTGGTGCCATCGTGAATACTGGTTTCGCTGCTTCGTCCATGGGACTCGAGCACCGGCAGCAGCTTTCGCTTGCGCTCCTGGGCGTACGCGATACCATCACGCTTTTCGCTGAACAGTCAGAAAGCAACCGCTTAGACACGCTGACCACAGCGATTGATGATTTCACAGCATCCCCCACCATACGCCAGCAAGCATTGAGTGGCAATTTCTCGCACCGTCTCACCCCTGATTACTCCTTGGGCCTATTGATTTCGCAGATCACTACCACCGGTACAACAAGTACACAGTCAACGACATTGCGCGCAGCGAAGTTGAGTTTGACAGGCAAGATCGGCAAGAAAGCGACTGCGACGTTTGGCCTGCGGAGGGTGGACTCGGAAAATAGCGTCAACCCTTACTCAGAATCCGCTGTGACGGCCAGCCTTAACCTGCAGTTGTAGCCCATGTATGAAGAGTTTTACGGATTAACCGGCAAGCCGTTCCAGCTTAATCCAGACCCAGCCTTTTACTTTGCCAGCAAGCAGCATCGCCGTGCCCGGGCCTACCTGGATTACGGCGTGCAGCGCAGCGAAGGCTTTATCGTCATCACAGGCGACGTGGGAGCGGGCAAGACCACCATCGTTCGCGGTTTGCTGGCAATGCTCGATTCCGAAAAGGTCCTTGCAGCCAATCTGGTGACCACTCAACTGGATGCCGACGACACGCTACGTCTCGTCGGTGCAGCCTTCGGTGTGCGCATAAACGGCGTGTCCAAGGCCGATTTACTCATGGCGCTGGAGGCTTTTTTGGTCAGCCAGGCCATCGAAGGCCGCCGTTGTCTGCTGATCGTCGACGAGGCGCAAAATCTTACCCCTCGCGCAGTGGAAGAGTTGCGCATGCTGTCCAACTTCCAGTATGGAGAACAAGCCCTGCTGCAGACCTTCCTGGTGGGTCAACCCGAGTTTCGCGCCATACTGCGCAGCCCCTCCATGCAGCAACTGCGCCAACGCGTTACTGCCACGTGCCACCTCGGCCCCATGGACCAAGAAGAGACCCAAGGGTACATTGAGCACCGACTGCTGTGTGTCGGCTCAAAGGGGCGACCCAGCTTCGATGCCGCAGCTTTTAAAGGCATTTACGACGGGTCAGGCGGCATTCCCCGGCGCATCAATCAGATATGTGATCGGCTCCTGCTTTTAGGCTACTTGGGCGGCAAAGATGCTTTTGGCATTGCGGAGGTCAATGAAGTCGTCAATGAGCTGGCCGAAGAATACGTGGCGCCTTTTGCTACGCTCAACAATGAAAATCCCGACTGGGATGACTCTGGCCTGCGCCGCGACAGTGATCTCACCCCTCTGGATGTCGACATCAGCAAGCTTCACCTGGAACCCGCGGTGGCGGACGCGCTATCCGGTCAGATTAGTGGGCTGGCGAGCGAACAATTCGATGCCCGCATGCGCCGCATGGAGCGAAGTATTTTGCGCATGGAGCGCATCAATCTGGAAGTACTGGGCATGTTGCAGAAGTTGGTGGCGGCCGTCGGCAAGCCCAAAGAGTCCACGCTGCCATGATTACCAACGCCCTCACGATCGACGTGGAAGATTATTTCCAGGTCTCCGCCTTTGCCCCACACATTGACCGCGCCGACTGGGACAATCGCGAGTGCCGTGTAGAGCGCAATGTGCACCGTATCCTCGACATGCTGGATCAACACAGCACGCAGGCAACTTTTTTTACCCTGGGCTGGATTGCGCAGCGCTACCCGCAGCTGATAAGACAGATTGTGGACCGTGGTCACGAGTTGGCCAGCCACGGCTATGGTCACGAGCGCGCCAGTGACTTGACTGAAGCAGCGTTCCTGGAAGACGTTCGTTTAGCGAAAGCAATTCTGGAGGATCTGTCTGGGCAGGAGGTTCGCGGATATCGCGCGCCCAGCTTTTCCATAGACAAGAGCAATCTTTGGGCTTTTGATTGCCTGGCACACACAGGCCACCGCTACAGCTCCAGCATTTACCCTATCGCACATGATCACTACGGCATGCCCGATTCGCCGCGGTTTGTCTACGAGGTTCGCCCCGGCCTGCTTGAAGTGCCGATCACCACGTTGCGCGCCTTCGGGCGTAACTTTCCGTCCAGCGGAGGCGGATACTTTCGCCTGCTACCGTACGCGCTGTCACGCTGGATGCTTCAGCGTGTCAATTCAACCGACCAGCAGTCAGGCATCTTTTACTTTCACCCATGGGAAATCGATACAGAACAGCCCCGTATCGCTGGCATCGGAGCCAAAACACGGTTCCGTCATTACGTCAATATTGACCGCGTAGAGGCGCGGCTGAACCAGTTGCTGACCGATTTTCGGTGGGGCCGCATGGATCACATCTTTCTGGATCAACCGGTAAAACATGCCCACTCAGCTTGAGGCAGTTCTGCCTACAATTCACCGCCTGCAGACAGTCGACACCGCGAACGTTGCGCGATGGGATGCATTTGTCATGGCTTGCCCTGACGCCACGTTCTTTCACCGTGCCGGCTGGCAGAACATCATTGCCAATGTCTTCCGGCACGATACCTATTTTTTGTATGCAGAGGTGGATGGTGCCATTGTCGGCGTGCTGCCGCTGGGCCACGTGAACAGTTGGCTGTTTGGCAATGCATTGACTGGCTTGCCTTTTGCGGTGTACGGCGGCGTCGCCGCAAGCACTCAACACGCCGCCGACGCGTTGGAACGGGAAGCGCAACGCATTGCCCGTGAACTGGGAGTGGCCCATCTGGAGCTGCGCAATATCGAGGCACGCCACACCGAGTGGCCCATGCAAGACATCTATGTGACGTTTCGCAAAGAAATACTGCCAACAGACGAGGCCAACATGCAGGCCATTCCCCGCAAGCAGCGGGCCATGGTCCGAAAGGGCATCAAGAACGCGCTGGTCAGCCAAATTGACCCCACGGTAGACCGTTTTTTTGCACTGTTCGCCGACAACGTGCATCGCCATGGCACACCCGCCATGCCCAAGAAATATTTCCAGGCCCTGCAAAAAGAGTTTGGACAGGATTGTGAAATCCTGACGGTTACCACGCACGACGGCAAGCCCCTCAGTAGCGTACTCAGCTTTTACTTCCGCGACGAAGTGCTGCCGTACTACGCGGGGGACGACGAAGCCGCGCGCGACCTGGCCGCCAACGACTTCAAGTACTGGGAGCTGATGCGCCGCGCGTGCTCCCGGGGCCTCAAGGTGTTTGATTACGGCCGCAGCAAGCTGGGCACCGGTCCCTACGCATTCAAGAAGAACTGGGGATTCGAGCCCAAGCCACTGCACTACGAGTTTTGCCTCTACAAGCGTGACTCCATACCGCAAAACAACCCCAACAATGCCAAATACAAGCTCATGATCAACATCTGGCGGAGGATGCCACTCACTCTCGCCAACTGGCTTGGACCGTTTGTGGTCCGAAACCTGGGCTGACAGCAATCATCATGGGCAACCTGCTTTATCTGGTGCACCGGCTGCCCTATCCCCCCAACAAAGGGGATAAGGTGCGCTCTTACCACTTGCTCAAGCATTTGACGGCGCGCCACCGGGTCTTTCTGGGGACCTTCGTAGACGACCCGGATGATGCACAGCATGTCGAGACACTGCGTGCGATGTGCCCGGACCTGCACGTCGCGCAGCTTCAGCCGCGATGGGCCAAGTTGCGAAGTACGACCGCCTTACTGTCCAACGAAGCGCTTGGTCTCAAGTACTACCGCAATGCGGGCTTGCAGACATGGGTCAACAGCGTGTTGGCCGAAAACACCATTGACATGGCAGTGATCTTCTCGTCTGTCATGGCCCAGTATGTGGAGCAAAGTCTCGCCCCGAATACCCCCATGCTCGTCGATTTTGTGGATGTGGATTCGCACAAATGGACGCAATACGCGCCCAACCACTCATGGCCCCTCTCATGGCTCTACCGCCGCGAGGGACAGTGCCTTCTGGCATACGAACGCTCAATTGCAGCCAAAGCCAAGCATTCGTTCTTTGTCACTGCCAATGAGGTTGCGCTGTTTCAATCCATGGCCCCCGAGAGCACTGGAAGAGTGGATGCCATGGGCAACGGTGTGGATGCTGACTTTTTCAGCCCGTTGGCGACGCGTGTTTCGCCGTTTGCGGACGCCACGTCCCGCCGTGGAGAAATAGCACTGGTGTTCACCGGTGCCATGGACTATTGGCCCAACATTGATGCCGTGACCTGGTTTGTCAAAGACATTTTTCCGCGGCTGGTGTCTGAACGCCCCATGATCCGCTTCTACATCGTGGGCCGCAGCCCCACGGAGGACGTACTCGCACTGGCCAGCGAGCACGTAGTGGTCACCGGCACTGTTCCGGATGTGCGACCCTACCTTCAGCATGCAACGCTCGTCGTGGCACCGCTACGGGTTGCCCGAGGTCTGCAAAACAAGATTCTCGAAGCCATGGCCATGGCGCGTCCCATCATCGCGTCAAAATCCTGTGTCGAGGCGCTGGAAGTCCGGAGCGGCACTGAAATTTTTTCGGCGGAGTCAGCAGAAGACTTCATCACCCAGATCAGTGCCTTGCTGCGAGCGCCGGAGCATCTGGCGTCGGTGGGCGCAGCGGGACGTGACCGCGTCCTTCAGAACTACAGCTGGGACGCGCATATGGCGGTCATCGACAAATACCTCACACGGGTTGCCACTGCATGACGCAGGCCACTACAAATTCCAAACATGCGTGGCACACCGCGTTGGCGGTATATGTCGTGCTGTTGGCATGCGTGCTTGGTTTGTACTTCGACACCGCCCATGCCATCGTCACCATCTGGATCCGATCCGATACTTTCACGCACGGCTTTCTTGTCCCGCCCATCGTTGTGTGGCTGGTTTGGCGCAAGCGCCAAACGATCGCGCAGATAGTGCCCCAGCCCAGCCTGCTGGCTTGCCCGCTCATCGCGGGTGCTGCATTCGCCTGGCTGCTAGGCGACCTGGCGGCAGTCAACGCGCTTCGACAACTGGCGTTTGTGAGCCTGATCATCCTGCTCGTTCCAGCGGTGATGGGTTGGACGGTTGCGCGGTCTCTCGCTTTTCCAATGGCTTTTTTGTTCTTTGCTGTGCCGTTCGGCGAATTCGCCATGCCCCAGCTTATGGAGTGGACCGCAGACTTTACGGTGCTGGCATTGCGCCTGACTGGTATCCCGGTCTTTCGGGAAGGACTTCAGTTCGTCATTCCCTCCGGTAACTGGTCGGTGGTCGAAGCCTGTAGCGGCGTGCGTTACCTTATTGCGTCCCTCACTGTCGGCACACTGTTTGCCTATTTGAACTATCAGTCTACTTCGCGCCGTGTCTTGTTCATTGGGCTGTCGTTGCTGGTGCCGGTAGTGGCGAACTGGATGCGCGCCTATTTGATTGTCCTTCTGGGGCATTTGTCCGGGAACAAACTCGCAACTGGCGTGGATCATCTGGTTTATGGGTGGGTGTTCTTTGGCGTGGTGATCATGCTGATGTTCATGTTGGGAGCACGTTGGTCTGAGCCGACCCCTAAACCTGCCACGCCCGCCACGTCGCCAGACCGTGACAGCCGCAGTGTGTCTTTGGCATTCACATTCGCAACAGCGATAGCTTTTGCTGTTTTGCTTGCCATGCCCGTGATCGCGCGCGACGCTATCCATGGTTCAAACCATGCACTGGCAAGGCCGCAACTCACGGCGCCAGGAAACTTGGGTTCGGGCTGGACTTCTACAGCGCTGCAGCCTGCAAATTGGCAGCCCGCATTTCAAAACCCTTCGGTACAGATCCAGGCAGCCTATGCCAACGCAGAGCAAGTTGTAGGCCTTTACCTTGGCTACTACAACCGCCAGAGCGACGACAGCAAGCTTGTGAGTTCCGAAAATGTACTTGTTAAGAGCAAAGATCCGCAATGGGCACTGGTATCCCGCGGAAACCATACGCTGGAACTGGGCGACAAACCCCTCCTGTTTCGCACCGCCGAATTGAGTGGCACGCCTTTGGCAGGTCAGGCGCAGGAGAGCCGGCTTGTCGTATGGCAGATCTATTGGGTGAACGGTACGCTGACCGCCAACGATGCCCTGGCCAAAGCCTATGCTGCGGGCTACAGCCTGATTGGCAGGGGCGATGACTCTGCCGTGATTCTCGTGTACGCGCTCAAGGGCGAGGCGGGTCAAGGCGAAAGAGCAATCGAGGACTTCGTGCGCACCAATTTGCCTGATATCCAAAGGCTCTTGGAAACCGCAAATCCCTGATCACAACCCAAATGCTACAGACCGAAGCGGAAGAAGACATCACCATGAAACCCGTCATTTGTATCGTCGGCGCACGGCCCAACTTTATGAAAATGGCGCCCATTCTCCGTGCCCTGGCTGCGCACAATCCGCCTATTCCCATGCTCCTTGTCCATACGGGCCAGCATTACGACCGCGATATGAGCGACAAGTTGTTTGAAGACCTCGCTTTGCCGCACCCTGACATCAATCTGGAAGTCGGCTCGGCCTCCCACGCCGTGCAGACCGCCGAAGTTATGCGACGGTTTGAACCTGTGGTCGATGCACATGGCCCTTCCTGTGTATTGGTGGTGGGGGATGTCAATTCCACCCTGGCGTGCGCCCTGGTCGCGGCCAAGAAGGGCATTCCAGTAGCCCACGTCGAATCCGGCTTGCGCAGCAATGACCGCGCCATGCCGGAAGAAATCAACCGCATCCTCACCGATCAGCTCTCTGACCGTCTGTATATCACCGAGCGTAGCGCATCAGACAATTTGGCCCACGAAGGAATACCAGCCGCCCGCATTTGTTTTGTGGGCAACGTCATGATCGATTCACTGCTCAATGCGAAACCCAAAGCGGTGGACCCTGCCATGACGCTGAGGACCCATGGCGTTGACGCTGCCGTGTTGGGTGAACCACGCCGATATGGCGTTGTTACCTTGCACAGACCCTCCAATGTGGATGACCAACACACGCTATCCGATTTGCTGCACGTGCTGGGCGAAGTCGCGGCACAGATCCCCCTGATCTTTGCCTTGCACCCGAGAACCAAGGCAAATATTGAGCGTTTCGGGCTTTTGAACCTGATCAAGCCAGAGTGCATGTTCCTGCTTCCCCCGCAAGGCTACCTCGAAATGCTCGGTTTGATGGCGGGTGCCACTTTGATGCTGACAGACTCCGGCGGCCTGCAGGAAGAAACCACTGCCCTGGGTGTGCCTTGTCTCACACTGCGGGAGAACACCGAACGCCCCATCACGATCGACCAGGGAACCAACACACTGGTCGGAAGGGACCGGCAAGCCATTCTCGACGCAGCTGGCGAAATCCTTGCCGGCAAGGGAAAAAAAGGACGTGTCCCCGAGTATTGGGATGGCCACGCCGCTGAGCGCATTGCTGCTGACCTTTGGAACTGGCTCAAATGAACGAAAAAACTGCCTTTGAACAACTTCAGGATCGATTGGCGCACGAGCCCCATTCGTGGCTGGTTACAGGTGTTGCCGGATTTATCGGCAGCAACCTGCTTGAGCGCCTGCTCATGCTGAATCAAAACGTTGTCGGTCTCGACAATTTCGCCACCGGGCATCGCGCCAATCTGGAACTGGTTCGGGCGGCCGTGTCTCCCGAACAGTGGGCACGCTTCAGGTTTGAAGAAGGTGACATCCGCAACCTGGAAGATTGCCGCAAAGCATGTGATGGTGTGGAATTCGTCTTGCACCAGGCTGCGCTAGGCAGTGTTCCGCGATCGCTGGAAGACCCCATCACCACCAATGGCACCAATATTGGCGGCTTCCTGAATATGCTGGTAGCCGCCAGAGACGCCAAAGTCCATCGCTTTGTGTACGCCGCTTCCAGTTCCACCTATGGGGACCATCCCGGCCTGCCCAAGGTCGAAGACCGCATTGGCAAACCCCTTTCGCCGTACGCAGTCACCAAGCTGGTCAACGAGCAATACGCCGATGTGTTCGCCAGGGCTTACGGTTTCAAAACGATCGGCTTGCGCTACTTCAACATCTTTGGCCCGCGCCAGGACCCCAACGGTGCCTACGCGGCGGTCGTTCCCAAATGGGCGGCGGCCATGATCAAGAACGAACCCGTGTGGATCAATGGCGATGGCGAAACGAGTCGCGACTTCTGCTATGTGGCGAACGCAGTACAGGCCAATCTGCTGGCAGCGACCGTTGTCGCCGAGGACGCGACCAATCAGGTCTACAACATAGCCGTCGGTGACCGCACCACACTCAACGAGCTGTTCGAATCCATGCGCGCCAGTCTGGAGCCACGGTTTACCCACCTCAAGGGCTATGCCCCGATGTACCGAGATTTCCGGGCGGGTGACGTGCGACACTCCCTGGCCGACATCAGCAAGGCGCGTACGCTTCTAGGCTATGCGCCCAGCCACAGGATTCTCCAGGGAGTTGTCGAGGCGATGGATTGGTACGTTTCAGGCAGTGGAGCCTGAGGCACAATTAAAAGAACATGATTTAAATTGGGGGAATCCAAATGAGCGTAGTTGCGGTGATCGGCTTGGGGTATGTGGGCTTGCCATTGGTCGTGGAGTTTGGCAAGCATTTGCGCACCATTGGCTTTGATATTGCGGTGAGCAAGGTGGAGTCGTGTTTGCGGGGCGTTGATCCGTCACGCGAACTGTCCGACGAAGAAATGGCGGCTTCCCCCCATGCGGTCTACACGGCCGATCCCAAGATGCTGGCCGAGGCCGACATCATCATCGTGGCGGTGCCCACGCCGGTCGACAATGCCCATATTCCGGATTTCCGACCGCTCGTGGGCTCCAGCACCAGCGTGGGACGGCACATGAAGAAGGGCGCCATTGTGGTCTACGAGTCCACGGTGTACCCCGGCGCCACGGAAGAAGTGTGTATTCCCGTGTTGGAGCGTGAATCGGGCATGAAGTGGAAGCAGGACTTCTTTGTCGGCTATTCGCCCGAACGCATCAACCCGGGTGACAAAGAGCACACGCTGACGAAGATTCTCAAAATTGTCTCCGGTGATACGCCCGAAACCTTGGAGAAAGTCGCCAAGCTGTACGAAACCATCATCATCCCCGGAGTTCACCGGGCCTCAAGCATCAAGACCGCTGAAGCGGCCAAGGTCATTGAGAACACCCAGCGCGACCTGAATATCTCGCTCATGAACGAGCTGTCCATTATTTTTGACAAGCTCGGAATCGACACCACCGAGGTGCTGGAAGCGGCAGGCACCAAGTGGAACTTCTTGAAGTTCAAGCCGGGTCTGGTTGGCGGTCATTGCATCGGTGTGGACCCTTACTACCTGACGCACAAGGCCGAAATGCTGGGCTACAACCCGCAGGTCATCCTGGCCGGCCGCCGCATCAACGACGGCATGGGCAAGTTCATTGCCGAGCAAACCATCAAGCACATGATTGCCGGTGGCAGCTATGTGAAGGGGGCCAAGGTCAATGTGTTGGGTCTTACCTTCAAGGAAAACTGCGGCGACCTGCGCAATTCCAAAGTGATCGACATCATCAACGAGCTTAAAACCTATGGTGTCGAGGTGTTTGTCACCGACCCTCAAGCCAAGTCCGATGAGGCCGTGCACGAATATGGCGTACCGCTACTCCCATGGGACGAATTGCCACGCGCCGATGCCATCGTTGCGGCAGTGGCACACAAGGAATTTGCTGCTTTGTCGATGGAAGACTTCAGCAAGAAGCTGGTCAAGGGTGGGGCCTTTATCGACGTCAAAGCGGCCTTTGACGCCAAACTCTTTCGTGAAGCGGGCTATCAGCTTTGGCGCCTGTAGCCAGTTTGCTATTATTTATATAGCTATTCACGCTTATTTCACGAGGGCTAGGGCCAGTTTTCATGAGCAACGACCAGCGCCCCCTCGTGCTCCACGTCATGCACCGCTTTGACACCGGCGGACTTGAAAACGGCATCGTCAATCTGATCAACCACATGCCTGCAGAGGCGTACCGGCATGCCGTGCTGGCGCTCACCGATGTGACGGATTTCAAACATCGCGTGGGGCGCACGGACGTAGAGTTCTTCGCGCTGCACAAACCACCGGGGCAAGGCGTCTGGCAGTACCCCAGGCTTTTCAGGCTTTTCCGCAAATTGCGCCCGCACATCGTGCACAGCCGCAACCTGGCTGCCCTGGAGGTTCAAGTTCCCGCGTGGGCAGCGGGCGTGCCGGTGCGCATCCACGGTGAGCATGGCCGCGATGTTGGCGATCTCGATGGCAACAACGTCACCTACCAACGCATACGCCGAATCTACAAGCCCTTTGTGCACCGCTACATCGCCTTGTCGCGCGACCTGAATGACTACCTGGTCCAAAAGGTCCATGTGCCGCCGGGCCGGATTACCCAAGCCTACAACGGCGTAGACACCGACCGCTTCTGCCCGGCACCCGACGGGACACAGACGATAGCGGGTAGTCCGTTCGATCCAGCGTACCATTGGCTGGTCGGTACCGTCGGACGCATGCAGACGGTCAAAGACCAGACACTGCTGGCGCAAGCCTTTGTACAAGCCCTTCAACTGGATCCGACATTGCGGCAGCGTCTACGCCTGGTCATGGTGGGCGAGGGACCCTTGCGCGCCAAGGCACAAGGCATTTTGGAGGCTGCGGGCGTGGCGGATCTGGCGTGGTTGCCCGGTGAGCGCAGCGACGTGGCAGACATCATGCGGGGCCTGCATGCCTTTGCATTGCCATCGCTGGCAGAGGGCATATCCAACACCATTCTTGAAGCCATGGCCAGCGGATTGCCGGTGATTGCCACGGCCGTAGGGGGCAATGCGGACCTGGTGCACCAACCGGATACCGGTGTCATTGTTCCAGCAGCCGACGCGCAATCGATGGCGCAGCAGTTGGTCGCATTCGCCAACAACCCTGAACAGTCGCGGACCATGGGTCGGGCTGGGCGCCAACGGGTACTGTCAACCTTTAGTATGCAGGCCATGGTGTCCACCTACCAGGGTGTGTACGATCAGCAACTGCATCCTACACGATCCACTTAACCAACTTTTCATACCATGTGCGGCATTACAGGCATCTTTGACACCCGCGGCGGCGGCGATATCAGCCGCGCTGTGCTGCAGCGCATGAACGACTCGCAGCTGCACCGTGGCCCGGACGAGGGCAGCCTGCATATCGAACCCGGCGTGGGGCTGGGGCACCGGCGCCTGTCCATCATCGACATCGCGACCGGTCAACAGCCCCTGTTCAACGAAGATGGCTCGGTGGTCGTGATTTTCAACGGTGAAATCTACAACTACCAGCAGCTCATCCCGGAGCTGCAGGCGCTGGGCCATGTGTTTCACACCAAGAGCGACACCGAAGTCATCGTCCACGCGTGGGAGTCCTGGGGCGCCAACTGCGTCAAGCGATTCAGGGGCATGTTTGCCTTTGCCCTGTGGGACCGCAACCAGCAGACGTTCTTCATGGCGCGTGACCGCATGGGCGTCAAGCCCATGTACTACGCGGTTCTGGACGACGGCACCTTGCTGTTTGGCTCCGAGCTGAAGTCGATTATGGCCCACGGCGGGCTGCGTCACGACATCGATCCCTTGGCGGTCGAAGAGTATTTCGCCCTGGGATATGTCGCCGAACCACGCACTATCTTCAAGCAAGCCCAAAAACTGTCCCCCGCGCACACCCTCACCATCCGCCGTGGCCAGCCCATTCCCCAGCCAGTCGCTTACTGGGACGTCCAATTCACACTCGACAACCCCATTTCCGAAGCTGACGCCCAGGCCGAACTAGTGGAGCGGCTACAAGAGTCGGTCCGCCTTCGCATGATTGCCGAGGTACCGCTGGGGGCGTTCCTCTCTGGTGGCGTGGACAGCAGTGCAGTCGTCGCCATGATGGCGGGCTTGTCAGACAATCCCGTCAACACCTGTTCCATTGGCTTTGACGACCCTGCATTCAACGAGTCTGCGTTCGCGCAAATGGTGGCAGACCGCTACCACACCAACCACCGCCTCGAAGTGGTCAAGAGTGACGACTTTGACCTCATCGACACCTTGGCCCGCCTCTATGACGAGCCCTATGCAGACAGTTCAGCCATTCCAACGTACCGGGTCTGTCAATTGGCACGCAAGCATGTCACCGTGGCTCTGTCTGGCGACGGCGGCGATGAGGCATTAGGCGGGTACCGGCGCTATCGCATGCACCTGATGGAAGAAAGCATGCGTTCCGCGTTGCCACAAGGGCTGCGTGGTCCATTGTTTGGCACGTTGGGCAAGCTCTATCCCAAAGCCGACTGGGCGCCTCGGATTTTTCGCGCCAAAACCACCTTCGAAGGATTGGCGCGAAGCTCGGTGGATGCGTACTTCCATTCAGTCTCAATCCTGCGCGGCCCCATGCGTGATGCGCTTTTCAGCGCACGCTTCAAATCTGAACTGGCCAGCTACAACGCCCAGGAAGTATTCAATCGACACGCGGCGCAGGCGGGTACCAACGACCCGCTGGCCCTGATTCAGTACCTGGATCTCAAGACCTACCTGGTGGGGGACATCAATACCAAGGTCGACCGGGCCAGCATGGCGCACTCGCTGGAAGTGCGCGAACCCTTGATGGACCACGAATTGGTCGAGTGGCTTGCTTCATTGCCTTCGCGCCACAAGATCAACGGGCAGGAGGGCAAATACATCTTCAAGAAAGCGATGGAGCCCCACTTGCCGCATGACGTGTTGTACCGGCCAAAGATGGGGTTTTCTGTGCCCCTGGCACGCTGGTTCCGGGGCCCTTTGAAGCAACGCGTGCGTGACGCCATACTGGGTGACCGCTTGGCCTCCACCGGTTGGTTCGATCAAACCTACCTGCAGCATTTGGTGGAGGCACACCAGTCAGGCGCTCGAGACTACAGCGCGCCCCTGTGGACGCTGCTCATGTTCGAGGCATTCTTGCGCAATTCGGATTCGGATGCCACGCAGGTGGTCGCGGCGGCCGCCACATTTGCTGAGGAAAAATAAGATGTTAGTGACTGAGGACCGCTTCCAGCAACACATTCACGTGTTTCGCGGAATCGCCATCATATTGATCGTGTGTGCCCACACCGTGCCCTCCCTTGACTGGTCGGGTTATCCCACACTGGGCAAATTCATCAACGCGATGGCGGTTGAGAGTTCGATCTTCTTTTTCTTCATCGCCGGATATCTGTTTCAGCACTTGAGTGTTCGCTTCACATTCAAGCGCTATCTGAAACAGAAGCTCAAGACCGTTATTGCCCCCTACTTATTACTATCCATTCCGGCGATCATCGTTTTCACTTTCTTGACACACCGCATTGGCATGTGGCCGTGGTTTTATGACTTGCCCATCTGGGGACAAATCGGACTATTCCTGCTTACGGGGAAGCATTTGGCGCCGCTGTGGTTTGTGCCGACCATCACACTCTTCTATCTGGTGGCTCCGCTATTTCTGTTCATCGACAGGCGATTCAACTGGGGATACCTATTGATCCTGCCTTTGATGGTGCTATCTGCCAGTATCGGTCGTGGGGGGCAGTTGGGACCACTAAATATGGCGCTGTACCTTCTGCCCTTCTACATGCTGGGCATGGTCTTCTGTCACTACAAGACCGAGGCACTGGAATTGGTGAGTCGCTGGTGGCCCTTATTGGCCCTGGTGGCGCTGGCAGGCCTGGTCGCGACGATCCTTGACTGGCCTGCCCCGCCCTATTGGCAAGTGCCCATGAAAGCATCCCTTGCACTCCTGATCACATGGCTTCTCTCGCGACACTACCGCGTATTTGGGACTCGTCTCGACTATGTAGCGGAGGTGAGCTTCGGCATTTTCTTTATCCACGCCTACTTCATTTCGGCGATCAAAGTCCTGACGGTCTATGTTGTGACCGGTCAAATCTACACCGGTGAAGGCGCTGAAGTCATACCCGGCAACCCTTTGGTTTTTTCAATCTACGTACTCACCGTACTTGGCTTGTCGGTGGCAGTGATTTGGCTGGCGAAAAGACTTTTCAAAGAAAACAGTCGAATGGTTATTGGTGCCTGACATGAAAGTACTGCACGTCCTTGACCACTCCATTCCGCTGCACAGTGGTTACACCTTTCGTACCCTGTCCATCCTGCGTGAGCAGCGCAAACTCGGGTGGGAAACGTTTCATCTGACAAGTCCCAAGCAAATTGACTGTGAGGTTTCGGAGGAAGATGTCGACGGCTGGCACTTCTACCGGACACAGGCTGCAACCGGGCCACTCAGCCGCCTGCCGGTACTGGCGCAATGGGCTCTGATGAAGAAACTGGAAGACCGCCTGCTGCAAGTCGCTGAGCGCGTTCGACCCGATATCATCCATGCCCATTCCCCGGTGTTGAACGCCATACCGGCCCTGCGCGTTGGCAAGCGGCTGGGCATTCCGGTCGTGTATGAAGTGCGCGCTTTCTGGGAAGATGCCGCGGTCGACCATGGAACCACCGCGGAGGGCAGCCCGCGCTACCGGTTGACCCGTTGGCTGGAGACCCGTGCACTGCAGCAGGCCGACCATGTATTCACCATTTGCGAAGGGTTGCGCAGTGACATCGTATGCAGGGGAATTCCTGCGGATAAAGTCACCGTGATCCCCAACGCTGTGAACATCGAATCATTTGAACCCGGCGGCCTGCCGGATGCGGCGTTGAAGTCCCGCCTGGGCTTGCAAGGCACCAGCGTGGTCGGCTTCATTGGCTCGTTCTATGCCTACGAGGGGCTTGACCTCCTGCTCGATGCCCTGCCAGTCGTTCTGGCCGAACGACCCGATGTTCGTGTGCTGCTGGTTGGTGGAGGTCCACAGGACGCTGCCCTCAAGGCCCAGGCACAGCGATTGGGCCTGACGGACAAAGTCGTCTTTACCGGCCGCGTGCCCCATAGTGAAGTACAGCGCTACTACGATTTGATCGATATATTGGCCTACCCTCGCCACTCGATGCGCCTGACGGAATTGGTCACACCACTCAAGCCGCTGGAAGCCATGGCCCAGGGCCGGGTGTTGGTCGCATCTGACGTCGGGGGCCACAAGGAGTTGATTCGCCACGGGGAGACCGGCATGCTGTTCAAGGCGGGCAGCAAGGATGCGCTGGCACAAGCGGTGACCAGTCTGTTGGCTACCCGGGATCGCTGGACTGCCCTGCGCGAGGCAGGCAGGCGCTTTGTTGAAAACGAGCGCAACTGGACGGCCAGCGTGGCCCACTACCGTGAGGTCTACGCGTCGCTGGCGGCTCGAAAATGACGGCAAGCGGCTTGCGTGGCCTGCGCATCGGCCTGGTCGGGCCGCTGCCCCCACCATCCGGTGGCATGGCCAACCAGACGCGGCAGCTGGCCGAACTATTGAATGCTGCGGGTGCTACCGTCACAACGGTGCAGGTGAACGCGCCGTACAGGCCGCAGTGGATTGCCAAGGTTCCGGGACTGCGTTCGGTCTTCCGGCTCATACCCTACGTGGCAACACTCTGGCTGGTCGCTGGTCGTACCGATGTCTTCCACATCATGGCCAATTCCGGCTGGTCGTGGCATCTGTTTGCCGCGCCAGCCGTATGGATTGCACGCATCCGACGTGTTGCTGTAGTGGTCAACTATCGCGGTGGCGAGGCGGAGCGGTTTCTTCTACGCTCTGGAAATATTGTGCGGTTCACGATGCGACGAACCGGCGCACTGATTGTGCCGTCGGGCTTCTTGCAGGAGGTTTTTTCACGCTTTGGCATGCGCCCCGAAATCGTGCCCAACATCATTGACCTCAGCAGGTTCCCGCCCCGTGATCCTGTCCGCTCGGGTCGGCCCCACTTGGTCGTTGCCCGAAATCTTGAACCGCTGTATGACAATGCAACAGCCATCCGGGCATTTCAAGTTGTATTGACGCACTATCCGCAGGCGCGCCTGACCATTGCAGGCAGCGGTCCCGAGGAACGGGTGTTGCGCCGTCTGGTTGCAGACCAGGGTATGGGAGACATAGTGCAGTTTGCCGGTCGGCTGGAGCGCGACGCCATGGCGGCACTGTACCGAAGCGCGGACCTCGTGCTCAACCCCAGCTTGGCGGACAACATGCCCAATTCGATACTCGAGGCCTGGTCCAGCGGCGTGCCAGTCGTCAGCACCAATGTGGGCGGCATTCCCCACATGGCGCGTGACGGCGTCAACGCCTCCCTGGTACCGCCTTCAGACCCGGTTGCCATGGGGCAATCCTGCCTGGCATTGCTGTCGGATGCATCGGTCTGGGAAGCACGGGTACAGGCCGGTTTGCTGGAAGCAAAACGCTACACTTGGGCCTGCGTCCAGCCCGTCTTGTTCGATGTCTATCGACGGGCCATGGCACCGCCATTGCACTGATTAACGGGAAACTGCATGAGTTTGTACACGTCTTTCGTCTCAGCGTTTGTATTCCCTGTACATGAGCGGATCAAGAGTCACGACACCGTGGCCGTACGACGGCAAATGGAGGATGCCCAGTGGTGGACTGCCGATCATCTGGCGGCCTTTCAACTGCAGCGTCTTCGTGATCTTTTGCAGGACGTCGCTGTCAACGTGCCGTACTACCGCGAACTATTTGCCCGGATCGGCTTTGATCCGGACACGGTACGCAGCACATCCGATCTGCAACGTCTGCCGTTCCTGACGAAGACCGTCATCCGCGCCAACACGGAGTCGCTCAAACACAGCCACGCGCAAGGTTTGACGCGCTTCAATACCGGGGGCTCGTCGGGTGAGCCATTGATTTTTTTCATAGGCACCAAACGCGTCAGCCACGATGTCGCGGCCAAGTGGCGGGCGACCCGTTGGTGGGACGTGGATATTGGCGATCCCGAGATCGTCATCTGGGGTTCACCAATCGAGCTGGGCAAACAGGACCGCATCAAGCACTGGCGCGACAAGTTGCTGCGAACACAACTGCTGCCAGCCTTCGAAATGTCCGAATCCAAGCTTGACCAGTTCATTGCGACCATTCGCGCCATCAAGCCCCGCATGCTGTTTGGTTACCCCTCTGCCCTCACCCATATTGCCAAGCATGCGCGAAAACGCGGCGTCGCCATGGACGACCTGGGCATCCGGGTGGCGTTTGTGACCTCTGAGCGCCTGTATGACGATCAACGCAGCACCATTGCCGACACCTTTGGCTGCAGGGTAGCCAATGGCTACGGTGGCCGGGATGCGGGCTTCATTGCGCACGAATGTCCGGCCGGAGGAATGCACCTGACGGCCGACGACATCGTGGTGGAGATTGTTGATGAACAGGGACAGGTGCAACCGCCTGGGGTGGCCGGAGAAATCGTTGTTACCCACCTGTCGACCAACGATTTCCCGTTCATCCGATACCGGACCGGAGACATCGGCGTGATGGGTGCGAAACCCTGCAGTTGCGGACGTGGCCTTCCTCTGTTGCAGGATATTCAGGGCCGGAGCACCGATTTTGTGGTCGCCACTGACGGCACCGTGATGCACGGCCTTTCACTCATTTACATCCTGCGAGATCTCGTGGGTGTGCAGGCCTTCAAGGTGATTCAGGAAACCCGCACCCTCACCCGGGTGTTGCTGGTTACGGATGGCAGCTTTCCGCCTGAAGCCGTCGACCTGATCGTCAGCGGTTTCAAGCGGCGACTGGGCGCCGACGTTTCCGTAGTGGTCGAGCAAGTGGAAGCCATTCCGGCCGAGAAGTCGGGCAAGTTTCGCTACATCATCAGCCATGCGTGACATCGTCGTCATCGCGATTGTGATCGCGGGCTGCATTGCCGCGCTCCGCAGGCCGTGGATCGGCATTATGTTGTGGACCTGGCTGAGCATCATGAATCCGCACCGCTACACCTACGGCATGGCGCTGCATGCACCACTGGCAGCCATGGCCGCAGTTTGCGTCATGGTGGGTTTGCTGGCGACGCGCGATCGCGAGTCACCCTTCAAGGGCAATCCAACCGTATTGTTCGTTTTGTTCATGTGCTGGATCACGCTGTCCTGGTTGCTCGGACTGGATTTTTCGGGCGACTACGACCAGTGGAAGAAGGTGATGAAGATTGATGGGATGCTGTTGGTGGCGCTGATGCTCCTGCACAGCAAGCAGCACATCTTCTCTCTCATCTGGGTCAGCGCAGGGTCATTGGCACTGCTCGGCATCAAGGGTGGTATTTTTACCATTCAGACTGGCGCCGCCCACCGGGTCTGGGGACCTCCAGGGTCGTTTATTGAAGACAACAACGAGTTCGCGCTGGCATTAGTTATGACGATTCCGTTGCTGCGATTTCTCCAGCTGCAAATCCAGCACCGGGTTGGACGACACGCCCTGACCGCAGCCATGCTGCTGTGCACGGTCTCTGCCCTGGGCTCGCACTCGCGCGGAGCCTTGCTGGGCATCGGCGCCATGGCAATGACACTCTGGTGGCGCGGCAAGGACAAACTGCGCATCGGCATCTTCTTCATCATATTTGCAGTGCCCCTGGTTGCTTTCATGCCTGCTGAGTGGACTGCGCGGATGTCGACCATCGAAACCTATAAAGAGGACGGCTCCGCCATGGGGCGCATCAATTCCTGGTGGGCCGCATGGAACATTGCCAAACACTATTTCAGTGGTGTTGGCTTCAACCAAGTCACGCCGGAGTTGTTCGCCAGGTTCGCGCCAGATCCCAGCAGCGTGCTGGCAGCGCACAGCATCTACTTTCAGGTGTTGGGCAACCATGGATTCATCGGACTGTTCCTGTTCCTTGGCATTTGGATTTCCACCTGGCGCATGGCATCGTGGTTGCGGACCCAAAAAGATCTCTCACCAAAGACCAAATGGACGGCCGATCTGGGCGCCATGTGCCAGGTGTCCCTTGTTGGCTATGCGGTCGGTGGCGCCTTTCTGAGCCTGGCCTATTTTGATTTGCCCTACATCGTGATGGCGATGACGGTGCTGACTTGTCAGTGGGTAAAAAACAAGGCATGGCTGACCGAACCCACATTTGCGCCCGGCTGGAGAACCGTTCCAGGCCTGGCCTCTTCTACCGGGCCAAGCCAAGCATGATCGGCGCACTTGCAGGTTTGATGTCGCCAGCAGGCGCTGGTGCACGCCTATCGGCCCTTATTTTCCACCGGGTGCTGCCTGAGCCTGACCTTCTCTTTCCAGCCGACATGCATGCCGGCCGGTTTGACGAGATCTGCGAGCGGCTCCGGGTCTGGTTCAATGTGTTGCCGGCCGACGAGGCCGTCCAACGGCTGAAGACCGGCTCGCTACCGGCGAGAGCCGCGTGCATTACGTTCGACGATGGTTATGCCGACAATTGCCACGTCGCAGTCCCGATCCTGCGCCGCCATGGACTGTCAGCCACATTCTTTATCGCCACTGGCTTCATGGATGGCGGTCGCATGTGGAACGACACCATCATCGAGTCGGTTCGCACTTGCCCGTTGCCGGAATTGGACCTGTCTTCGCTGGGACTGGGCTGCCACGCCATGGGTTCGATCCAGGATAGACGGGCAGCTATTGCCGCATTGATTGGCAAGATCAAGTACCAGCCATTCGAGCAGCGCGTTGCCGTCACGGAGCGCTTGGCCCAGCTGGCGCACGTCCAACTCCCGGGGAACCTGATGGTCACGTCCGATGATGTCAGGGCAATGCGTCGTGCGGGCATGCAGATTGGCGCCCACACCATGTCCCACCCAATTCTGGCCAAACTCACGGACTCCCAGGCTCGAGACGAAATTGGGGGCAGCAAGGACTTCCTGGAGCAGTTGCTCAACGAGCGCGTGGGCTTGTTCGCCTACCCCAATGGCAAGCCCGGTGAAGACTACGCGGCGCACAATGTGGATGCCGTACGCAGTCTGGGTTTTGATGCCGCCTTCAGCACACAGTGGGGAGCCTCCCGCACCGGAGACGATCTGTTCCAGATCCGTCGCTTCACGCCATGGGACCAAACCAACTGGCGCTTCGGTCTGCGCATGCTTGCCAACTTTCGCACCTGACACTTTGCGAAATTAGCCCATAGCCCTCATACCACCTGAGGAGGTTGCTATATAAAAAATAGCAACTAGGGATTGGACACGCTAAATCGGGGGGCCTTCACTGCCAGCCATTGCTCCAACATCATCAAAATCCACACCATTTCACCGAAATAACCAGGGTGTTCAGGCAGTCGCTTCGTCAACAAGGTCTGCACAAAATCGGAGCGCACGACACCGCGCCGGGCAAGGCTGTTCAACGATTCGCTGGCCAGGGCCTTGAGCTTGGGTTCCGCATTGACCCAGACGCCAAAGGGCAGTCCAAAGCCCTGCTTCTTCTTGACCAGAATCTCGTCGGGGAGGAAACCGCGCAGTGCCTCCTTGAAGAACCAGCGCAGTCTTTGCCCCTTGAGCTTGTAATCGGTCGGCAGCTTGAGTGAAAAGGCCAATAGCCGGTCGTCCAACATCGGAAAGCCGACGCCAATCCCTGCGAATCCCGTGGCACCCAACACCTTGGGCAGGTCGCTCTCAGCCAAAGTAAACCGCCAGTCAAACGCGAGTTCACGATTCAATGGGCTGCACTCCTGCGGGCTTTGCCAGACCTGGCGCTGCAATTGCAGCGGGCCAGCCATGTCAATCTGAGCCAGCATTTGAGGCGTCAGTACCTCGTTGACGCCAAGGCGCATGATCAGGTTGTACATCTGCAACCGATCTGGCATGGGCACGCGGGCCTGCTCGACGTAACTGCGCGCCTTGCGCGTCACGGCAAGAACGTCGGCCGCCCCTGTCCCCAACAGGGGTTCCATCAGGCCGCGCCTGATCGGGCCGGGCACATGGTCGTACCAGCCAAAAACCTTTTGCTTGGCATAGCGGCTATTGCCGCCAAAAAGTTCGTCACCACCATCACCGGCGAGTATCTTGCTCACGCCATCCTCGCGCGCCATCTTCGCGCAGTAGTAGGAAGGCAAGGCTGACGAGTTTCCAAACGGTTGGTCGAAGTGCGCCGCAACGGACGGAATGCTGCGCACCAGGTCCTCTGGTGTCACGTAATACTCATGATGCTCGGTCTTGAAATGCTTGGCCGCCAGGCGCGCAAACTCCATTTCGTCGTAGCCCTGGGCATCAAATCCAATCGAATAGCTGGCTGCGGCTTTGCCGCTGGCAAGACCGGCCATGCCGGCTACCGTGGAGCTGTCGGTGCCGCCACTCAGGAAACAGGCCGGTTTGCCGCCATCCAGCTGACTGGCCACCGCCTCGCGCAACAACGCCCTGAATTCATCTTTCAACGCGCCGAACGACGGATCACGTTGCTCCACGAATACCGGAGCCCAATATGGCGCTACCGTGAGATGGCCATTCTCGAACAACGCAAAGTGCCCGGGAGGCAGGCGGAAGATACCCTTGTAGATGGTGCGTGGTGACGGGATGACGTGAAAATACAGGTAGTCAAAAATGGCTTGCGGGTCAACATCGGCATTGCCATCGGCCAACTCATCGGCGCGGGCAGCAAACCGCAGTTGCCCGTCCTGGAGGCAGTAGCACATGGTGCGAATGGCAAACCGGTCGACCGCCAGAAACGTGCGGCCACTGTCCTCGCGCATCCCCACCGCAAAGTCGCCGGTGACACCTGCCATCGCGCTGCGCGGATCAGCGCTGACGGCTTGGCGCCATGCAGCCTCAACACCTTGGCGACTGGCCAGCTCGGCCAGTCGCGGGTCAGAAAACCGGGGGGAACCAAGGGCTAGAAAAGAATCGGTCACAGGCATGGCGTCGTTACGGGTTCATTAGGGTAGGGGTAAGGCCCTCGGATTATGCGGTGTATCGTCCCGCACGTTGTTGCGGTACTCACCCGGCCCAGCTGATTCCAGTGTACCCATGCCCACCAGGGTATTGCCGACAGCCCGGATGATGTCTGCCCCCGGCCGCACGCGCAAAAACACGCCTCCTCGGCGCAGAGGATTCACCAGCGTGTTGTTGACCAGATGAATTTCGTTGCGTGGCCAGCTGTAGCCTTCTGCACCAAACGATATCAGAGTCGCGTTCTCGGTCAGGACGCTCTGCGCAATCAGATTGCCTACAACATGGGCCACGCCCCCATTGGGAAACTCCAGTTCGTAGCTCGCGCTTCCACCGTCCCCATCTATGAGCCGGTTGTCGTAAATGTCGTTCACCCCTGCGCGACTCTTCAGCAGGTGGCCGATGTGGGCGTGATGAAAGAAGCTCGCCCTGACCGACAACTCCGCGATGCGCCCCACATACAAATTGTGGTTGTGCCCATCGAGCCGCTGGTTGTGGGCGAACTCGCAGTTCTCTACCCGCAGCACGGTTGACGGGTCGTTGTTGGTCAGTAGGCCCATTTCATTGTGCAGGAAGCGACAATCGCGCACGAGCAGTGAACCGCGCTCCAACCGAATGCCGGCACCGTTGCGATCCGGTACCGCTGCGCCTTCAAAGTCAAAGCCCTCTACCGACATGCCTTTGGCGCGCACCACCCAGATGCCTTTTCCCTCAGCGGCAGCGCCTTGGGCCAACAGGCGTACCCGACCGCTCACCGCGCGCAAGGTCAGGTCGTCGCGTGTCCAGACTGCCACGTCGGCAGTGTAGACACCAGAGTCCACTTCAATAACGGCTCCAGCCCCCGCTAACATTGATGCTTCAGCTATCGTTTTTATAGCTTTCGTCAAACCGACACGCAGCAACGCCGGCCCGGAAAGTGACGCCTGGGGCTGGGCAAGGACCGCCCAATGGCGACCGCCGAGCATCACACCGCCGGTCAGCAGAGCGCCAAATTTGGAGAGCTCGCGTCTACCGATCATGATGGCCCTCGCGGTCCGACCGCATGCACATCACAGAGGTTAGGATTGCGCAAACACCAATCAAGCCCTCGCCATGAAGAACCAGCATGAGACATTGCCGCAGCCACTCCCGGGCGTGAAGTGGCTCGTACTGCTCTACGTGTCGTTTGTCGTCTACGGTAGCCTGGTTCCATTGAAGTATGTATACCGCTCTTGGGATGACGCCATTCTCGCGTTTCAGAACATTCCGTTCCTGGCGCTGGGTATTGAGTCCAGGGCGGACTGGGTGGCCAATGGCGTGCTCTACATTCCGCTGGCGTTTTTGACGGCCTGTCAGTTGTTGCAGACTCTCCCGAAAGTTCCGCGCTGGCTGTTACTCGCAATAGCCGGCACGGGCTGCGTAGCGCTCGCAATCGCCGTCGAATTCGCACAGCTCTACTTTCCCCAGCGAACCGTGTCACTCAACGACATTGTGGCCGAGAGCATCGGCACCTTGATCGGGCTCGCGATTTCCGCGAAGTATGTCCATTGGTTCCTGCGACTGCTGGGTTCGCTTTCGGGCGATCCCCACCGTTTGCGCATGCGCATGCTGGAAGGCTATGCAATCGCATATGTTGCGTTCGCCTTCTTCCCATTTGACATCCTGATGTCCTGGCCAGAACTGCAAAGCAAAATCCAATCCGACCATTGGGGCTGGCTGGTGGCAGGGCATACCAAGAAGACCGTCTTGTTGGCCTTTCAACTGGCAGCCGAGGTGTTGCTCGCCATGCCATTTGGAGTCTTGCTGGTTCGTCTGGCAGGCGTCAGGGGCTCCGGCATCCCGCAAGGGGCAATCATTGGGCTACTGCTAGGCACCTTTATCGAGGGCGCACAGTTCTTCCTGGCTTCAGGCATCTCGCAAGGCCTGTCGATACTGTCCAGAGCGGTCGGCGTCAGTTGTGGCCTGGTGCTATGCAAGCAAGATGGCAACTGGACCGCCGGGGGACTCGCGCTGATCGCCAGACGCTACGCGATCCCGATCGGTGCGATCTATGTAAGCGCGTTGCTCACGATCAACGGATGGTTCTCGTCCCATTGGCACGGTTTTGGCGCCGCTGCCGTGCAGTTGGAGCAGATCCGGTTCATGCCGTTCTACTACCATTACTTCTCCAGCGAAGCCAGGGCCTTGGTCAGCCTGACAGCGGTTTGCCTTTCCTATGTGCCACTTGCGCTGTTTGCCTGGGCGTATCGCCGTTCACCTCCATTTGCGATGGCGGCGGCCCTGTTGCTGGCGACCATCGTGGAAGGCGGCAAGCTGTTCCAGACGGGCGCCCATCCCGACACGACGGCCATTGCACTGGCAGGTGCTACCGCCTGGCTGGCGGTGCGTCTGATGCAGCAAATGTCATCTGACACAGCAAAACCAACACAGCCCGACCCAATGAACACAACAAGCTTGCAAAGACCCCCATTCCCTTCGGCACTTCCGATCTGGCTGATTCTTTGCCTTGCCGCAACGGGCATCTGGGCGGCCGCGTTTCCGGCATTCCCCTTGCTGCTTTGCCTGGTGCTCGTTGCATGTGCTGCCATCGTGTGGCACAGGCCGGTCTGGGTGTTTGCGGTGATGGCTGCGGCGTTGCCAGTGTTTGATCTGGCACCGTGGAGCGGACGCTTTTTCCTGGAGGAATTTGATGCCATCCTGATCGTGAGCATGGCAATCGCCTACGCCCGTTCGCCATCGCCCTCCAAAAAGCGCACGCGCAGCGACGCCGTGTTTGCCGTTACCGCCACCCTCCTGGGGCTGAGCTTCGCGATCAGCGCTGTGCGGGGCCTTTTGCCTTTTCAGTGGCCCGACGCAAATTCCTTCAACAACTACTACAGCCCCTACAACGCCCTGAGAATTATCAAAGGCGGTTTCTGGGCCGTATTGGCTTACGGACTCGCCAAGCGTTTCATTGCCAATCAACTTGACCCGCGTCGACCGTTTGTCTGGGGAATGAGTCTGGGGCTCGCGCTGACGGTGGCGGTCATTCTCTGGGAACGGGTCGCTTTCAGCGGCTTGTGGGACTTTTCGGGAGGCTATCGCGTCACAGGTCCTTTTTCAGCCCTGCACGTGGGAGGCGCCTATATCGAATGCTTTCTTGCGGCCGCAACACCTTTCTTGATTGTCCTCATGCATCAGGAGCGTCGCTGGCTGGTACGCATCCCAGGTCTGCTGCTGCTGCTGTCCACGACCTATGCATTGATGGTCACCTACTCGCGAAACGGATACTCGGCCTTTGCCGTGGCCGTCTTTCTGGTTCTTGCAACCGTGACGCTGCAATCCAAACGACTCATGCGGAGCGCTGCGATATTCGCTGCGCTGGCAGGCGGCTTGCTGCTGGTAGCCGTTCCCATCTTCAAGGGCGAGTTTGCACAGATGCGCCTGGCCAGGGTGAGCGCCGATCTGGACATTCGGCAGGCACACTGGAAAGACGCACTGAGCATTCGGGATGCCGATTGGGCAACCACGCTGCTTGGCATGGGTCTTGGACGCTACCCTGAAACGAACTACTGGCGCAGTACCGAGGGGCATCGGTCCGCGACCTATCGGCTCGAGAGTACGGCCGGCAATACCTTCCTGCGCCTGAGCGCTGGAGACTCCCTCTACGTGGAACAACTGGTGGCCGTTGAGCCAGGGCAGCACTACGTGTTGCGAATGGACGTGCGCCCCAGCCGCCCGGATTCCAAGATCACGATACCGATCTGTGAGAAGTGGATGCTGACCTCCTACAACTGCATCTGGCAGACCATTGAACTGGGAAAAGACAGCGGTGCATGGCGCAAGGTCGAGACGCAGTTCACCGCCAAGGGGCTTGCCATCAGCCCCTGGTATAGCCACAGGCCCATCAAGTTCTCCCTTTTCTACGACGTGCCCAACTCGACCATGGATATTGACAATATCCGCCTGGAGACGGCTGCCGGAACCAATCTGCTAAGCAACGGCGACTTTTCTGACCGAATGGATCACTGGTTTTTCTCAACCGATGGGCACCTGCAATGGCACATCAAGAGCCTGTTCTACGGGGTGCTCTTTGACCAGGGCGTGTTCGGCCTGGTGGCTCTGACATTGTTTGTACTGCTGGCACTGGTGCGGGCGACGCGAAACATGTTCAACGGCGATACCATTTCCGGTGCCGGCTTCGCGGCCCTCAGCAGTTTCCTGGTCGTGGGACTGTTTGACACCCTGATTGACACACCCAGGTTTCTGTTGCTCTTTTTGCTACTGGCCGGGGCTTGTTGCCTCCCATTGGCAAAACCAGAAGGCAAGGCAGCCTGAACACTGCCCGATGGGCGGCAACTGCGCCGTATTTCGATCTTGAATTTACGGACCTGATGGACCATGATTGCTAAGGCGACTGCGAGCAGGCAGGCGCAAAGTGCGGGTATGCACTCATGCCAATAGTGCCAATGTGTTGACTAACACACAGATTGAAGTGAGGGGCTGCCTTACCCTACAGTGCTTGGCTGCGCGGTGAGCACGCGAATCAGATATTCGCAGCAGTTCGACTCGAAACCATTTTTTTCCGAACCCAATGGACACCAGTATGAGCGCGGCCATGCCACTCTTCTATGCCACAGCGACCCAGGGGGTGTGGGAGCGCACAGAGCCAGTCACTTCCAGTTGTGCGATTGTTGTACGCGGTCCTCGAATCAACAATTTGCCAAAGACGTTACATAGTGTTGCCAATAGGCTGGCGCCTGTCGATCGCTGGGTGGCGAACTTGAAGCAAAATTGGAACGCCAACAGGGATGAGAATGACAAATATGAAGACGCGTAACCTCAGAATGGTGCTTGCCAGCACGTCTTTAGCATTTCTTTGGGCCTGCGGTGGCGGTGACGGTGGCGCCGACAAGGCACCGGCCTCCAAAGAAGCGGTCAAGCGGCCACTGGACGCAAAGGCAATGGTGGCCGAAACGACACGGGGCGACCTGCCCCCGCAGTCCGGCGGGTTTGGCATTGCGCTGAGCGCCGCGCCGATCGCCAACCTCGGCGAGAACTATCAAACGCTGGTTGGCGTGAACGGTGGCACCGCGCCCTACAAGTTTGAGGTCATCGCTGGCACAATGCCGGCGGGCCTCGTCCTTGACAATGCTACCGGCCGTTTGCAGGGGCGCCCGTCCACCATGGGTCGATTCGAGTTGACCATCAAAGTGACCGATGCCCGCGGGGCGAGCACAATCGGACCGTTCACGCTCACGGTGATCGAATCCGATGCACCCGTCGCGGCTAACGCGGACAGAACCAATTCACGGGCAGTCGGGCGCACCCTGGGCATCAGCAAGACCGATGGTTTAGTCGGCTCTGCTCCGGCTGCCTCACCGAATGCCCCGGCGTCCCTGACCAATCTGATGGGGCTGCTGAGTCCCATTCCACAAGGCAGTTGGGTGATGGCCAATCTCAACCAGTTTCTTGATGTCTGGACTCCGGAGTCGCAACGCGTAATCGAGAAGAACAGCGGTGACGTAGCTTCACCGCGCGCCCTGATTGCAGCCTGGAGCAGCTTTGCCTGGGACTCCAATCGTGGTGACCTGATCCTCTACGGTGGCGGCCACGCCAACTACGGAGGCAACGAGGTGTATCGCTGGCGAGGCAGCACCCGCATGTGGGAAAGAGCCTCTTTGCCCAGCCAGATCTCACAGGATGCTCTCGGGAATTACCGGGCTATCGATGGCCCCGATAACGCCCCGGTGTCGGCGCACACCTACGACAACAACATTTTTCTACCCACGCTGGACCGGTTTCTCACATTCGGTGGCGCGGCCTATAACAATGGCGACGCATACCTGCGCGACAACGGGGCTGGCGCGTCCCGTTACACCGGCCCGTATCTGTGGGACCCGAGCAAGGCCGACCCCAACAAGGTTGGCGGCACCACGGGCTCGCACGTCAAGCGGGTCGCACCATATCCCGACGTTTTGGGCGGCCAGATGTGGCAAAACCGCGATATCAAACTCAATTTGGCGAGCACGCCCAATCTCCCGTCGGCGCATGTGGTCGGCTGTACGGGCTACGCACTGGAAGGCGGAAAGGATGTGGTCTATGTCGGTGCCCACATCGGTAATGGCGTTGCGAATCATCTCTTTCGGTATGTCATCAATGACGTCAATAGTCCATCGACCGACTCCTGGACAAAAATCGGCGGCTATTACGACGGCCCCCAGTCCCAGACGGCATGCGCATTCGACCCGGTTCAAAAGCTCTTCGTACACGTTGGCGACAAGACAAGGCCATTCCTGTACTGGAATGTCAACACGCCCAGCGCTACTGACAACATAGAGGTGAAACTGACGTTCACCGAGGCGTCGGGGGAACTGATGTCGCGCCTGAACGCAGGGACTCTGGAAATTCGCAATTGCGGTTTTGAATTTGACCCGGTGCGCCGCCATTACTCACTGTGGTGCGGTGGCACGGATATCTGGACGCTCAAACCTCCGGCGACAGTCAGCGGTACCGGCTGGGTGCTTCTCAAGCAGGCCATTCCGGGTGGCAGCGTACCCACCACCGCAGTGGGCACCGGGATCTTGGGCAAATGGAAATACATTCCCAACATCGATGCCTTCATGGGTTTGCAGGACAGCAACGCCGGCAACATCTGGATCTACAAGCCGTTTGGTTGGCAACCGCCTAACGGTGGGCCGGTGAACGTGCCACCCAGCGTCGCCCTCACTGCACCAACCGGCGGTCAAACTTTTGTCCAGAATTCGCCCATCGGCATCCAGGCAACCGCGAATGACAGCGATGGCACCGTCGCCAAGGTCGAGTTCTTTGATGGCGCAACAAAGATCGGCACCGTTGTGCAAGCGCCGTGGCAGATGTCCTGGAGTGGCGCGTCAGTCGGCGCCCACCCATTGACCGCCAGGGCTACCGACAATCTGGGCGGAACGACTACTTCAGCCGCGGTTTCGATCAGCGTGGGCGCAGCCAATGTGGCGCCCAGCGCGACGATCACGTCGCCGACCGCTGGCCAGACCTTTGGGGTCGGCACAGCGGTTCCGATCATTGTCAATGCAGCCGACAGTGACGGCCAGATTGTCAAAGTCGATGTCTTTGCCGGCGCTACCTTGATTGGAAGCATCGCGCAGTCCCCCTGGCAATTCAGTTGGAGCGGAGCGTCTGTCGGCTCACATGCCCTGAAAGCGGTGGCGACAGATAACCGGGGTGCCAGCACCACCTCGGCAATCGTGACCATCAATATTTCCGCGATCAATCAGTCTCCAACGGTCACATTAACCTCGCCAGCTGCGGGACAAATCTTCGCCCAGAGCCAAGCGATCACGCTGGTGGCAAACCCGAGTGACCCGGAAGGGCGGGTCAATTCGGTCCACTTCCTTGACGGGACGACGGCACTGGCGACATTGAATGCTCCGCCATGGCAGTTTGTCATTCCCAACGCGGCGCTTGGTAGCCACACTTACAGCGCGCGCGTCACTGACGAGGCTGGCAACACTGGCACTTCGGCAGGCGTTACCGTTCAGGTCAATCCGGATAACACCGGGGCGACCACCGTTGTCCTGCAAGATGGCCTGAATGGCTACAGCGGCACGCGCGACACCTATCTCTACAGCTTCTGGTCCACGTACAACCTGGGCGCGCTAACGACCATGGTCGAGCAGGGCGGGTACTCATTTCCGCTGGTTCGCTTCGCGATCTTCAATCGCGAAGGTGGGCCGGTACCTGACAACGCGACGGTTACATCGGCCAAGTTGGCCCTGTACAAGACGACCTACTACAACGCCACGTTCTCCGCCAGCCGCTTGTTGTGCGACTGGCGGGAGACCGAAATCAACTGGAACCTGTGCCGTAACGGAACCAATTGGGTGTTAGGCGGAGCCGCCGGCGTCGGCACCGACTACCTGTCCGTGCCGGATGGCGTGGGCAGCGTTGGTTGGGATCCGGGGGTGTGGCTGGAAATCGACGTCAAGAACGGTTTGACCGCCATGCAGACCGCAGCAGCACCCAACTACGGTTGGCGCATTCTTCGCACCGCTGGCGACAACGTCAACCAGAAACGCTTCAACACGCGCAATTTCATGACCAATGCGAGCCTGCGCCCCAAGCTGACGATCAGCTACACCACCAACTAAAGTCAGGTTGACGGTCCGGCCGCGATGGTGTAAGCGTATGAAACATCGCTGGCTCTTTTCCCTAGAAGGAGCAAGAATCAGGTTTGCTGATACTTCAGGAGCCACAATATTATTTTTCATCTAGGAGCCAAATTGGATCGCCGTCACTTCCTGACCCGAACTGCCCTGGGCGCAGGCGCGCTCACAGTGGGCTGTGGCGGGGGTAGCGGGGCGGACTTGTCGTCTGCATCCGCGTCTGCGCCCGGGACACCGACACCCACCCTCATACCGACACCGATACCGACACCCACACCCGGGTTTCTGGGTCTGACGGTGTTCGACGTCAACATTGCAAAAACAGTGTGTCTTGACGCATGGGATCACGGTGGCGAGGCGTATGAGCGGTTTCAGCGGCTCACAATACTCACTGGCAGCACCGCAACGCTTGGCTTTTACGCCAAAGACTGGGTAGCCAACACATTCAGCGCGTTGGCCGCGAGCCAGTACCAACTGCTTGTGGATGGTGTGTCACGCGCCACTGCAACTGTGCTCACGGGGGCCAAGCGAGGTAGCTTCACCCTCGACCTGAATCCCCTGACAGAGGGTTGGCACAAACTCCATATCCTGGCCCACTCCTCTGAATCACCCGTACCGCATTTCGTGTACGTCAACCGCACCGGCAAAGCCGCCACCACTGCGCCCGCCTGGTCTGGTTCTTTTGAGTTGACGCACGGTCGCACGAAGTACAGCTATGTCGAACAACTCCCGCCCACACTCAGCCCCATTGTCCCCGCGATCAAGGTTCGTGACTACCCGGTGTTCAGCGCGGCGCTTGCGCCGAGTCAATTGTTCCGCCAAGACTTGGCGCCGGTTAGGTCACAAAACATCTTGCGTCCCAATCGCAACCAAGCGGGAATTGTTTCAACCTGCAATGAGCAAGCCTATTTTTATAGCAGTTTGATTCCGAAGTTTCCCCGGCAGCCCTTGTTGGATGGGCCACGCGGCATGGGTTGCATTACGATGCCAACCCACATTCAGGTCAATCGCACGGGCGGGGCTTACGTCTGCGATCCGTGGCGACTGACCAAAGTTACGCCCGACGGAACCATCAAGACATTGGCCGGCTATCGCCATAAGGGCATGGGCAGCTATTACGACGGCCCGCAAGACGTTGAATTGGTAGGCGACTGGTCATCCATACCGGTCGCCCGACGCGGTTTTCACGAGTTGTGGGGAATGGCCTGGGACGTCCGCACTCTGGCTACCAATGAGTCAGCTGCACCGATTGAAGGAGAGAAGCCTCACATCACGGGACCGGCCTGTTTCATTACAGACTCCCAAAACAACCGCGTCGTCAAGCTGCAATTCAACCCGGCTGATCGCCTCGACCCGGTTGTGACCGAATTCATTGTCGGGCTGGCTGACCCATGGGATGTCATTTTCGACAATGGCGTGCTGTATGTCTCGGAGCGCAAGGCAAATCGCATTGCAGCTTTCAATGCCGACACGGGCGCCTATTTGCGCACGTTGGTGTCCGGTCAGGCGCTTGCCTTCGTAAGCTTTGACCGGCGGCCCGATCGCAACCCCGGAGTCACACTGGAGCAAGTCCGCGCGGAGCCATGCGTGCTGCCAGAAGGCCTTGCCTTGCAGGACGGCTGGCTCTATTTCGGGTCGAAGGTCATGCAACAGGTCAAGCGCGTCAACGTCACGACCTTGGCCGTTGAAACCGTTTGTGTGCCCTACATCGATGGCAACAGCAAGTTCGTCAAGATTGCAATCAGCGACGGCAGCTTCGGGCCGCGCGGCACGGTATTTACGGCCACCTGGAGCAACAACGATTTCGGGTATCCGGAAGCGTTCTTGCCTGGCGGCGCAAAGTGGAGTTACTACAAGTTCACCGCGCAGCCAACCGACTCGGGGCGCGGGGGCAACTGGCAAACGCTGAGTTATACCTCTGCAATGGGAATCGGGATGGGCCGCATGCACTGTGGCTCCGCCGGTGAAGGTTTGGTCACCATCTCCCAGGCGTTAGCCTCTGACCCGGTAATTGACACCGCCAAATACAGGACCGGGCGTACCCAGTACCTGGACCGTGGCTACCATTTTCTCCATGGAAACTGTGGCAACGGCTACTACGGCTATGCGCTCCCATGGGGTGAAACAAGCGAGATGGACTATTACCTGCAGGTCAACGGTCATACACCTGCTTGACAGGTTGTTAAGCGATATCCCTTTGAAGGCCTTTGCGCCGATTCCATATCTTCATGAAGTTGTCGAGCAAGAATGACTCTGCGCCCTTAGGCCGTCCGGTCACCCACCATAGCGCGACGATCACGCTTGCATAGACAACGGCGCCCAAGATCACTTTCGCAATCAGCGAAGGCAGGAACGAAGACGGCACCCAAACCGCGCCAAGCCACTGGATTGCCCCCGCCATGGCACCGACGGCGACGGCTGGACGCATCAGTCCGCGAGCCAGATCGCTCAATTTGAGCGGTGCAAAAACGCGCAGCAACATCGAAAAGAATATGACTCCCGACACGACGGAGACCGCCAGTCTCAACCACGCCACCTGCAAAGCCCCCCCGGTAGGAAAGACCACAAAGGCCAAAATCGAGAATATGCCGACCTGGATCCAGGAATAGATCGCCAGGGCCCTGACGTTGCCCAGCGTGATCATCAAATAACTCGCACCTGACAGCATGGCACTGGCCAAACTGGACAATGCGAGAATCTGTACGAAGGGCACCGCCATCAACCATTTGTCGCCGAGCATCAGCGAGATGGCCTCCTGTGCCACAAGGGCCAGCCCCGCACCAGCCGGCAGGGCAACGAGAATCTGCACGTTTTGCGCCACCAGGAAAACTCTCTTCAATTCCTCCAGATCTTCTTTCACCTTGACAAACGCGGGGAACAGCACCCGATTGATCGGCATGAGTAACTCGGATGAGGGCATCACCGCGATGTCGCCGGCTATCGCGAAGGCCCCCATGACGGTCGCATTCTCCCGCCTGCCTACGACAAAGTGGTGCAGTTGCCCCTCCAAATAACCGCCAGCGGTCCTGACCAGCAGCCACTGCGACATACCAAATATGTCGCCAAACTTTGAAAGGCTTAGCCACGGGCGCATGGGGTGCATCCAGTAGCTGCAAGCCACACCAACCAGGCGGCCGGCCACGGTGCCGATGATCAACGCCCAGTACGAACGCAGAATCCAGGCGGCCACCAGGGTCACAACAAACCCCGAAAACCGCTTCGAAAACAAGAATAAAAAATCACGCCCGAATCGCATTTCCTTCTGAAAATTGACAACTCCCACGTTCTCACAGCCGGTGGCCAAAAGGCTCAAGCCCAACACCTTGATGACATCCTCGACCCGAGGCTCGCGAAAATAAATGGCGGCATAGGGCGCGGCAATAAACAGCACGGTGGCCGCGACCGCAGACTGGATCAATCCCATGGTCCACGCGGTATTGAAATGGTCCTGGCTCGGGTTCTGCCTCTGGATCAACGTGACATAAACGCCAAGATCAAAAAAAACATCGGCCAGGGCAATGACCAATGAGGCCATCGCAATGACGCCAAAATCGGCTGGCACCAGCAGCCTGGCCAACACCAGCGTACTGACCAGACCAATGAGCCGGTCTGTCCACCGCATGGCGACGGTAAGCAAAGTGCCCTGAATGATGCCCCTCATCGCCATCGGGTTACCACCAGGTCCGAAAAAAACCGTAACCATGCTCGCCAGTAGAGGCTTCTGTCGGCAGGGAACAGGAGGTCAGCCTTCATCGTTGGATGGAAGAACAACGCGCCAAAGACGACCATTCTCCAAACCTTGGACCGCCAGGAAACCTTTGCATCCTTCAGCACAGACACCAGGTACAAGACTTCCCCTGGAACCGTGTCACGGCAATAGAGTTCGCCGCGCGGTGGCCCCATGTCGGTGGTTACCTGGCCGAAATGCGCGTCAAGCTGCAGGCGGGGAAAGTCCTTGCCAGCGAACAGGTCCAGGTGAAGATACCCCCAAAAGCGCGCATTGATCTCGATAAACCAGAACTCATCGGTTGCGGGGTTCCATTTGTATTCCATCATGGCAACGCCCTGCCATCCGAGGCTTTCCATTTTTTGCTTCGCATCCGCCAAAATGGCCTCATGCCAAAAGGTCTTGCGAAGCGACATCATGCCGCCGCCATGTGGATGCATATGCAGCCCCAGGACCATGCTCTCAGCCATCACGGCGCCATGGTGTCGCCACAGGCTGACGCCGACCTTCATGCCAGGCGCGAAGCTCTGCCACAACAACGCGTGGTAGCGGGGTCGCAACAACTCAATCTGACTGATCAGACTGGACGCATCCTCACACCGGATAACGGTGGCCTGTGTATGGCCAATTCCGTGGCCTGAATCGGCCTTGAGGTAGAACGGGCCGTTGTGTCGGCCAAGTTCAGTCTGATCCGGGCTATCAATGGCGCTGGTGATGATGCCCCCGGGAGGAAGGTGCTGATTGTGCGCACCGGACTCCAACAACAGGCGTTGTGTCGCGACCTTGCTGAGGCAGACTTCCCAAATGGAAACCGACGCCGCATCCGGGATCAGCGAGCGATATTTTTCGAACTCGCTTCGAATCGCGTGCAAAAAAGCTTCACTGGGAATGATCGCTTCGATCCGGTTGCGTTGGACATAGTCCTGCAACCACGGCAGGAACGACGCGTCGGCATAGGGCGGATGACAAACGTCAACCGAACGAAAGGACGAACGGAATCCGAGGGCATCGCGATCACTTGATACAGCATGAACCCTGTACCCGGCCCGGCCCAATGACCGAACCACCGCAATCATTCCCAGCGCCTGGCAATCGACCACCAATACCGCGTGGTCACGCCCCAGCAATGGTGCAGCTTTACCAGCCAAATCGGAAACTACGCGCCCCATGGACTCCTTTCTGCGATCAATGCGATTGGTGCAAGAAAAATCAGCACATCTGGCGGAGTTTAACTGGTGTTCCACGGATCGTTCGGCGCGCAATGCCCGCCTATGTCGGTGCCGTTACACTGCGATCTACCGGCCAAGATTCGTCGTAAAAACCAGGGGCAATTCAAATGCTGCAGTTCAACGTTTTGAGCAGTTCTTCACGAACAACTGTCTCGGCAAGCACCAGGCTGATTGCCCACGGAAAGGCCTGCTCGTGCTAACGCCCAGTAATCTCACCGAAATTGTGGAAGAGAGAACTACGGCGTTGCAGCCTCTCACCGGGTCGACATATCCTGCATTGAATAGCTTCCTTGATGCCGTAGCTTCAGCCAAAGGGCTTGCGGACTACAAACACTTTCCGCCCGCCTGCCATGCCATCTGGAAAAGCATCGTTGTGGAACAGGGGGCTGACGTTGCGCGAGCGTATCTGGCAACGCTCATTTTGATGGGGATGCAACGAACCCTGCGTGACCCTCGCCTGGCTGCGTTACCCGACCGCGTCCGGGAAGGGCAAATCAAACACTTCGAATGGATGTCGACCAGATTGACCGGCACCGAGGATTGGCTTGAGCTCGACCACGACACATTCCAAAAGGAATTTGGCCTGGCCACGCTTCGCCTCTATGCCTGCGGTGCGCAACTGGTCGACTATCAATGCGGCGTCCCACGATCAATCGTCCTGACGGGTGGCAGCGCACAGGTCTTGTCTCGCATCGCGTATTTTGTTCGAGTCGGCGGGTTCAAGCCGTTTTTCCAGATTCACACCCACGTGCACCGACTGGATCACTTCAACGAGGCCGGCTGGAATGAGTGCTACCAATGCTGCGCTGAGCTGTATTCGGTTCACCCGGAGGTACTCGGAATGTACGGCGGCAGTTGGTTTTACGACCCGAAGGTGAAAGAGATTTCACGCCGGTTAAAGTATTTGCAGGACATTCCCGTTGCGGGCGGCGCCAGGTTGTTTCGGGCAGGTCCGTCGGAGGATTGCACGAATGACGCGCTGTCGACCTCCCCGACCCGGAAAGATCTTTTTAACAAGGGGCTTTACCAGCCGTGTAGTTACGCGCTGGTCTGGGACCGTGCGTCCCAACGCCGGTGGGCTTCCGCAGCGGCATAGAAGCGGTTCCGCGAGACTTCAATGAAAAGAGAACTCAGGATCGCTGCCTTGCGTACTTTGAGGGCATTGGGCGTCTTTGCCGCAGCACGTCTGCTGACGCGAAACGAAGCGCGCGTGTTGTGCTACCACGGCTTTTCGTACCAAGACGAACACGCATTCGCACCACAACTTTTCATGCTGCCCTCGACGTTCCAGCAGAGACTGGATCAGATTGCCGCGTACGGCTTCAACGTCGTCCCATTGCAGGAACTGACCCGCCGCCTGCAGGCCAAGGAACCCTTGACCAATGTGCTGGCGTTCACCGTGGATGACGGCTGGACCGGCTTCGCCCGTTTTGCGCTGCCCGAGCTTCAAAAGCGAAACTGGCCCGTCACGCTGTACTTGACCACCTACTACGCCACCAAAGGTCGCCCGGTGCTCAATGTGTTGCGGCGGTACCTGAGCTGGAAAGGGGTGTCATTGCCGGTTCCGGCCAAAGACGACCAACAGGAACATGACGGCCTTTTGCATGCTGCCAGCGCTGCGGGTGTTGACCTGAAGTGTTCGGATGGTGGGCTCTTTGAACTGTCATCGCCAGATGCGGTCGCAAAGCTATGCGCCAACGGGCTCGATCTACAGTTGCATACGCACCGGCATCGCCTGCCTGCGGAAGATGCATTGCTCACCGATGAGATCGACACCAACAGAAGAATCATCGAGGGATTGAGTGGCCGACCAGCCAATCACCTGTGCTATCCCAGCGGGGAATATCGTCGGTCACAGTTTCCCCTTCTGAAAAAACTGGGTGTTCAGAGTGCCACCACAACGCATCTTGAGCTGGTCAATCACCGGTGCGATTCTCTGGAGTTGCCGCGACTGCTGGACGGCGAGAACCTGCATCCGGTCGAGTTGGACGCGGAACTCAGCGGATTCTCGTCACTGGTCCGGCGCATACGCCGTCGCGGGTAAAAGCCGTTTACTATGATTTTGATAGCGATAGATATCCATTGCACGGGGGCTAAACGCCGATCTCCCTTATGAGAATTAAGTAATGTCCAGCCCAAGCGTTCAGCGCCTTGTTCAAGTCGACGCCTTGCGTGGCCTGGCCGCCATGGCAGTCGTGCTGTTTCACTACACGACGCAGTTCACGCTGCTCTATCCCTCCGGGACTGGATCCGGTCCTTCAGTCTCTTTCCCCGATGGCCACTATGGCGTCAATCTGTTCTTCATTGTGAGCGGCTTCGTGATCTTCATGACACTGGAGCGAACGCGCCAGCCGATGGATTTTGTGGTGTCACGGTTCAGCCGCCTGTTTCCCGCGTACTGGGTCGCGATCTTCCTGACTCTCTTCGTGACACACCAGCTGGGTCTACCGGGCAAACTGGTCGGTCTGGAGACAGCATTCGCCAATATGCTCATGCTGCACGGGCTGCTCCGCGTGCCCCATGTGGACGGCGTTTACTGGACGCTCGAAGTCGAATTGTTGTTCTACCTCGGCATGTTTATTCTGTACAGGTTGCAACGCCTGGACCGGATACACCTCGTTCTGTTTGGATTGCTGGTGTTGAGGTTGACGTACTACGTGCTTAAACGGCAATTTGGCATCAGTCTTCCCTGGATCCTCTTCCGATTGATGATCCTGCAATACATCCCTTGGTTCGCCCTGGGAATATCGGTCTATCTGGCGAGCCATCGCACAGGGCCAAAGGCCTGGCATCGGCCCGCACAAACAGCTGCCATGGCGATCCTGACGCTGCTGGTGTGCGAGTCGGCGTTTGTCGCGGCGCTGGCAGTGGCACTGGCAACAGCGGTGTTGTTCGCAGCCAAAGGACGGCTCCCAGTGCTGGGGTTCGCGCCATTTGTCTGGCTGGGTACGGTCTCGTACCCCCTCTACCTGCTGCATGAGAACATCGGCTGGGCAATTCAGTTGCGGTTGCGAGCCACGGGCCTGTCAATGGATCTGGTCATCGCGGCTGCGCTTTGTGCCAGCCTGGTCCTGGCTGGCGCACTGACTCGGTGGGTGGAACAACCGGCAATGCGCTGGATTCGGACGCGTTATAAAAACCGAGCCCATGTGAACCGGTAATGTCTACGCGGCAGACTCTCTGGCTGGTACTCGCCATCCTGGCGATACCGGGTCTTTGGCTGCTCAACCTGTTGAGCGCTGGGGGTCGCAGCGCGCTGCACACAAGAATTGACCAGCTTGTCCAGATCGGCAATCGACCGGTGATGGAATGTGACAGGATTGCTGCCCAACGGCCGATAGTGATTCTGGCGCTGGGGCAATCCAATGCCGCAAATCTTGGTGCGCCGGCGCCCAGTGGCGACCCGCCAATCACTCTGACTGCCGATGGAAAATGCTTCATGGCGGTCGATCCACTGCCAGGCAGCTCTGGCGATGGCGGCAGCATCTGGTATCGCCTGGCGCATCGGCTCTCAGCACTTGGGCTGCAGCGCCCGATCGTGATCTCAGCAATGGGCGTCGACGCCACATCCATAGACGACTGGACGGCGACCCAAAGCCCGCTGCGCGAGCGTCTGGTGCGGCAGCTCAAGTCCATGCAGGCTGCGGGCCTCGCGCCGGAGTTGATCCTGTGGCAACAGGGAGAGGCCGACGCCCGCGCGGCCACAACCGAGCAGGTTTACAGCGTCGGTCTCGACAAGCTGGCGCTGATCCTGGAGCAAGCGGGATCACAGGCTCCGGTCTTCCTGGCCCGCTCGACGGTCTGTCGATCAGAACCGAACGCCCCGGTCCGAGCTGCCATCGAAGCCAAGGCCCTGGGCAACGGTCGGTTTCGAATCGGGCCTGACACGGATACGCTGGTCGGTGATGACTTACGCCGTGATGGCTGCCATTTTTCGGGGCAAGGACTGGACCGCGCGGCGCAACTCTGGGCCGTTACGCTTGCACCAGCGGTCAGCGGGAACTGATCTGGCCTCGGGAATGCCTAGCCCTTAGCGGCCCTGCCGGCAAGGCAGGCCTCCCGCAACAAGGGGCGTTTATCCAGGTTGCCGTAGGCCAGTATGAACTCGCGAAGTTCGTGGGTCAGAATTCCCTGCCCGCCCATTTGATGGATCTGCGTTCCACCCAACTCGTTGAGTTCAAGGAGTTCGGGGCCTGCGTTGGTCACGGCGACGTCCCAGTGCTGAATGCGCATCAGCGGGAAGTACCTCGCAGCCGCGGTCGCTGTTTCCAGCGCTTCGCGCCAAAACGGGATCTTGAACGACGCGAACGACTTTCCGGTGACCGGGTGTTTGTACAGCCTTTCCGCAGTTGGCCACATGGCGTTCGCCGCAAAATCGGCGGCCCCGGTTTCCTGATTCACACGGGCCACCAGATTGCCGTAAGCGCCCAGGGTGAAGTTGTCGGTCACATTGCTGCCCATGGCCAGCTTCCAGGTGACCAATAGAACCTTGGGTCCAGCCGGGTCATTCAACACAACAACCCTCAATCCGGAGACCGCGTCCCTGCCCTGAAACTCATTGATAGCGTGGTGCTGGTCAACCACATCCCGGAACAGATAGCCCGACTCAACTTGATGGAATGGAGACGCCATTTGAGAAAGGACTCTGCCGACAAAGTCCTGCACCAATTCTGAGGTTCCATTGGAATGTTTGATTCGATCCGACTGGGCATCGTAGTCGGACAGCAGGAACGACCCACCCACCCCTGCCCATAGGAGGGCTTGGTAAACATCGGGGAGTTGGAACGGTTGCGCAGAAAGCGTATCGTTTCATCACTCGAAGTGAGAGCGCATGGCACATAGGAAGGAATTCCACCGCGCGGCCGATACACCGCTTTGAGCTTGGAGAACGCAAAGGGCTCACCGCGCAGTATCGCCATGCAAACCAGCTTGTCCCATCCAGGTGCGGCGATACTCCTGGGATTCAACGCTTGGCTGATGTCTTCTTGAATACTAGACCCAGCGTACTCAACCAGCGTATCCGGGGCGACAAAGTCCTCGTCATAGAGCCGGAAGTCGTAATAGTCCCAGACGTTGCAGCTTGGGCTGCAGCCTGGCAGCCGCACAATGTCCCAGAGTTGGAGGCAATAGCCCTTGCCACTCTACATCTTCACGCCTTTCGCTTTCGTAATTGCCAGTTTCAGCTTGCCAAGGTGATTGTTGTTCACGGCTCCTCCATCTAGCATCCAATTGCTACTGTCTGGCTGCTCGCGCTCCCATTTCAATCCAGCGTCACGTTTCCGCTCTTGATCTTCGTGCGCAATGCATGCCAACCCTTCTTTGCGAAACGGCGCGACAACCCGCGGCCGCGGTTGCCAAGGAAGGCGCGAACGCTCTCGATCAGGTGATACTTGAACAGAAAACGGTCTCTATACCGGACCAGAATGCGGGCCACTTCAAGATGCCCGGTGCGCTTCGCCAATCGAATCAGATCCTCAACAAAAGGGACACCAGCCAAGCTACCTGGCTTCAGAATCCGAAGCAACGTCGTGCCCTGGTACTCCGGCAGGCTCGACGAACTAACACCAAGCATGTGCAACGCGAGCGAGGTGCGTACACATTTGGAGCAACGCCCGCAATTCTTGTCAATGTGATTCCAGCACACCTGCAAGTCATCGAGCAGCGTCGGTTGACCAGCCAGCCGCTCCGTCTTCTGTGTCCTGTTAAATCCCAGGCCATCATGCAGCACGGTGGTGGACTCCGTGCTCCAAAGTGGATCAAGCAATGGATGCGAGCCCCAAGGGAACAGGTCGGCGTATCCGTAGCTCGACGGAATAATGAAGGTGCCTGGTGACAGGGCAATGCCTATTGCGGCGAGGACGCTGCCATGACTGGCCTCCCACGACAGCTTGCGTGACTCAATGACCTGCCGCACATTCGTCTCTACCGCAATCAGCCGCTTGCCGTGCTTATTGGCAAATTTCTGGATGCGCCCTGTCAATTGCTCCCACTGCGCACCAGCGTCGGCTAAGTCGAACCCCATCACTACCAGCAAATCAGTGATCTCGGCCTGGTGCTGCGAGAAACTGAAGCTGCTGTCGATGCCGCCCGAGAAGCAGCAGATGACCGACGGTGCTGGATGCGCGGTGATATCGGTTACGGCATGCACCCGAATCGGGTGGTTGTCGTCCCGGTTCCACGAGCAGAATAGGTTGACAATTTCTGGCAGCGAACCGGCCAGCTTCGCCGATAGAGTCAGATTGTTCGCGACCAGTACGTCCTCTGCACGAACCATTGCTTCAGCTAACGCCAGTGGCAAGAATATCTCGGCGCGCGGCTCAATCAGAAGCCACTTCGGAAAGCGAAACCAGACAGGTGATCCATCCACCATAGCGGACAGTTCCTTGTGCTCAGACGTTTCTTCAAGTTTGACGTCCTCAATCTTGATCATGTCGTTGTCCTTATGCTGGCCTCAGTGAAAGTTCATGCGGGCGCTGGCATAACCCGGCTAGGAAACGTTTCTGACTGAATCCGGTCTGCCGGAGAGTCGTTTGCGCAGTGGATTCTCGAAAAAGTAGAACGAACCACTTGCAATCAACAAAGTTGATCCCACTGCAAATATTCCGTAGTATGGCCAAGCGGTGGTGTGCGGTTGAAAAAAATAAAATATCTCATGCCAAAGGTAAATTGAGTATGAGCACACCCCAAACCACCGTAGAAGCGAATTGGACAGCAGCGCCAAAGCCCATGGCGGAGCGACAGCCAAAGTGTTAACCGATACAGCGAGCAATACCGCGGTGCCCACAATTTTTGCGAAAAACGATGTGGCAAAAAACGCAATGCCAAATGCACCCAGGAAGGAAATCAGTGGCACTGCGCTCGGCACTTTGAATTGGTATTTGCGAGCCCAGAGAAACAAGGAGCATGAGAACAACAATGGAAATGCCGCCACCTCGGTCCTCATATTGAACGGTGTTTGAGCAACCGGGGGATAGTACTTGTAGAAGACAAAGAAAACTACACACATGGCAGCACAAATTGACAGAACAATTCTGGCGCTGGCCTCACCAAACCGAATCGCCAACAGACTGAGCAACGACAACAAAATGTAGCAATGCTCTTCGACATTGAGCGACCAAATATGTCCTATTGGCACACTGGATTTGTCAATACTTGTATCTGGGAAGTAGCTCCGCAGAAATAGGGCCGTGGATAGAAATTCCGTGAGAGAAAACTGATCCAGAAACAACCAGCCACCGAAGAAAACCACGGAGAGGTAAAGCCAGAACACAGGCACGATTCTGGCGAAGCGCCTGCGATAGAACAAGTGCAGTGGAGTCCTCTCGACAAACAGAATGCGGCTCATCAATAGGCCAGAAAGCACGAAGAACACACTCACACCAATGCCGCCCAGCGCCCCTATGCTTGTAAAGTGTCCGCATAGCACGCAGATGATGGCGATTCCCCGCCAGCCATCGAGGTAAGGGAGATGTTTATCTGAGTGTCTATTTTCCGATCGTGCGTTCATGGGCGCAGTCTAACAGCGGCAAATTTCGAACTTAACTTGAGCAGCGCTCATCCGCCAACAAGACTTTGCCCACCTATTTCAGGCGTGCTTTCAAAGGCAAGTCCATCCAGGCGCAACCAATGTAATCAGCCATTACATTGAGTTCAATCAGACTGGGGCCATTCGGCGTGATTGCCATGTCCAGCCCGGCCAGCCGGGTTTGCGGAAATGCGGCCACCGCCTCACCAGCCAATTTCGTCGCCTCGCGCCAGAACGGAATCTGGAAGCCGACGAGGGCAATGCGTGAGTCCGGGTGCAGGGTCAGGGCGTGACCGGCGCACGCCGGATCGAAGGCCTCCCGCACTTTTCCTGACTCGACGTCGACCGGACAGGCAATGCCTCCGCTGGAATTGTTATCAACCTGGCTTCCCCTGCGGCCTACTCGCAAATACCCACCCAACACGCTCCAGCGATCTCCCTCCAATATGACCCAGATGCGAATGGTGTTGACGGAGCTCTCGTTCAAAGCTGCCATATCTGGATGCTGTTCCAGATGCGATTCGAGCAAGAACCCATCCTGGTTTTGGCCATTTTTCTGCCACCAGGCGTCGACCGTCAATGGGGCCTCGCCTTCCTTTCGGACAAGCTGGACGGCGCTGTCAACCACAGCGATCCGATAGCTGGCAAACCCAAACCCGCCCCAACCTTCTACATGTTTGAAGCAAACGCGTTGGCCAGCGTGCCGTGCGAGCAGTTGGCGCAGTTGATCCGGGCTACGCATAGGATCACCCTGAGCGCACTTGCCGCGAAGCGGATGCACGAATCCAATGAATGCCGGCGTGGGCAGGCGCTGAAGGGTCAACACCGACTTCTCGATCAACTTGTGCTGCGAAGACTTCTGGTATGCACCCGGGTTCAACCGGCGAACCAGCTGCCGGTACTCGGTCCGATTGATATGCTGCCACTTGTCCCGAAAAGGAATGGAAGCGCGGCCCCAGCGGGCCTGCACGTAATACCCCGGACCATTGCGACGCAAGAAGTACAGCAAGGCCATTTCAACCAGTTGGCGCCATCTGGGCAGCTGGGGAATGTCCGAGGGTGCAGACCAGTACGCGGCAATCTGGGAGGCAAGTCCGTCGCTCTTCATGGTGATGCGGCGTGGTCGGTGTTTTCGCTCATAGGTCGAGAGCCACCCTTTCTGAGTACAAATAGTCGATATCGCGCGAATCCAGACTTTCGCTGAGAAAAACTTTGCGGTTGAAACCGGAGCGAATGACCGCCGGCCACGGTACTGCGTCCAACATGCGGCATTCCACATGCGTACTGACCATGCCGCGCAGCAGCAAGTGGGTTGACAGGCGCCGGAAGTGGCGCAAAAACAAGCGTCGGTCCGACAAATGCAAGATGATCGCGGCCGGCATGTGCTTGAATGTTGCTCGCTTGTAGATCACGTGACACCATTCCCCCGGACTGCCAATGAGCACATGTTTCAGCCAAGGAAACTCTGCGTGGTCCTGGTAGATTTTCAGTGCACTACCGGACAAGGCCGCTTCAATGTCAGTCGCCCTGTCAAGCAGACGCCCGCCGTTCAACGGCACGCCCGGCAAGTTCAATACGACGGCTTGTGCGTCATCCATTTCCTGAAACTTGAAGAACTTCAGGGTTCCACCCACGACTTTGGTGGGGGAAAAGTCGGTGAAATGGTAGCCAGGCTGCTTGATCACCGTCATGGCCAGTTTCATACTTTGCTGCCGATAGGTGTCAAGCACACACCAGCTTGTGATATTGCAGAACTTCTCGGGCTTCCCGCGGATGACGCGGTCAGCATAGTAGGCACCAATTCCACCGACGATTTCGCCCTGGTCGTTCTTCAACATGAAACCGAAATTTGGCAGCTCTGCCGTCCATTGGTTGCGCAAACCGCGCTCCCAATCAGCGGCGGAGCGATTGCCCTGCATGTGCTGCTGCAAAAAACTTGAAAACGCGGGCAATGCGGCGTCTGTGACCGGTACTACGGTGGGTTGTGCCATCGATTGTTAAAGCAAAATGAGTTGAAGCACTGGCGGAAGGCGCTATTTGGCTGGTTTCTCCGGAGACTCTGTGGGCAACTCGGCCGGCTCGTTCCACTTGCCAACGCTCTGCAGTTTATCGCGCAAGTCCAGCTGCGGAAAACCCAAGCCATATGCCTTGTGCGCCTGAACCAGAGCCGCGTCGTAATTCTTCATATCAAAATAAATCATACCGGCGTTGTATTGCGTAAAGGCATTGTCGGCCGCCCTCACCGTTGCGATCTCCAACTGTTTGGTTGCATCCGGCACACGCCCGTCTTTCACCAGAAATGTCGCGTAAATCAGTCGGACGGTGCTGTCATCGGGACGGAAACGCAGCGCGCGTTCAAACCAGCACTCCACCGGGTATACGGACCCCGGTGGCTGCGGCGATTTGAATTTTTCGCCCAGTCGAATCATGGCCATCAGCGCCCGATGATGGTTTGGTGAGGTTAACAATGTGTAGCTCAAATCACCACCCACGTTCGAAGTATTCCCCTTCACCAAGGCCTCCACATTAGAGGTGAAGTGGTACTCCTCAACGATTTTCAGTCGCCCATCCCGTTCAGTTCGGTAATCGAACGGACCGTAATGATTCTTGAGAGGTCCGCAGCTGGAAGGGCTGCGTTGCGCAGAGGCCGCCGAACACATGGAAAATAATATGATGCACCAGCCTGTCGCCAGAGCCAGCGCATGCCTTGATCGGGGCGCATTGCTCTGCGCAATGGCCCTCCCTATCGGTTGTTCTTCGATCATCCTGCTTCCCTTTATCCCGACTGCGACTCAAGCGTAATGCTTACATTCTCACAATAGCACATTGATCTGGCGCTGGGAAGCGCACTGCCTCGCTACTCGGGCCGCGACGAGTTGGTACACTTCCGCGAATAGAAAGGGTGATTCCCACCCACAGGATGTGGAGCACATGATTAGACCCGTTCCCGGTTACATGTTTGATCAGGCTGGAAAACCCCAGATTGGTCTGGACGATGCCAGTCTCTACGGATTCGGCCATTTCATTCGATCGACCGAACAACTCATTCTTGACCTTTTCGGTCGAGGCTTGCTGTCCGGCACCACCCACACCTGTCTGGGTCAGGAGTTGTGTCAGATGTCGGTCGTCCGGGCACTGAACGACCCTGATGACATGGTGCTTTCAAATCATCGCAACCACGGTCATTTTTTGACCTATTCGGGTCATGCGGTCGGTTTGGTCGCAGAAATCATGGGGCGTCAGGACGGCGTCTGCGGTGGGTACGGTGGCAGCCAGCACATCGCATATCGGAATTTTCACAGCAATGGCATCCAGGCTGGCATGACCGCTATTGGCAGCGGCTTCGCGCTGGATATCAAACGCCGTGCCAGCCGGGGCGTGGTGGCCATCATGATTGGAGATGGAACGCTGGGCGAGGGTTTGCTCTACGAAAGCATGAATCTTGCTGCCGTTTGGGGCGCTCCGGTGCTGTTTGTGGTTGAGAACAACGGGATTGCTCAGACCACGTACACCAGGGATGTTGTTGCCGGGACCATTGAAGGCCGGGGTGCGGCATTTGGCATGCGGACCTGGCAGCTGGACGATGCCGAGCCGGGATTCATGGTGGCGGTTGACGCAGTCGTCACGGAGATGCGTGGCAATAAGGGTCCCGGCATGCTGGTCATCAAGACCGGTCGACTGGGGCCCCACAGCAAAGGAGATGACTTGCGCGACGCCGGGGAGCGCGAAGCCATCACCGAACGCGACCCTCTTATGGCGCTTGGTAGCCGTCTGGATCCCGGAGTCAGAGAAGGGATCGAGGCGCGCAACGCGGCCTTTATCCGGGACATTGAAGCGACGGCAATGGCTTCGCCTGAATCAAGCTTCGATGAGGTGCCGGAGCACTCCATGCGGTCAGCGCGCGCTCCTTTGATCGCGCAGCAGCCTCCAGTTGTCGGGAGTGTGCGTCTTGCCATCAATGGCGGTTTGCGCAATTTGCTCGACAGTTGCAATGACGTCCTGTTGTTGGGCGAAGATTTGCATGAACCCTACGGCGGAGCTTTCAAGGTAACTGCCGGCTTGTCCACCGAGTTCCCAGGAAGGGTGATTTCGACGCCCATCAGCGAGGCTGGTATTACCGGAGCCGGGATAGGGCTAGCCATGGCCGGGCGTCGCCCGATTGTCGAGATCATGTTCGCTGATTTTCTGACGCTGTGCATGGACCAAATCTACAACCACGCCGTCAAGTTCCCGGGTATGTTTGCGGACTGCGAAGTGCCCGTGGTCATACGGGCGCCCTGCGGCGGGCGGCGCGGCTATGGCCCGACCCATAGCCAGAGTCCTGAGAATATCCTGGTGTCTGTGCCTGGCCTGACGGTGGTCTATGGAAGCCATCGTCACAACGTCGGGCAGTTGCTGGTCAACGCCGTAACACGATGGCCCAATCCCGTGGTCTTTCTGGAACACAAGCTGCTTTACACTGAAGCGCAGGACCCGAAGGACTACCAGACGGTGCCGCCGGCGGATGCGGATTTGGGTGCTGAGCTGTTCCCAACCGTGCGCCGCGGAGATTCGCAACCGGATGTAACGTTGGTTGGTTTTGGGGGAATGCTTCCGGTTATCGAGCGTGCTGCAACGCGACTTGAGCAGGAAGAGGAATTGTCCGTAGAGATTGTGTCGCCCTCTCTTCTGGCACCGATGCCCAAAAATACATTGGTTGGACTGCTGTTGACGCGCCAGCGCATCGCAGTGATTGAAGAGTCACATCATGAGTTTGGTGTCAGTGCCGAACTGGTGGCAAGCCTGGCTGAAGCGGGTTATCGCGGCAATGTTGTTCGCATCGGGATGCCCCCGGTTCCAATTGCTTCTGCACGCAGTTTGGAGCGATCCCAATTGCCTGACGAGCAAGCCATTGTTGATAAAGTCCTTGGCCTGTTTTAAATACTTCTTTGTAAGAGAGATCAATTGCGATGGCTGAAGCGCTCTATGTACCAAGAATCAACAACAATGACGATGAGGTAAAACTTGTCAGTCTGCAGGTAGCCGTCGGCGACTTGGTGAGCAAAGGCCAGGTTGTTGCCCAGGTGGAAACCGACAAAGCCGTTGTCGACGTAGAAGCAAGTGCGGACGGTTTTGTCCTGGCAATACTTGGCGACGTTGACGATGTGGTAACCGTTGGTGCAGTTCTGATCTGGTTGGGCAAGACCAAAGACGACGCGATCCCCGAGTTGAAAGTTGCGAAGAACAGTGTTGCAGCCGGTGGATCAACCCCAACTGCCAAGGCGCGTGCCTTGCTGAATGCCCATGGATTGGATGCCGCGATGGTGCCGGCCAGTGGGGACCGGTTGAGTGTGGCTGACATCGAACGGTATATGGCTGCCAAGGGCAATCTGTCGAAACCGGCGGATCAACCCACTTTACGAAGTGAATCACTGCCTGACGTGGCGGGTGAATTGATTTCCTTGAAAAGCGAGGATCGCGGCATGTTGTCCACGGTCACGTGGCATCGTGACGTGGCGGTACCAGGCTACATTGAGATCACCTACGATCCTGCGTTGTGGGACGCCTATGCCCAGGAGTTCGGGACGCGTCACAATTTGATGCTGGGGCCGTTGCTGCCGTTGATGGCGTGGCGTCTGGTGGAGCTGGCGCGCGAAAACGCCCGGCTGAACGCAACAATTGTGGGAACGAAGCGGTATGAGTACAAGGACGTCAATTTGGGATCTACGGTGCAAGCCGGTGACGTGTTGTACCTGGCTGTGGTGCGTGACGCCAACCATCTGGGCGAATTGGGTTTTGTGAATGCAATGGTTGATTTGCAGCGCCGCGCCGCGAGCCACAATCTGGGTCCGAAAGAAACACAGGGAACCACGGTGGGATTTTCCAGTATGGCTCGCTGGAAAGTGGCCCGGCACATCCCAATCCTTTCGCCCAATACGTCGCTGATGGTCGCTCACACCGTGGGGGCTGATGGCGTGGCGGTATTGGGGGCGACCTACGATCACCGCGTCATGAATGGATCTGACGTGGCAAGCACGCTTCGGAAATTATCCAAACCCGCCAAGCGCGATTGACTGCGCACATTTTTAAGACCGGTACAACATGACACTCGACAAAGAATCAATTATTGCGGCGATAAAAGCTAAGGTTGTGGAAATTGCTGCAACGCTTGACTGCGATGCCAGCGATATAACCGCCGAAGAAATCCTGCCGGCAACTGGCGCGATTGATTCGGCCGGTCTTCTGGATCTCATTGCCTGGTTTGAAGCAAAGTATGGCCTGCGCATCGCCACAGAGGAATTCACCATCGACAACTTGGGCAGCATGGAGATGATGGCCAACTTTCTCTTGAAGCGCAAAGGACTGCTGTAGTCAATGGCCGGATCAAACGGGTCAGTCGATGTAGCAGTCGAACCTTTCTTCCTGGACACGCCAAATGGGCGACTGTTCATGGTTCACCATCGTCCACGCGATGTGTCGAAGATCCGTGGCCATGTTCTGTGTGTTCCGCCGTTCAATGAAGAGATGAACCGGTGCCGAAGCATGATGACGCTGCAGGCGCAGGCTCTGGCGGCTTTCGGCTTTGGCACTCTGATCGTCGATTTGCACGGGACAGGTGATAGTGACGGCGAGTACCGCGACGCCAGATGGGAAATCTGGCTCAGCGACATTGTCGCGGCCCAGCAATGGCTGATGGCACAGCCGGGTGGTTTGAAAGCAATCCTGGGAGTCCGCCTAGGCGCCATTCTTGCGGGCGCTGTGCATGCCGGATTGGGTAAGCCGGACGTCGCGCTCGTTCTTTGGCAACCCGTTCTGGATGGCAAGGTTCATCTGACCCAGTTCTTTCGTGTTCGCATGGCGGCCAGGTTGGACCGCCCCGATCTGCCAAAGGAAACGACGGCGTCCATGCGGCAACAGTTGGCGTCTGGACTTACCCTGGAGGTAGCGGGGTATGAGATTCATCCCGCGCTTGCCGAAGCCATTGAAGGTGCAAGTTTGATCGGACATCCACTGCTCGCGGGATCTTCAGCCTTGTGGCTTGAGAACGCAAATCCGGAAAAGCTGGAAATACCACTTGCAAGCCGCAATGCATTGCAAACCTGGAACGTAGCTGGCGCAGCAGTAGATGTCATCGCATATCCTGGACCGGCCTTTTGGCAGGTTCATGAACGGGTTATTGGTGTCACCATCATCGAAAAAACCAGTTCCTGGCTTAACGAGAAGGTGGCCGCAAAATGACTGAAATTGCGCTGACTTTTGAATGCGACGGGGACTCTCTGGTCGGCATCGTGCACAAGCCAGATGCGCCACGACAACGTGGTGTACTGTTCGTCGTGGGCGGCGGACCTCAGTATCGCGCTGGTGGTGCCAGGCAGTTGACGCTGTGGTCACGCAGGCTGTGTGCAGCCGGCTTCCCGGCCTTTCGGTTTGACTATCGCGGAATGGGTGACGCCCAGGGCGAGTTCGTGGGCTTTGAAAGAATAGACAACGATATCAGAGCCGCCATTGATCGATTTTTTGAGGCTGTTCCGGAAATGACGGAGGTCGTGCTTTGGGGCGAATGCGACGCTTCTTCAGCGATTCTCTTTTACGCCCATCGCGATGTACGGGTCAAGGGCCTTGTACTTCTCAATCCTTGGGTACGCACGCAGGCCGGCGAGGCCAAGACCATATTGCGGTTTTACTATCTGCAGCGCATCATGCAGCCGAGTTTCTGGAAGAAAGTGTTTGGCCTGCGCTTCAATCCGTTCGCATCGCTGTGGTCGGCCTGGAATTTGATGCGTATGACCCGCACTCCGAAGCCCAGTGCTGAGCAGACCGCCGGAGGGACCCTGGGGGCACCGATTTCCCGCGAAGGCTCGTTGCCCGAGCGCTTGTTGCAGGGACTGACGCGATTTGCAGGGCCTGTCATGCTGGTGCTCAGTGGACGGGATCTTATCGCTCGGGAATTTGAAGAAGTGGTAAATGCCGATGTGGCCTGGCAAGAGCAGTTTCGTGCCAAGCCAGTCACCCGTTACGATCACCCAAGCGCAGATCACACTTTTTCTTCCGCCGAAGAACGTGACCAGGTCGTTGGCTGGGGACTGGAGTGGCTTCGCAGCTGGTAGGGGATTTCAGCCCGGGAAATTGGTCGTCAAGGTCAACGTTCGAGCTTGTTCTGGACAAACACCAAGAGGGTGCCAAAAGTCTGAAATACGGAACCGTCTATTTCATCGTCATCGACCGAAAATCCCAAACGATCTTCAAATGCCGTCAGCAGCGAGACCACGCCCATGGAATCCATTTCTGGTAACGCGCCGAGCAACGGTGTGTGTTCATCAAAGGACGATGTTCGACCTTCGAGATGCAACACCTCATCCAGAAGCGACAGCAGTTCTTTTCTTACGTCCATGGAAGAGTTTCCTTTTGAGTCATCGATAAAGTCGGATCATTTTAGGTGCGATACTTTCCCACTCCGAACCAGGGCAGAGTTTTTCGTCCATTTCAAGGCAATTTCCTATGACCGAATCTACGCTATTGCATGAACTGATCGCTGTAGCGGCCCATCGCACTCCAGGTGCTATTGCCTTGACCAACGGTGGCGCGCATTTGAGTTACGAGGATTTGAACCTCGGTGTCGCCCAATTTGCATCGGGGCTGATGGACCTGGGAATATCACGCAGTGATCGGGTTGCCATTTACCTGGAAAAGCGTTTCGAGGCGGTAATAGCCAGTTTTGGTGCACCAGCAGCTGGCGCTGTTTTTGTACCGATCAATCCGCTGCTGAAGCCAGAGCAAGTCGCCTTCATTCTGCGTGACTGCAACGTCCGGGTGTTGGTGATCTCACCGGAACGCCTGGCCTTGATGAAAGACGTGCTTGCCGAATGCCACGATCTTCGTCATGTTGTTGTCACGGACTCGGCGATCGGACAAGCCCCCGCTGGCGCAGCCGTTTCAAGCCCACTGGCATTGATCAATTGGAGTGGCCTGCTAAACAGCCCCCTGCGCACGGGGCACCGCGTGATCGACACCGACATGGTGGCCATTTTGTACACCTCGGGGAGCACGGGCCGGCCCAAGGGGGTAGTCTTGTCGCACCGCAATATGGTGGCGGGGGCCAAGAGCGTGGCATCGTATCTGGAGAACAATGGACAAGACACGCTGCTCGCAGCCCTGCCCCTGTCATTTGATGCGGGGTTCAGCCAACTGACGACGGCGTTTCATGCGGGGGCCAGAGTGGTTCTGCTGAACTATCTGATGCCACGTGATGTGCTCAAGTCCATGGAGCGCGAAGGCGTTACCGGCTTGACGGCCGTGCCCCCCCTCTACATCCAGTTGGCGCAACTTGAATGGCCGCCAGCCATTGGAGAGAAGCTGCGCTATTTTGCCAATACCGGTGGACGCATGCCGCGTGAGACGCTGACGCTGTTGCGCCAGCAGGTTCCCAACGCACGGCCATATTTGATGTATGGCCTGACGGAAGCGTTCCGATCGACGTATTTGCCGCCGGAAGAGGTAGACCGTCGGCCAGACTCGATTGGCAAAGCCATTCCGAATGCCGAGATTCTGGTATTGCGCGAAGACGGTTCGCCGTGCGCGCCACATGAGCCCGGCGAGTTGGTCCACCGGGGCGCCCTGGTGGGCATGGGCTATTGGAACGACGCCGAAAAGACCGCGGAGCGGTACAAGCTGCTGGCATCGGATGCGCCCGGGCGCCAGCCTGGACTGCAGTTACCGGAATACGCAGTATTTTCAGGCGACAACGTGCGCCAGGATGAGGAGGGATTTCTCTACTTTATAGGCAGGCGCGATGAAATGATGAAGACATCGGGTTACCGCGTCAGCCCGACGGAAGTAGAGGAAGTGCTGTATGCAACCCGCATGGTGGGTGAGTGCGTGGCCTTTGGTGTGGACCACGA